>NZ_JBJZOI010000028.1:0-69304 GCF_047200635.1 Saccharopolyspora antibiotica | reverse complement strand
CCCCCCCCCCCCCCCCCCCCCCCCCCCCCCCCCTCCGCGCCCGCGAGTGCCGCAGACTGGAACCATGCCGACCGCGAAGCACGCCGAGCTGGGCGCGTTCCTGCGCTCGCGCCGCGACCGCATCCGGCCCGCCGAGGTGGGTCTGCCGTCCGGTCCGCGCAGGCGGGTGCCGGGACTGCGGCGCGACGAGGTGGCCCAGCTCGCCGGTGCGTCCGTGGAGTACTACGTGGAGCTGGAGCGCGGTGCCGGCTCCCAGCCCTCCGAGCAGATGCTGGCGGCCCTGGCGCGGGCCCTCCGGCTGAGCGCGGACGAGCGCGACCACCTCTACCACCTGGCCGACCGCGCGGTGCCCGTCCAGGGCGGCGCGGCCTCGCACGTGCACCCCGGGATGCTCGACCTGCTGTCCCGCCTCACCTCACCCGCGCAGGTGATCACCGACCTGCACGTCACGCTCGCCCAGAACTCGCTGGCGGTGGCCCTGCTCGGCGACCACTCCGGGTACCGGGGGGCGCGGGCGAGCTTCGTGCACCGCTGGTTCACCGACCCCGAGGCGCGCCGACGCTACCCCGAGGAGGACCACGCCGGGGTCTCGCGCTCCCTCACCGCCGACCTCCGCGCGGCGGCGGCGCGCCGCGACGCCCGCGACCCCGAGGCGAGCTCGCTCATCGCGGACCTGCTCGACCGCTCCCCCGAGTTCGCCCGCCGCTGGGCCGAGCACGACGTGGCCTTCCGCCGCGACGAGCGCAAGCGCCTGCTGCATCCCGAGCTGGGCCTGCTGGAGGTCAACTGCCTGCACCTGTTCAGCGAGGACGGCCGCCAGCGGTTGCTCTGGTTCACCCCGGTCGTCGGCAGCGGCACCGCCGAGCTGCTCGAAGCGGCCGCGTCGCCGGAGGGCCCCCCGACGCGGAAGACGGCCCGCTCCACCACCGGGAGCGGGCCGCCGGTCGCGCGGTCAGGCGGCGGGTTCCCGGTACCCGCCGAGGCGTCCCCGGTAGAACACGAGCGGGCCGGTGCCCTCGCCGTCCCCGGCGACCATGTTCCGAACCCTGGCGATGACGATGCGGTGGTCGCCGCCGGTCCACTCGTGGCAGAGCTCGCAGTCGATCCAGGCGTGCGCCCCGGAGATCCGCGGCGAGCCGTCCGGTGACGGGAACCAGTCCACGGCGGCGAACTTGTCCGGCGACTTGCTGGACAACGCCCGGCACACCGCGTCCTGCCCGGTGGTGAGCACGCTGGCGCTGAAGAGCCCACCGGCCCGGACCCTCGGCCAGCTGCCCGAGGTCTCGGCGACGCTGAAGCACACCAGCGGCGGGTCGAGCGACAGCGACTGGAAGGTGCCGACGACGAGCCCCGCCGCCGTGCCCGTCTCCGCGTCGCGCCCGGCCACCACGACCACCGAGGTGGGCAGCCTGCCCATGACGTCGCGGTAGTGGCGTGAATCCGTGATGTCGGTCGTGATCGTCATTCCCGTCCTCCTCCGGTGTCGGTCGTGCAGGACGCCGCGAGTTCCGCGGCGACCTGCCGGGCCGCGCGCAGCCCGCTTTCCACGGCTCCGTCGATGAAGCCGCCCCACACGTTGGCGTAGTCGCCGCCCGCGACGTGCAGCGCGCCCTCGGCGCGCTGCTGCTCGCGCAGGTATCGGGTGAGCTGGTTCGGGCGCTGGATCAGCCAGGTCTCCCGCGAGCGGGGATCGGCCATCCAGTCGTGCCCGGTGACGTCGAGGACCTCCAGGTCGTCCCGCCAGACCCGCAGCGCGGCGCGCACCGCGTGCAGGTCGTCGGCGGCGATCCGCCGCGCGTCCGCGCCGAAGGCCACCAGCACCGCGTCCTGCTCCCCGAGGTACTCGGTGCGCACCACCGAGAGCGGGTGCGCCGCCGAGGAGTAGGCGAAGAACGGGCGGATCGGGCCGCGCACCCGGATCCAGAGCTTGATGCCCTTCGAGGCGGTTCCCTCCTCGGTGGCCGCCCGCTTCGCCGCGCACAGCGGCGGCTCGACGGGCAGCGAACCGAGCAGGTTCTGCGGCAGGGTGAGCACCGCGCGCCGCGCCGCGATCCGGTGCCCGTCGGCGGTGGTCACCACCGCTCCCCCACCGTCGTGCTCGACGCCGGTCACCTCGGTGCCGGTGCGCAGCTCGGCGGTCGTCTCGGCCGCGATCGCCTCGACCAGGGCCCGGGTGCCCCGGGTCAGGCGGAACACGGCCGAGGCCTCGTGCATGAGGTGCCAGCTCCCGGCCGTCGCGGCGGTCCAGCGCAGCGCGCTGGCGTAGGCGCCGTCCTCGGTGGGGGCGTTGAAGTGCCCGACCCAGGCGGCCTCGTTGGCCTGGTACTCCTCGACCGACAGCCCGAGCGCGTCGAGCCGGTCGCGGACGCTGAGGTGGTCGATCTCGGCGAGCCCGTCCCCCGCGAGCGGGTCGTCGGGGCGCGGGATCCGGGTCATCGTCTCGGCCAGCAGCGCGCGCATCCCTGGGTCGATCAGCGTCATGAACTCGTCGAGCGTGCCGGTGCGCAGCTCGCCGCCCGCCAGCCAGTAGGCCTCCTCGGGACGCGGTCCCCGGGTGACCTCCAGGCCGTAGCGGGTGATCTCCGCCCACACGTGCGGTTGCAGCCAGTGCACCCAGGTCCCGCCCAGCTCCAGGTCGCGCCCGAACCGGTGGTCGGTCCACACCCGGCCGCCGAGCCGGTCCCTGGCTTCGAGCAGCACGACCCGCAGGCCGGTGCGACCCAGTTCGCGAGCCGTGATGAGCCCGGCGATCCCGCCGCCGACGATCACGACGTCGGTCCGTTCGTCGGCGGTGTCGGCGTTCGCCATCCGCTCCTCCTCGTTCTCTCCGGTGGTCACGGGGTCAGACGAGCGCGCCGACGGGCGGCAGCAGGTCGGGGCGCAGCGCGCGCACGGCCGTGGCGGGGTGCCCGGGGGGCGTGAGCCTGCCGCCGCCGGTGAGGCGCTCGCGCAGCGTGCGGGCGTCGCGGTCGTAGTCCTCGCGCGCGAGGCCCTGCCTGCGCAGCTCGGGCAGAGCCAGCTCGATGAACTCGGTCCAGCCCGCGGGTTTGGCCGCGTAGCTGAGGTTGAAGCCGTCGACGTCGGCCACGTCCCGCCAGCGGCGCAGCTCGGCGGCGACCGTGCTCGGCGAGCCGACCACGGTCGCCCCGGTGCCGCCGACGCCGAGGTAGGAGGCGATCTGGCGCGGGGTCCACGTCCGGGTCGGGTCGGCCCGGGAGAACATGTCCACGATGGACCGCACGCCCTCGGTCTCCACGTGCCGCAGCGGCAGGTCGGGGTCGCAGCCGGACAGGTCGACGCCGGTCCAGCCCGCGAACCGCGCCAGCGCGCCCTCGTAGCTGACCGAGCGCAGGTGGGCCTCGTACTTCTCCTGCGCCTCGGCGTCGGTGGGCGCCACCACGACCGTCATCAGCGCGAGCACCTGGACGTCCCGCGGATCGCGCCCGGCCTCGGCGGCGGCCAGACGGGCGCGGTCCACCGCGCGCCGGGACAGCTCGGGGGTCATGGTGTTGATGAAGATCGCCTCGGCGTGCGAGCCCGCGAAGGCGGTGCCCCGCGCGGAGGCGCCTGCCTGGAACAGCACCGGGGTGCGCTGGGGCGAGGGTTCGCACAGGTGGAAGCCCGGGACCTGGAAGTAGGTGCCGGAGTGGTCGATGGGGTGAATCCGCGCGGGATCGAGGTAGCGGCCCCCGTCGCGGTCGCGCAGCACCGCGTCGTCCTGCCACGAGTACTCCCACAGCCGGTAGCAGACCTCCAGGTACTCCTCGGCGAGGTCGTAGCGGCGGTCGTGCGGGAGCTGGGTGCCGAGGCCCAGGTTGCGGGCGGCCGAGTCGGAGTAGGAGGTGACGACGTTCCAGCCCACGCGGCCGCCGGTGAGGTGGTCGAGGGTGCTGAACTTCCGCGCCAGCGAGTAGGGCTGCTCGTAGGTGAGCGAGCAGGTCACGCCGAACCCGAGGTGCTCGGTGGCGGCGGCCATGCCGGAGACCAGCAGCGACGGGTCGTTGATCGGGAACTGCGCGGCGTCGCGCAGCGCGGCGTCCGGGCTGCCGGCGTGGACGTCGTGGTAGCCGACGGTGTCGGCGAAGAAGATGCCGTCGAAGCGCGCGTCCTCCAGCAACCTCGCGAGACCTGTCCAGTAACCCAGGTCGGTGTAGCGGTGCCCCAGATCGCCCTCGTTGCGCCAGGAACCGGCCGTCAGGTGCGCCGGGGCCTGCACGTCGAAGGCGAACAACTTGAACGGACGGTCACTCATCACGCCTCCTCGCTCACTTGGTGAACGCTGCGTTCACTTTATGAACGCGGCCAGCAGCAGTGTGCGATCGCGCCGGAGGCGCCGTCAAGAGTCGATCCGATCCGGGTTTTCGCTTGTCCTCCAACGGAACTAACACTCCGAAGGACGCTTGACACCGAATCCGAGCGCGAGGCATCTTTCCGAACGTGGCGTTCACTTGGTGAACACCCGAGTGGAGCAGTGTTCATGCCAGCGCCACGCGCAGGACGGAGGACGGGGCCATGCCGCAGGACGCCCCCCGCGGGAGCTGTCCCCGGGCGTCGAGGCCCGGAACCGGGAGATCAGTCCCCGGAGTCGGACTGCCAGAGCATGTCGGCGACGAGCTCGGCGGTGAGCTTCATGCTCTGCAGCGCGGAGGGAATCCGGTCCCTGCCGAAGCGGTAGCGCGGGCCGTCGACGGTGAGGACCGCGGTGAGCTCCCCGGCACCGTCGCGCACCGGCCGCGACAGCGACAGCAGCTCCGCTTCCAGCTCGTTGTCGATGACCGCGTAGCCCTGCTCGCGCACCTCGCGCAGCTCTTGGAGCAGCACGTCCCGGTCCACGATGGTGCGCTCGGTGAACGCCTCCAAGGTCGCGGGCAGCGCACCGCGGATCTCGTCCTCGGACAGCTCCGCGAGGATGATCTTGCCGGTGGAGCTCGCGTGCAGCGGGTAGTACCTGCCCACCGATTCGCGCAACGAGACCCCGACCATGTGCGGCCCGGCGACCTCGGCGACCAGGTCGTAGCCGAGCGGGAGGTTCGGCACCGCCAGCGTCACCGTCTCGCCGAGCTCGGCGGCCAGGTCGTCGAGCGCCGGACGCACCCGGGACACCAGGCCCGCGTACGGATCGGCGAGCTTGCCGAGCCGGGCCATCTCCCAACCGAGCGTGTAGGTGTTCTCGGCCCGGTCCACCAGGCCTTCGCGCTCCAGGGTGAACAGCAGCCGGAAAGCGGTCGGGCGCGCGATGCCGGCCATCGAGGCCAGCTCGGTCGCCGAGGCGCCGCTGTTCTGGTGCGCGAGGGCTCGGAGCAGCCGCACGGCCTTGACCACCGACTTGTTGGTCAGATCCGCCGGTTCTCCCGGGGTCGCCATCCCGATTCCCACTCCTCGCGCCGCCGTGCCCTGGCCGCTGCCGCGCGCACCAGCGGACGGCCCTGATCACCCCATCGTATGCAACCGGGCCCCGCCGACCCGGACACCCTCACGATCCACCGGGTGAGGGCGCCGCGCTCGGCGAGTCGAGAGGTGGGAGCTCGGCCGCCCCGGGTCAGGTCACCGAGGTGCAGCGGCAGTCGATCGTGCGGTTCGGGCCGCCCGCCCGGCGCAGGCCGCGGGCGATGGTCCTGGCGGTGGTGCGCGCCTCCCGGCCGACCTGCCGCACGTGCTCGGACGGGTGGTGGGTGAACCCGACGAAGTGCAGGTTCGGCGCCTCCGGCACGCCGCCCGGAACCGGCAGGCCCTGGCCGGTGAGCAGCGGACCGGCCCCGAACATCCGCTCCAGACCCGGCCGGAAGCCGGTCGCGGCCACGATGCGGTCCGGGCTGATCCGGGAGCCGTCCGCGAGCACCACCTGCTCCCGCTCGATCGCGGTGACGGCGGCGACCGGTTCCACCCGACCATCCAGCACGGCCGCGACGATGCCCTGGTCGTGCACCGGGCTGGTGCCGTCGCGCCGGGCGCGGACGCGGGGCCCTTCCTGCGGCCGGGGGACACCGCGGCTGGTCAGGTCCGGCAGCGTCAGCCGGGTGAAGGCCGCGGTGAGCAGATCCGCCGCGCCCGGCGGCAGGGCGTTCAGCGCCGCGCTCAGCCGCTGGAGTCGACCGGTGGTCGCGGGGACGAGGTTCGGCGGGGTCCGCACCGACCACCGGACCCGGCTCGCGCCGCCCTCGGCCAGGGCCACCGCGATCTGGGCACCGCTGTTGCCCGACCCGACGACGAGCACGTCCCGCCCCGCGCAGGGCTGCGGCCCCCGGTAGCGCGTCGAGTGGATCAACTCGCCGGGGAACGCGTCCGCTCCCGGCCAGTCCGGCACGTGCGGGAGCTGGTTGCGGCCGGTGGCGACCACCACGGTGCTCGCCGCCGCCGTGGTCCCGCCGGTGCACAACCGCCAGGACCGCGCTCCCCCGTCGTGCTCGACGGGCCGGATGCGCTCCACCCGGGTGCTCAACCGGACGTCGAGCTCGTGGTGGGCGACGTAGGCCTCCAGGTAGCGGACCAGGTCGTCCCGCGACACCCAGCGCTCGCGGGAGCGCGGGAGCCGCAGCCCCGGGAGGGCGGACAGCGACCGCGCGGCGTGCAGCCGCAGGCCGTCGTAGCGGTCGCGCCAGCTCGCCCCGAGCTGGCCGGAGCGCTCGAACACCGTCGCCGGGATCCCGCGCCGCTCCAACTCCGCCGCCACGGCCAGCCCGCTCGGTCCGGCCCCGATGACGGCGACGGGGATCTCCCGCCCGCCGGCGCACCGCGGGTGGGCGCGGGCCTGGTCGACGAGACTGCGCACGGAGAGCTCCTGGGGTCGGGTGGTGATCGAGGATCTTCACCCCTACCTCGTCCGGGAACGCCGCTTCCTGACGCCTCGACGGCACGATTCACCCCGTGGGGTCGTGACCCAGGCGAACGCCCCACCCCATCGTGGGATGTTCGCCGCCCCGCACCGGCAGTCGCGCGCGACAGCGCGCGGGGATCAGCCCCGGCCGCTCGGCTCGTGCGCGCCTCGCCCGGCGCCCCCGCGCCGGCCGCCGGGTCCGCTCAGCCGACGAGCGGCGGAACCCGTTCCGCTCGCGGCGGCGCGCCGGGCGGCGTGCCGCCGCCGAAGGGACGCCCGCCGAGCACCTCGCGCCCGTGCGGGGTGAGCCAGCCCGCGGGGTCCGGCCCCTTCGGCACGATCCCGGTCGGGTTGACCTCCTCGTGCACCCCGTAGTAGTGCTGCTTGATCTGCTCGAAGTCGATGGTGTCGCCGAATCCCGGCGTCTGGAACAGGTCCCGGGCGTAGGCCCACAGCACCGGCATGTCGGCGAGCGTGGAGCGGTTGCACTTGAAGTGCCCGTGGTAGACCGCGTCGAACCGCACCAGCGTCACCCACAGCCGCACGTCGGCCTCGGTGATGGTGTCGCCCACCAGGTAGCGCTGCCGGGCCAGGCGCTCGGCGAGCGCGTCGAGCCGGGCGAACAGCGCGTCGTAGGCCTTGTCGTAGGCGTGCTGCGCCTTGGCGAACCCGCACTTGTAGACGCCGTTGTTGACGTCGTGGAACACCTGGTCGGAGATCTCCGCGATCTCGTCGCGGTGCTCGGGCGGGAACAGCTCCGGCGCTCCCCGGCGGTGGTGGGCGGTCCACTGGGTCGCGAAGTCGAACTCGAGGTCCTGGTAGGCGTTCGTGACGACCTTCCCGGTGGAGATCTCCACGACCGCGGGCACGGTCACGCCCTTGTCGTAGCCGGGGACGGCTCGTTCGTAGGCCTCGCGCAGCCACTCGATGCCCAGCACCGGATCGACACCACCGGGGTCGAGGTGGAAGCGCCAGCTGCGGTCGTCGTGCAGCGGACCCGCGAGCCCCAGCGACAGCACGGGTTCCAGCCCCAGGAGCCGCCGGACGATGATGACGCGGTTCGCCCACGGGCAGGCGCGGGCTCCGACGAGGCGGTAGCGGTGCGGTTCCACCGGCCACGGCGACGAGCCGTCAGCGGTGATCCGCTCCCGCACTCCCAGCGGTTCGCGGACGAACTCGTCGGTCGACGACTGCCTGGCTCCCATGCGGGCCCCCTCGCGGCTGCGGCGATCCGGCCGCGTCACCGAGAGTGCACGAGGCCGACCGGTCCGCCTCGCGATGCTACGCCCGAAATCCGGTTCCGCAGCAGGTCCGCGCGGCGCGGGGAGCGACCCGCCGAAACCAGTCGGTCACGCACTGCTACCATCCGGACACTGTCCGTCGCCATTCCCGGAGGTTCGCAGACGATGACGACGATCGACGCGGGCGCGGTCGAATCGATGTACCAGCTCTCCTCGGCGTGGCGCGCGCTGGTGCTCGACTCGTGGCCGGACGCCGACGCGCGGGACATGCCCGGGATCGCGGTGCGCTGGGCGGATTCCCGCTTCCCGTTCTGGAACTGCGTCACGCTCACCGACACCGGCGTCGGCCCGGAACTGCTCGCGCGGCAGCTGGAGCACGTCGCGGAGATCATGCGGGAGAAGTCCCGGCCCGGTCTCGCCTGGATCTTCGAGGACCTGCTGGACCCCGCCGCCCGCTCGGGACTGCCCGCGCTCGCCGCCGAGGCCGGGCTGGAAACGGCCTACTCCGGAGTCGGCATGGCGGGCGACCTGCTGCCGCTGCCCGCGCCGGAGCACCCGGAGCTCACCTTCGAGCGGGCGACCGAACCCGAGCAGTTCGCGGCCTTCGCCGACGTGAACTCCCGCGCCTACGGCTTCCCGCTGGAGGACGGCCGCGACGGCCTGCGCGGCACCGCGATGTGGCGCACCGAGGTGCACGCCTACCTCGGGCTGCGGGACGGAGAACCGGTCGCGGCGGCGGCCGCGATGCCCTGCGAGGGCAGGCTCTTCGTGCTCCTGGTCGCCACCTCGCCGGAGGCGGGGCGGCGCGGCTACGGCGAGGCGGTGACCCGCAAGGCGCTGCACGAGGGCGGGCGCGCCACCGGGCTCACCCGCGCCACGCTGCACGCCACCGCCGCCGGAGCGCCGGTCTACGGCCGCATCGGCTTCCGGCCGACGGCCCGGATGCGCTACTTCGCGCTGGAGTCCTGACGCTCGTCCGCGAACGGGGTTCCGGTCGCACCCGCCGACGGATCCGGCGGAGCCGCGGCGCGTTCCCGTCGCCACGGCATCGACCGGCCGAGGCGGCTTAGTCGGCGGGCCGGGTCACCCCCGAGTCGAGGAGGCGGACGATCGCCGCGGCCTGCGGCCGGTCCACGACCAGTTCCGACATGAGCCCGGCCCGCGCGGCGGCGATCGTCGCCCGGGCGCGGTACTCGCCGACGCTGGTGGCGATGCGGCGCGGCACCCGCCGCAGCTGCTCGGCGGTGATGCCGACGATGCGGTCGTCGAAACCGGTGCTCACCGCCGCGCCGCGCTCGTCGAACACGCGGCCGCTCACGTCGCCCACCGCCCCGGCCGCGGCGACCTCGGCCGCCAGCGGTGCGGGCACCAGCGGGTGCACGGCCGAGCCGCGCTCGCTCCACTGCCCCACCGAGACGACGGCGACGTCGAGCCGTTCGACCCGTTCCAGGCAGCGGGCGATCTCCGGCTGGGCGCGCAGCGCGGCAGCCGTCCCCGCATCGGCGACGAACAGCGGGGCGTAGAACGGGTGCGCCACGCCGCCAGCGATCCGCGCCACCTCGCGGGTGACCTCCACCGAGCCCAGCCGGTCGCCGGGGAAGCTCAGCGCCCCGGCCAGCTGCACCACGTTGCAGGGCGCCATGCCGCGCAGCCGCGCGGGCAGCCGCTCGATGACCCGGCTCCAGGTGAGCCCGACGGACTGGCCCTCCCGGATGCTCTCGGACAGCAGCTCGGCGAGGGCGGCCGCGATCGAGTCCGCCGCGCCGTCCGCTGCCGGATCGACGTCCACCACCACGGCCGCGTCGAGCCCCAGGGCGGCGGCGAGGCGGCGTTCGAGCTCCGAGCCGTCCGCGTCGCGCGGGCGGCCGATGGTGATCCGGACCAGTCCGGATTCCCTGGCTTCGCGCAGCACCCGGGCGACTTGCCAGCGGCTCAGCCCGGTGCGCTTCGCGATCTCCACCTTCGAGCGGTCCTCCAGGTAGTAGTCGCGCGCTACCCGCAGCACGACCTCCTCCTCGATCGCCGCCGATCGACCGTCCACTGTGCTCATCCACTCCTCCTCGCGCGCGGCACGAGCACGCTACCGCGCCGCTGAGCGATCACGTTCTCGCAGGTGAGAGCTATTGTGCCCGGCACCAGCCGATTGCTAGCATCCCTGCTCACACATGAGCGAACTATACCTCACATTTGAGCAATGCTCTCCGGTTTGGAAAGAGTGCCCATGACTGACCCCGCAGCAACGACGCCGCGGTCCTCGTGGCGAGCGGTCCGCGCCGCGTTCTCCGGCAGCTTCATCGAGTGGTACGACTTCTACCTCTTCGGCACCGCAGCGGCGCTGATCTTCCCCACCCTGTTCTTCCCCGGCGGGGACGCGACGGTCAGCGTCGTGGAGTCCTTCGGCGCGTTCGCCGCCGGGTTCCTCACCCGCCCGCTGGGCGCCCTGCTGTTCGGGCACTTCGGAGACCGCATCGGGCGCAAACCGATGCTGATGGCCACCGTGGTGCTCATCGGCGCCGTCACCTTCGCGATCGGCCTGCTCCCCACCTACGAGACCATCGGCGTCTGGGCCGCCGTCGCGCTCATCGCGCTGCGGATGTTGCAGGGCATCGGGATCGGCGGGGAGTTCGGCGGCGGTTCGCTGCTGGCCCTGGAATCAGCGCCCAAGGGGAAGCGCGGCTTCCTCGGCAGCTTCCACCAGATGGGCACGCCAGCCGGGCTGCTCGTCTCGACCGGGCTGGTGAGCCTGGTCAGCATGTTGCCCGAGGAGCAGTTCCTGACCTGGGGCTGGCGGATCCCGTTCCTGCTCAGCGGGGTGTTCGTCGTGTTCGCCCTGATCGCGCGTTCCCGCGTTCCCGAGACGGCGGCCTTCCGCGCCGCCGAGAAGCAGCAGCCGGTCAACAGGCTGCCCGTGCTCACGCTGCTGCGCACCGAGTGGCGCAACCTGCTGCTGGGCCTCGGGGCGCGGATGGCCGACGCGGTCACCTTCAACATCATCAACGTGTTCGCGATCTCCTTCGCGACGGTGCAGCTCGGGCTGGACCGATCGATGATCCTCAACGGGTTCGTGCTGGCGGCTGCCGTGGAGCTGGTGCTGGTGCCGTTCATCGGCAAGCTCTCCGACCGCATCGGGCGGCGCCCGGTCTACCTGTTCGGCGTGGTGCTGTGCGGGGTGGGCGGGTTGCTGTACTTCCCGGCGCTGGCCACGCAGAACGTGCTGCTGATCTGGTTCGCGATCGTGGTGATGGTCGCCGTGGGCACCGGCTGCATGTTCGCCATCCAGGGCGCCTACTTCGCCGAGATGTTCTCCACCGGCACCCGCTACACCGGGCTCGGCGTGGTCTACCAGGGCTCCGCGCTGCTGGGCGGCGCTCCCACCCCGGCGATCGCGCTGTCGCTGGCCGCCGCGTTCGGCTACTCCTACTGGCCCCCGGCGCTCTACCTGTCGGGGTTGTGCCTGATCAGCGCGGTGTGCGTGCTGCTGACGAAGGAGACGCACCGCAGCGACCTCGTCGAGGACGCCGAGCCCGAACCCGAAGCCGCCCGCTGATCATCGGAGGAGATGACCCGTGCCCGCAACGCCCGACCGCCCGAACATCGTGCTGATCATGACCGATCAGCAGCGCTTCGACTCCATCGCGGCGCTGGGGCACACCCACGTCGACACGCCGAACCTGGACCGGCTGGCCCGCGAGGGCGCCGCGCTGACGAACGCCTACGTGGCCTCACCGTCGTGCGCGCCGTCCCGGGCCAGCCTGTTCACCGGGCTCTACCCGCACACCTCCGGGGTGTTGCGCAACGACGACCGCTGGTCGCACTCCTGGGTCGAGGACCTGGCCGGTGCCGGTTACCGCTGCACCAGCATCGGCAAGATGCACACCTACCCCTACGAGGCCTCGGTCGGATTCGCCGAGCGGCACGTGGTGGAGAACAAGGACCGCGCGCACCCGAACCTGCCGTTCTTCCTGGACCAGTGGGACAAGGCGTTGTGGATCCGGGGCGCGGAGAAGCCGAGCCGGGTGACCTACCGGCGACGCGAGGACTACCGGGAACGCCTGGGCGCCTTCGAGTGGGAGCTGCCCGAGGACCTGCACGCCGACCACTTCGTCGGCAACCTCGCCCAGCACTGGCTGGAGACCTACCCCGACCACGACGCTCCGTTCTTCCTGCAGGTCGGCTTCCCCGGCCCGCATCCGCCCTACGACCCGCCGCCGCGCCACCTCGACCCCTACCGGGACCGGGAGATGCCCGCCGCGCACCGCTCCGCCGAGGACCTGGCCGCCCAGCCGGCCCCGCTCCAGGCGCTGCGGCAGCAGCACCTGGACAACGACCACGACGCGATCGTGCACCTGGCCGACCCCACCGAGGAGCAGCTCCAGCGGCAGCGGCAGCACTACTACGCCAACGTCTCGCTCATCGACGAGCAGGTCGGCGGCCTGCTGCGCGCGCTGGAGGAGCGCGGGGTGCTGGAGAACACCGTCGTCGTGTTCACCTCCGACCACGGCGACGCGCTGGGCGACCACGGGCATTCGCAGAAGTGGACGATGTACGAGCCGAGCGTGCACGTCCCGCTGCTGATCTGGGGCCCGGGGCGGGTGCGGCCCGGGCAGGTGCTGGACGGGCTCACCTCGCTGATGGACATCGGCCCGACGGTCCTGGAGCTGGCGGGCCTCGCGCCGCCGGAGTGGATGGAAGCCGAGTCGCTGCTGCCCGCGCTGCGCGGGGAGGCGTGGTCGGGACGCGCGGAGGTGTTCTCCGAGCACGCCCGCGACTTCATCCTGACCGACACCGAGCTGATGACGATGGTGCGCGACGAGCGCTGGAAGCTCGTGGAGTTCTCCGACCACGAGCGCGGTCAGCTGTTCGACCTGCGCGAGGACCCCGCCGAGGAGCACGACCTGTGGTCGTCCGCGGAGCACCGCGAGGTCCGCGACCGGTTGCACGAGTCGATCAACCGCTGGCGGGTCCGCAGCGCCATGCACACCGCGACCTGGGCCAAGGACTTCCGCTGACCCGGGCGTCCCGCCGGGCGGCTGAACCGCCCGGCGGGACCCGCTGACCCCGGCGGAGGGGAACGTCGCCCGCGCCGAGGGCCGGATCCCGGCCGCGCGGACCGCTGCCAGCGCTCACCGCACGCCATCCGGGGCCCAGCAGTGCTTCCGGCCGCTCACACCACCGCTTCGTCGGCGTCGGCGGGGACGCCGCCGGGGCGCGGCGGGAGGTCGGCGAAGGCGCGCGGCGGTTCCCGCCACGGATCGGGGAGGGTGCCCGCGCGGGCGTCGCGCACGGCCTCCCAGACCCGCTGCGGGGTGAGCGGCATGTCGAGGTGGCGGACGCCGAGGTGGCTCAGCGCGTCGATGACCGCGTTCTGCACGGCCGGGGTGGCACCGACCGTCGCGGACTCGCCGATCCCCTTGGCCCCCAACGGGTTGTGCGGGGATTCGGTCACCGTGCCCGCGACCTCCAGCGCGGGGACGTCGGCGGCGGAGGGGATCGCGTAGTCGGCGAAGGTCGCGGTGGTCGGGTTGCCGTCCTCGTCGTAGGACATGTGCTCCCACAGCGCCTGGGCGATCCCCTGCACCGCGCCGCCGTGCTGCTGCCCGCGCACGATGGTCGGGTTGACGACGCGCCCGCAGTCGTCGACGGCGATGTGCCGCAGCGGGGTGACGAACCCGGTCTCGGTGTCGACCTCCACCACCGAGACGTGCGCGCCGAACGGGAACGTGGCGCCCCCCGGGACGAAGTCGGTGTCGGCGGCCAGCGGGTCGCCGTCCTCCTCGGCAGCGCGCACCAGCTCCGGCCAGCTCAGCTCGACGCCGGGCACACCCGCCACGCCGAGCCCGCCGCCGGTGAGTTCGAGGTCCTCGGGCGCGGCCTCCAGCCGGTCGGCGGCGAGGTCGCGCGCGCGGCGCAGCACCACCTCGGCGGCCGTGCGCACGGCGCTGCCGCCGACCTGCAGCGAGCGGGAACCGCCCGTTCCGCCGCCGCGCGGGACGGTGGCCGTGTCGGACTGGACGAACTCCACGGACTCCAGCGGCAGGCCCAGCACGTCGGCGACGATCATCGAGAACGCCGTCGCGTGGCCCTGGCCGTGGGCGGAGGTGCCGACCTTGATGGTGGCGCCGTCCTCGCGGACCTCGACGGCGGCGAACTCGCCCGCGCCGCCCCCGGTGATCTCCACGTAGGTGCTCAGGCCGATGCCCAGCGCGCGCGGGTCCCCCGCCGCGCGCCTGCGGGCCTGCTCGGCGCGCAGCTGCTCGTACCCGGCCAGCCGCAGCGCCTCGGTCAGCGCCCGGTCGTAGTCGCCGCTGTCGTAGTTCGCGCCGGTGAGCGTGGTGTGCGGGAACTCCTCGGGCCGCAGGAAGTTCCGCCTGCGCAGCTCCGCCGGGTCGAGACCGAGCTCGACGGCGGCCATGTCCACGACCCGCTCCAGCATCGCCGCCGCCTCGGGCCGCCCGGCACCGCGGAACGCGCCGACGGGAGTGGTGTTGGTGAGCACCGCCGCGCCGTCGTAGCTCAGCGCCGGGATCCGGTACACGCCCTGGGACATCAGCCGGGTCGGGCCGAGGGCGAGCGCCCCGCCGAACCCGGCGTAGGCCCCGGCGTCGCCGATGACGCGCGCCCGCAGGCCGACGATGCGGCCCTCGCTGGTCAGGCCCAGCTCGGCGAACTGCACCTGGGCCCGCCCGTGCGGCATCGCGACCATGTTCTCCGAGCGGGTCTCCACCCACTTCACGGGCCTGCCGAGCGACCGGGCCAGCGCCACGACCGCGAGGTGCTCGGCGGCGGCGCCCGCCTTGCCGCCGAAGGCGCCGCCGACGTGCGGGGCGATCACGCGGACCCGCTCGGCCTCCCAGCCGAACGCCGCGGCGAGCCCGGAGCGCAGCGCGTGCGGCATCTGGGTGGAGGCGTAGGCGGTGATCTCGTAGTCCTGCTCGGGCCCGCCGGGCACGGCGGCGAACGCGCCGCCCTCCATCGGCGCGACCGCGAGCCGCTGGTTCTCGATCCGCGCGCGCACCACCACGTCCGCGCCCGCGAGCACGTCGGCCCCGGCGGCGTCCCGTGCACCGTCGGCGATGTTGGAGCCGTGGGCGGGGAACTGCCGGGGCGAGTCCGGGTCCATCGCGCGCTCGGGATCGACGGTGACCGGCAGCGGTTCGTACTCGACGTCGACCCGCTCCATCGCGTCCGCGAGGGCTGCCGCGCTGTCGGCGACGACCACGGCCACGGCCTCCCCGACGAAGCGCACCCGGTCGGTGGCCAGCGGCCGGCGGGGGAAGTCGCCGAGCTCGATGAACGGCTTGAGCACCGGCAGGTCCAGGTCGGCGGCGGTGCACGCGGCGACCACGCCGGGCGCGGTGCGCGCCGCGGACACGTCGATGGAGGTGATCTCGGCGTGCGCGATCGGCGAGCGCACGAACCCGGCTCGCAGCACCCCTTCCAGCGGCAGGTCGTCCACGTAGCTGCCGCGACCGCGCAGCAGTTCGGGATCTTCGACGCGCTGGACCTCGTTGCCGAGCAGGGATCCGACCATGATCCGAGCCTAGCCCCGGTTCCCCTCCCGGCCCACCGCTCGGAGCGCGTTCAGCGGTCGGCGCTGCCAGCCTGGGGGCATGGTTCGGATCGGGTACACGTTGATGACCGAGCAGTCCGGCCCGCGCGAGCTGGTGCGGCACGCGCCGCTGGCCGAGCGGGCGGGATTCGACTTCGCCGTGATGAGCGACCACTACTCGCCCTGGCTGGAGGCGCAGGGGCACTCGCCGCACGCGTGGAGCGTGCTGGGGGCGGTCGCCCAGGTGACCGAGCGCGTGGAGCTGATGACCTACGTGACGGCGCCGATCCTGCGCTACCACCCGGCGGTCGTGGCGCAGCAGGCCGCGACGGTCGGGCTGCTCTCCGACGGCCGGTTCACGCTGGGCCTCGGCGCCGGGGAGAACCTGAACGAGCACGTGGTGGGGCGCGGCTGGCCGCCGGTGCGGGTGCGCCACGAGATGCTGGAGGAGGCGGTCTGGATCATCCGCGAGCTGTTCGGCGGCGGGATCGTGCACCACGACGGCAGGCACTACCGGGTGGACGCGGGCCGGCTGTGGGACCTGCCCGAGCAGCGGGTGCCGATCGGGATCGCGGTCTCCGGTCCGCGGTCGGTCCGCCGCTTCGCGCCGCTGGCCGACGTGATGATCTCCACGGACGCCGACGAGTCGCTGTGCCGAGGCTGGGACCGGGCCGGGGGCGCGGACCGCAAGGTGGCGCAGCTGCCGGTCTCCTGGGACCGCGACCGGGACGCCGCGATCCGTCGCGCGCACGAGCAGTTCCGCTGGTTCGCCGGGGGCTGGCGGGTGAACGCCGACCTGCCCGGGCCGGCCGGGTTCGCGGCGGCGACGCAGTTCGTGCGGCCGGAGGACGTGGCAGCGAGCATCCCGTGCGGCCCCGACGCGGGGCCGATCGTGTCGGCGTTCGCGGAGTTCCGCGACTGCGGCTACACCGACGTGGCGCTGGTGCAGATCGGTGGCGACGAGACCCAGGACGGGTTCTTCGAGTTCGCCGAGCGCGAGCTGCTCCCCGCTCTGCGCACCACCGTCGGCTGAGCGGCGGTCACCGGCGGGGGTCGCGCACGGCGGGCGGCCGGGGCCCCCGCGTCGCCGGAGGCCGGGATCCCCCCGCCGCCGGAGGCCGGGGTTCCCGCATCACCGGAGGTCGGGGTTCCCGCATCACCGGGGGCCGGGACTCGCGGACCGCGGGCAGCCGCACCGTCGCGTCCTCGACCACGGGCAGCTGCACCGTGGCGTCCTCGTCGTCCGGTCCGGGGCCGAGGGCGAGCACCCCGATCGAAGTGCGCCGGGCTCCGGCCACGACCGGGGAGAGCAGTCCGGCCAGCCACGGCAGCAGCGCCGCGACGAGCCCGCCCAGCAGCAGGCCCACCAGCACGTCGTGCGGGTAGTGCACGCCGACGAACACCCGGGACAGCCCGGTGAGCACGCCGACCACGAGCGCGATCCGGCCCCAGGCGGGGCGGACGCAGAAGATCGCGACCGCCGAGGCGGCGGCGATCGTGGAGTGGTTGCTGGGGAACGACCAGTCCCCGAACTCGGGGCAGGTCGCGATCGCCTGCGCGTGCGCGACCACGCGGCACGGCCGGTCCTCCTGCACGAAGGACTTGACGACCTCGCTCACCACGTAGGCGAGCGCGGTCACGCCGACCGTCAGCGCCGCTCCGGCGGCGGCGCGGTGGTCTCGGCGCCGCGCGAGCCAGATCAGCGCCGCGAAGGCCGCGAGGAATCCGATGATCGCGGCCTCGGTGAAGAACTCGCTGAACGCCCGCAGCCATTCCGGACTGGCCGCGCCCGCTCCCGCGATGCCCCGGTACCAGTCGGTGCTGAGGTCGGGGACGTACGGGTTCGCGCCCGGGGAGGACGTGGGGTGAACGGGGGATGTCGGCATCCCCGACATCATATGAAGATCGACCTCCCGACCCCGGCACCGGCTCCACCGGCCTTCGCCGGTCCTTTCCGCGCGATCGGCGGGAGATGCGGGAAGAAAGGCCATCCGCACGGCCGAACGGGTGACCGGCGGTCTTGTTCGTCGCCCGCGCGGAGTAGCACCGATCACAATTCCGAAGTTGATCGCGTGAAAACCGGACAACAGTACGCAATGTGATCATCATTCGCTACGGTGGCCCGCGTGCGCCGTGGTCTTGCGTGCGGCAGGACCACGTGCCGGCTGGTACGGCCGAGGACCCGCGCGGTGCCGCGGGACGGATGAGGACGCGATGCAACAGACGACAGGGTGGATACTCGGCGGCCTGGTGGTTCTGGTGGTGCTGCTGGGGGCCGCGGTGGCGCTGTTGAGCGCTCGGTTGCGCCAACAGCACAAGGAGATGGAGGAGTGGTCGGCCTCGCCACCGGAACCCCGACCGGGGTTCGAGACCGAACCGCCGCTCCCCGCACCCGAGCCGGAGCGGTACCCGGAACCAGCGCACGTGGTCCCGGCGGAGCCCCCGGTGACCGTCGAACCCGACGAGCAGTTCCGCCGCGAGGTCGTGCAGGGCGCCCAGGAGGCGCTGGGCGGGACCATGCGCCGCATCCTCGCGCTGACGAACAACGCCGCGGACCGGATCCAGTCGATGCAGCGCACCCACGGCCCCGAAGTGCTGGAGGACCTGCTCCCGATCGACCACCTGCTCGCCCAGGCGCAGCGCCGCGCGCAGCTGGTGACGGTGCTGTGCGGTTCCCCGCCGGGACAGCAGCGCAGCCCGCAGCTGATCGCGCGGCTGGTGGGCGCGGCGCAGTCCCGCATCCACGACTACGAGCGCGTCCGGCTCTCCACCCGGGACACCACGACGGCGGTGCTGGGCCGCGTGGTCGAGCCCGTGAGCGCGGCGCTGGCCGAGCTGCTGGACAACGCGACCCGCTCCTCCCCTCCCACCGCGCCGGTCGACGTGCTGATCACGGCCGAGTACCACGGGGTCTCGCTGGAGATCCACGACGGCGGGGTCGGCATCCCACCGGACGCGCTGAACCGGGCGAACGCCCTGCTCTCGCGCGGGGTCTCCGAGATCGAGCTGACCGAGCTGGGCAACCCGCCGCGCACCGGCCTCGCCGGGTGCAGCGTGCTGGCGGCGAACTACGGCTTCACCGTGCGGCTGGACGCCGCGTCGAGCCGCGGCGGGCTGCGCGCGGTGCTGCTGGTGCCGCACAACCTGCTCACCACGCTGGACCAGCAGCTCGACCCGCCCGCCGCCGAGCCCCCGGCCGCTCCCTCCGCCCTGCCGGAGCCCGCGGCCTCCCGGCCGCCGGAGAACCCCCGGCACCGCCAGCCCGAACCGGCGACGACCGCCGCGGGCCTGCCGAAGCGCTCGCGCCGCACCGTCACCCGCTCCGGCGACCTGTCCGCGCCCGAGGACGCCGCCCCGGTGCAGGCCATCGCCGACGGCGCGCACCGGCGCACCACCGACGCGGCCCAGGGCCTGCGCGGCCTCCAGCGGGCCACCCGCGCTCGGAGCACCGAGGACTCGACGGCGGTGTTCACCGCCGCGGACGAGCACGACCCCTCCACCACTTCCAGAAGGGATGCAGACGCATGACCGAGACGGCCCCGACGGCGCCGAAGCCCGACCGGAGCTGGGTGCTCGACGACCTCGTCGAGCACTCCGGCATCCGGGCGGCGATCGCGGTGTCCGGTGACGGGATGCTCCTGGTCAAGAACGGAGATCTCGACCAGGCGGACGCCGAGCGCTGGGCGGCGGTCAGCTCGCCGCTGCAAGCGTGCGCGCGGCACGGGATGGAACCGCTCGGCTACCCCACCGCCGGGTTCGAGCAGGTGCTGGTTCAGCACGAGCAGGGCTACCAGCTGCTGCAACCGTTCGGCGAGGAGTCGTACCTCGTGCTGGTGACCGATGCGGACGCCGACCTGGGCGTGGTGTCCACGGAGATGCGGATGACGGCCAAGAGGCTGGGGCAGGAGATGGGTACGGCTGCGCGCACCGCCGCCGGGCGGCGACCGTGAGCCCAGGGCCGCACCGGCGCGAATCGGAGCTGGTGCGCTCCTACGTGCTCACCCGGGGCCGCGCCCGGGCCGAGCAACCGGTGGAACCGGCCGCGCTGGTGCGGGCCGTCCCGCTCGGCGCGGTCCCCGAGCTCGATCCGGATCGCCGCCGGATCGTGCAGGTGGCCCAGGGCGGTGCGCTGGCGGTGGCCGAGATCGCCGCGCACACCGCGCTGCCGCTGACGGTCGCGCTGGTCGTGGTCGCGGACCTGATCGACGACGGCTACCTGGCGCCCGCCTCGGCGGTCCGCCCGGAGCCGGTGCCCAGTCCTGATCTGCTGCGGGAGGTGCTCGATGGACTCCGCCGACTGGACACCTCCGCCTGAGTCGGCCTACGTCGCCCCGACGGTGCGCCGCTCGGCGAAGATCCTCGTGGTGGGCCCGGCCGGGGTCGGCAAGACCACCTTCGTCGACACCATGTCGGAGATCACGCCGCTGCACACCGAGGAGTCGCTGACCTCGGCGAGCGAGGGCGTTGACGACCTGCGGCACACCCCGGCGAAGACCCGGACGACGGTGGCGCTGGACTTCGGCCGCCGCACCCTCAACGATCAGCTGGTGCTGTACCTGTTCGGCACGCCCGGCCAGCAGCGGTTCGCCTACCTGTGGCAGACGCTGGCGCGCAACGCGCTGGGTGCGCTGGTGCTGGCCGACGCCCGCCGGCTGGCGGATTCGTTCGAGGTGATGGATCGCGTGGAGGAGATGGGAGTGCCCTACGCGATCGCGGTGAACGCCTTCGACGCGGCGCCGAGCTACCAGGTGGAGGAGCTGCGGGAGGCGCTCGACCCGGAGCCGTCCACCCCGGTCGGCATCTGCGACGCGCGCGACCCCGCCTCGTGCACCCGGGTGCTGATCGACCTCGTCGAGCACCTGCTGACGTCCTCCGGCAGGCACGCCGCGCACCCGACGGCGCGGCTGTGACCCGCCGTTCCTGATCTCGTCCCCCGACATTCCGAGCCCGGAGCCCCCATGACCGCCCCCCAACCCGTCAACTCCGACCTGAACGACCGCATCCCGCTCTACGGCGAGGACTTCACCGCCGAGCCGGAGCACGTCTACTCGCAGCTGCGCGCGCGGGGCCCGATCGTCCCGGTGCGGCTGGCGCCGGACGTGCCCGCGATGCTGGTGGTGGACTACGAGACGGCGTTGCAGGTGCTGCGCAGCCCGCACGTGTTCGTGAAGGACTCGCGCCGCTGGCAGGACACCGCGCCGCCGGATTCGCCGGTGCTGCCGATGATGTCGTGGCGGCCGAACACCCTGTTCGCCGACGGGGAGCGGCACGCGCGGCTGCGGCCGCCGGTGGAGAACAGCCTCGCGTTGGTCAAGCCGGCCCAGCTGCGCCGGTTCGTGCAGTCCAGCTCGATCGAGCTGATCCGCCGCTTCACCGGGCGGGGCCACGCGGACCTGCTCGGGGAGTTCGCGGCGCAACTGCCGATGCTGGTGCTGCAGCAGATGTTCGGCTGCCCGGCGGAGATCGCGCAGGACATGGTGGCCGCGATCGCCGCGCTCTGGGACGGCACCGACCCGCAGCTGGCCAACCAGTACCTCGAAGCAAGCGTCACCGACCTGGTCCGCTACAAGCGGGCGCGCCCCGGCGACGACGTGACCACGCGGATGCTGGAGCACCCGCACGGCCTCGACGACGACGAGATGCTGCACCAGCTGATCATCACGATGGGCGCGGGCGCGGAGCCGCTGGGCAACTGGATCGCGAACGCGCTGTACCTGCTGCTCACCGAGCGCCGGGTCGCCGACGCGGTCGCCACCGGCAGCGTCGCGCTCGACGAGGCGCTGGACCAGGTGCTGTGGCAGTTCACCCCGCTGACGAACTACGCGATCACCTACCCGCGCCATCCGGTGTACCTGGGGCGGGTGCTGCTGCCCGCCGACGAGCCCGTGGTGATCTCGATGGCGGCGATCAACACGGACCCGGCGTTGCAGCCCGCTGGGCAGGTGCCGACCGGCAACCGGGCGCACCTGGCGTTCAGCGCGGGCCCGCACACCTGCCCGGCGAGCCGTCCCGCGCGGCTGATCGCGACCGTGGCGTTGGAGACGCTTTTGGACTACGTTCCCGAAGTCGAGCTGGATGATCAGCAGCCGCTGCGGTGGCGGCCGGGTCCGTTCCACCGGGCCCTGACCGCCCTCCCGGTGCGCTTCCCAGCGGTGTCCTCGCTCGCCGACCCCACCTCAGGAGGATCCGAATGCCCCCATCGCAGTGCCCGGTAGCAGCGCTCGACCCGGCCGGAGCCGACGTGCACGGGGAGGCGGACCGGCTGCGCGCGCACGGCGCGGCCGCCCTGGTCGACCTGCCGGGCGGCATCCCCGCCTGGGTGGTGACCGACCACGCCGAGCTGCGCGGGCTGCTGGGGGATCCCCGGGTGTCGAAGGACCCGCGGCAGCACTGGCCGGCGTGGATCGACGGTGAGGTGCCCGCGGACTGGCCGCTGATCTCCTGGGTCGGGGTGGACAACATGTTCACCGCCTACGGGCCGGATCACAAGCGGCTGCGCGGGCTGGTGTCGAAGGCGTTCACCCCGCGCCGGGTGGAGGCGCTGCGCCCCCGCGTCGAGGAGATCACCGCCGGGCTGCTGGACGGTCTCGCGGCAGCGCCGGAGGGCGAGCTCGACCTGCGCGCGGAGTTCACCTACCCGCTGCCGATCGCGGTGATCACCGAGCTGTTCGGGGTGCCCGCCGAGCTGCGCGGGGAGCTGCGGCGCATCGTCGACGAGGTGTTCCGCACCTCGGCCACGCCGGAGGAGACCGCGGCGACCGCGCAGGCGATGGGCCGGTTCCTGGCCGAGCTGATCGAGGCCAAGCGGCGCGAGCCCGGCGACGACCTCACCAGCGGGCTGCTCGCGGCCCGCGACGAGGAGGAGAACCGGCTCAGCGAGCGGGAGCTGGCGGACACGCTGATCCTCATGATCGGCGCCGGTCACGAGACCACGGTGAACCTGCTGGGCCAGGCCGTCGTCGCGCTCACCACCCACCCGGAGCAGCTGGCCGCGCTGCGCGCCGGGGAGATCGGCTGGGACGACGTGGTGGAGGAGACGCTGCGCTGGCAGCCCGCGCTGGCGAACGTGCCGCTGCGGTTCGCCACCACCGACATCGAGCTCGGCGACGGCACCGTGATCGGGCGGGGCGACGCGATCCTCGCCTCCTACGCCGCGGCCAACCGCGATCCCGGCCACTACGCCGATCCCGCCCGGTTCGACGCGCGGCGCGGGGCCCGCGACCACCTCGCCTTCGGCTTCGGCCAGCACTTCTGCCTCGGCGCGGCGCTAGCCCGCCTGGAGGCGCACGTCGCGCTGCCCGCGCTGTTCGACCGGTTCCCGAAGCTGGAGCTCGCCGTGCCCGCGGACCGGCTGGAGCCCTCGGAGTCGTTCATCTCCAACGGCCCGCGCCGCCTCCCGGTGCGTCTGGACGGCTGAGCGCGGCACGGCGGTGGCCGCACTGGCGAGAACACGACGGAGATCGGCACCTCGTGGGCGCGCGGCCAGCGGTGGTGGCACCGCGAGGCCGGTTCGAGGGGCGTCGTCGTGGTGATCCGGCCACTACTCTGGTGACCACGACGATGAGGAACGGTGGCGATGACACGCACTCTGGTGGTGTGCAGGCACGCGAAGTCGGCGTGGCCGGACGACGTCGAGGACGACTTCGCACGACCGCTCACCGAACGCGGTGAGCGCGACGCTCCCGAAGCGGGCAGGTGGCTGGCGGAGAAGGTCCCGGACATCGGCTTCGTGCTCTGCTCCCCCGCGAAGCGGGCGCGGCGCACCTGGCAGCTGATCTCGGGCGTGACGGGCAAGGCCGAGACCCGGCACGACAAGCGGCTCTACGGCGCCACGGCCGGGGAGCTCATCGCGGTGCTCAACGAGGTTCCCGACGAGGCCGGGACCGCGCTGCTGGTGGGCCACAACCCCGGTCTGGAGGACCTGGTCGCGGTCCTCACCGGCGCCCCGCACCAGTTGCGCACCGCGGAGATCGCGGTGCTCTCGGGCACCGGCTCGTGGTCCCAGGTCGAGCCCGGGTGGGCCAGCCTGCGGGACACCGCCACGCCGCGCGCCTGACCGGCCCGCGAGTCCGCGCCTCCCGAGCCGGGGGGCGCGGACCTCGCGCGTCCGGGAATCGGCGACAGCGGCGCGGATCAGCCCTGCGGGCCGGTGATCGCTAGCGCTCGAACCGGCCGGACTTGATCGCGCTCACGAACCGGTCGAACGCCGCGGGCGCCACGCTCAAGACCGGCGAGCACCCGCCCAGCTTGGAATCCCTGATCAGAGCGGCGCCGCGCGTACCCGCCGTCTGCACGCACTGACCACCCTGCGTCGAACGCGACGACGTCTTCCAACTGCACCCGGACACCCGTCCCCCTACACCTCGGAGTACTTCCCGGCGAGTGTAGCGAGCAGAGTGGTGGTCTCGTCGGCGGATAATGCGATGTTCTGGAGTACCGAGAACACCCGCCCGAATTCTGCGGTTTCAGCTGGGTTATCGACGATATGACCGCTCAGAGCGGTATCCACGAACACGACGTCGGCGTGCTGCTCGAACCGGAGCAACATGAAGCCGCCCGGCAACGCAGGATGACCACCGGCATCCAGCGGAACCACCCGCAAATCGACGTTCGGGCGGCGGGAGGCGTCGATCAGCGCACGGATCTGCTCAGCCATCACCTCATGGCCGCCGATGACCCGGTGGAACGCCTCCTCTGCGATGACCACGTTCAACACCAGGGGATGTTCCTCTGCGAGACGCTGTTGCCGCTGCATCCGCGCCTCCACCCACTCGTCGATGCTGGCGGAATCCAACGTCATCCGCCCGGACTCGTGAATGGCGCGGGCATACGCCCGAGTTTGAAGCAGACCCGGGACCACATTGGTCTCAAAGTTGAATCCCTCGATCGCATCAGCTTCGAAACCGACGTACGGGGTGAACCAAGCAGGCAACTGGTAGAGCGTCCACCACCCGCCCTTCCCGCTGTCAGCGCGAAGCTGCTGGATCCGCTCCCTCGTGTCGTCGTCCACCCCGTAGAAGGTCAGCAGCACGTCCAAGTCGCTGCGTCCGGGTCGGGAACGCGCGGACTCCCAGTGCCCGACGCTGGAGCGGTTGCGTCCCACGCGCTCCGCCGCCGCCTGCTGATCGAAGCCCGCTTTGATCCGCAGATCGCGGAGGATCTGGCCCAATCGGAGCTGACGAGCGCCTGCCATCACACCGTCCTCACGTTCACACTTCCAGGGAATCGCCATTCTGATCAGCTCAGAGTTAGCGTGCTACACATCCTGATCAACGACACAGAGTGTACGAGTTTTCACCGAGAGTGCGAGGAGGTGGGTATGGGTGAGCTGGTACTCATCCACCACGCCGGACGGCGTGGTCCACGAGGCGGGGACCGGCGCGAAGCGGCGGACGCGGTGCGGGCTGCCGATCAGCGGACCTGCGATCCGCTGTGCGGCGTCCTGCCTGGACTGTGCGCGGGAGTCGCGGTACCGCCGCGCGGTCTCGGTGCGCTCCGCATCGTCGGCGACACCGGCACCCCCTGGGCGTGCGGCCCGGCGGACGGACGATGGCATCGTCTCCAGCGGACTCCTGGAAGACCGCTGCGCTGCCTCTGCGGCCACCTCGTCCGGGGACCGGCGCACCTGCGCCGCGCCAGGCCGAACCCGGGTCACCTGGGCCGGGCTCTCTGCCCCTCCGCCGTAGGCACCCTGCCGACCCTCATCGCCTGACGCACTTCCCGGCTCGCGGCGCTCCCCCCGCCTCCCCCGAGCGAGCCGGGACTCCGCCCGGCCCACGTGCCCCGACGGGCCGGGCGGCCGGACCCGCCGCCGCCGAACCGCCCGTGCCCCGGGCGGCGGCGGGTTCCCGGCCGGGGCGGCTCAGGTGAACGTCCTCCTCGCGGCGGCGAACGCGGTCACAGCTCCGCGACGCGGCCGTCGACGACCTGCCAGCGGCGGGTCACGTGGACCGCGTCGAGCATCCGGCGATCGTGGGTGACCAGCAGCAGGGTTCCCGCGTACTCGGCCAGCGCCGACTCCAGCTGCTCGATCGCGGCCAGGTCCAGGTGGTTCGTCGGCTCGTCGAGCACCAGCAGGTTCACCCCGCGCGCCTGGAGCAGCGCCAGCGCCGCGCGGGTCCGCTCCCCGGGCGAGAGCGTGCGAGCGGGCCGGAGGACGTGCGCGGCCACCAGGCCGAACTTCGCCAGCAGCGTGCGCACCTCGGAGGCCGGCTGGTCCGGGACCTGCGCGCCGAAGGCGTCCAGCAGCGACTCGGATCCGAAGAACAGCCCGCGCGCCTGGTCGACCTCGCCGATCACGACCCCGGAGCCCAGCGATCCGCGCCCCTCGTCCGGTTCCAGCCGCCCCAGCAGGGCCGCCAGCAGCGTCGACTTGCCCGCGCCGTTCGCGCCGGTGATCGCCACCCGGTCCGCCCAGTCGACCTGCAGGTCCACCGGGCCCAGGGTCAGCTCGCCCCGGCGGACCACCGCGCCGTGCAGGGTCGCCACCACCGAACCCGAGCGGGGCGCGGCGGCGATGCTCATCCGCAGCTCCCACTCCTTGCGCGGCTCCTCCACCACGTCGAGGCGCTCGATGAGGCGCTCCGTCTGGCGGGCCTTCGAGGCCTGCTTCTCGGTGGCCTCGCTGCGGAACTTGCGGCCCACCTTGTCGTTGTCGCCCGCCTTGCGCCGGGCGTTCTTCACGCCCTTCTCCATCCAGGAGCGCTGCGAACGGGCGCGGGACTCCAGCGAAGCTCGGGTGTCGGCGTACTCCTCGTACTGCTCGCGGGCGTGCCTGCGGGCGACCTCGCGCTCCTCCAGGTACGCGGCGTACCCGCCGCCGAAGGAGCGGACCTGCTGCTGGGCGAGGTCGAGCTCCACGACGCGGGTGACGGTGCGGGCCAGGAACTCGCGGTCGTGGCTGACCAGCGCGGTTCCGGCGCGCAGCTCGGCGACGAAGCGCTCCAGCCGCTCCAGGCCCTCCAGGTCGAGGTCGTTGGTGGGCTCGTCGAGCAGGAACACGTCGTAGCGGCTCAACAGCAGCGAGGCCATCCCCGCGCGGGCCGCCTGGCCGCCCGAGAGGCTCGTCATCGGCTGGTCCAGGGCGACGTCGAGCCCGAGGTCGGCGACGACGCCCTCGGCCCGCTCCGCCAGATCGGCACCGCCGAGGGCGAGCCAGCGGTCCAGCGCGAAGCTGTAGGCGTCATCGGCGCCGGGACGTTCCTCGGTGAGCGCCTCGGTCGCGGCGTCGAGCTCCCGCTGCGCGGTGGCGACCCCGGTGCGGCGGTCGAGGAAGGCCTGCACCGTCTCACCCGGGACGCGATCCGGCTCCTGCGGCAGGTAGCCGATCGTCGCGGTCGGCGGGCTCAGGTGCACCGCGCCCTCGCTGGCGGGCAGCAGGCCCGCGAGCATCCGCAGCAGCGTGGACTTGCCCGCGCCGTTCACCCCGACCAGGCCCACCACGTCGCCCGGGGCGACGACGAGATCGAGTCCGGAGAACAGCACCCGGTCGCCGTGCCCGGCGGCGAGTTCCTTGGCGACGAGTGTGGCGCTCATGAGGCCCTCATCCTAGGGACATCGCTCGCCCGGCCTCCCGGCGAGCTCCCCGAACGCCCGGCCCCGGCGCACCCCCGCCTCCCGCACCGGACCCGCATCAACTCGCACCACACCCGCAACGCCTGACCAGCACCAACACCACGGGCCCGCGATTTCTCAAGAAATTGCGCACCCCTGCGCGGCGGGTGGGGGCGATTTCTCGGGAAATGGGGGCGGTGCCGACCGGAACCGGGAGCGCGGTCAGTCCGCCGCGCCCCGGCTCAGCCGGGCGAGCCTGCGCGAGGTCGGCCACTTCACGTGGGTCGCCCAGCCGAAGCGCTCGAACATCCAGATCACCCGCGCCGAGACGTCGATCTGCCCGCGCCGCACCCCGTGCCGGGCGCAGGTCGGGTCGGCGTGGTGCAGGTTGTGCCAGGACTCCCCCATGCTCAGCAGCGCCAGCGGCCAGAAGTTCGCCGCCCGGTCCCGGCTCTTGAACGGCCGCTCGCCGATGATGTGGCAGATCGAGTTCACCGACCAGGTGACGTGGTGCAGGAACGCCACCCGCACCAGGCCCGCCCAGAAGAACGCCGTCCACGCGCCCCACCAGGTGCCGGTCACCGCCCCGCCGACCGCGGCGGGCAGCGCCAGGCTCAGCACCGTCAGCGGCGCGAACAGCCGGTGCACCAGCACGATGTCGCGGTCGGCCATCAGGTCCGGGGCGAACCGCTCCCGGTTCGTCAGGTCCCGCTCGAACAGCCACCCCATGTGGGCGTGCCAGAAGCCGCGCGCCAGCGCCCACGGCGAGGTGCCGAACGCCCACGGCGAGTGCGGATCGCCCTCCCGGTCCGAGAAGGCGTGGTGCCTGCGGTGGTCAGCCACCCAGTGCATCACCGGTCCCTGCACCGACATGCTGCCCGCGACCGCCAGCGCGATCCGCAGCCAGCGCTTCGCGCGGAACGCGCCGTGGGTGAAGTACCGGTGGAAGCCGACGGTCACCCCGAGGATCGTGACCAGGTAGAACCCGGCCGCGAGCCCCAGGTCCCACCAGGTCATCCCCCAGCCCCACATCGCGGGAACCGCGATCAGCAGTGCCAGGAACGGCGCCAGGATGAACACGTAGACCGACAGCTGCGGGGCCCAGCCGCGTCGGCCGCTCAGGAGAGCGGGGCGCTGACCGGAGGCGGTCGAATCGGTGGTGACCATCGCGTGCGACCTCGAATCTGGGCTGGGGCTCGGGCACAGGTGCTTTCCAGACTTCCCGGTCACCGGCTACCCGGCAACGAACGGCACCTCACACCGCGAAGAATTTCGCCTGATCAGGGCGTCAGCCGGCGAGCACCTGGGCGAGCACCATCTCGAAGGCGTCCCGGTCCACGGCCGCGGGCTCGGCGGCGAGCCACCCGCCGATCTCGGTCACGAACTCCTCCGGGGTCAGCGGCTCCACCGGTGCGCCCTCGTCCGATTCGCCGACCGTGATCTCCCCGGCGCGGTTCGGGTAGAGCAGCAGCACCCCGCGCACCTCGACCTGCGGCAGCAGCGCCGCGTAGGCGACCACTCCTTCGTCGAGCCGGGTGGTCCCGCCGCGGAACACGTGGCCGTTTCGCCAGACCGCGCCGTCCTCGTCCACCTCGTAGTGGCCGGGCAGCCAGCGCTTCGCCTCCACCAGCACCAGGCGCCGGCCGCACAGCACCGCGTGGTCGACGTCGGCGAACACCGACCCCGGCCAGGCGAGCCCGTGGAAGATCCGCACCCCGGGCAGCCGGGTCAGGTGGTCGGCGATCAGCTCCGCGGAGCGCCGCTTGACGGCCTCGTCGGCGGCGACCTCCTCCCGCGGGGTCGCGCCGAACACGACGCCCCGGTGCTCGGCCTCGAACAACCGGTTCGTGCGGTGCGACTCCAGCAGCCTGCGCAGCAGCACCAGGACCACCGCGCCCGCCGAGACCAGCAGGGCCAGCCACGCGCCGAGCAGCACGCCGCTCAACCCGACCAGCAGCCCGGTCGCGGCGAGCAGCACCCACCCACCGGCCAGCGCGAGCGCCGGCCCGCGATCCGGGGCGGTGACCGGCAGGTACACCACCCGCTCCGCCGGATCGACCTCGTCCCACCACGGGATGTCGTCCGGATCGAGGTCGGGGGCGGGCGGGACGAACTCTGGGTCCTCGCCGAAATCGCGACGCCTGCCCTCCCGGTACACCCAGCGCCGGGAAGGCGAGCGCGGGCGCTCCGAGGACCGCTCCGGCCGCGGGCCCGCGTCCGGCGGGCCGCTGTCGTAGTCGGCGCGGCGGATCGGATCGTTGAGCGTCTCGTAGGCCTGCTGCAACAACCGGAAGGTGCCCGCCGTGCCACCGACGTCCGGATGCATGGTGCGCGCCAGCGTCCGGTACGCGGACTTGATCTCGGCCGCCGACGCCGTCCGCTCCACGCCCAGCAGCTCGTAGTAGTCGACCCCGCGCACGAAACTCCGTCCACCCCTCGGCGATCGGCCCAGCCCGACCGCGCGGACATGATAAGTGCCGAGCCCACTTCAAGATCACCCCGAGGTCATCCGCGCACCTCGTTGCGCGAGGAATTCGGCTATCCGGGTGAGGACCGCAGGCGCCACGCGAGCAATCCGCCCAGCGCCAGCGGCAACCAGAACACGAACGTCCGGAACACCAGCACCGCCGCGGCCGACACGCCCACCGGAATTCCGTACGACGCCAGCGCGGCGGCCGCGCCCACCTCCGCGAACGCGAGCCCGCCCGGCAGCACGCCGACGATGCCGAACAGCGTCGAGACCGCGTAGGCCACCAGCGCCACCAGGGGCCGGTCCCCGGCGCCGACCGCGGCCAGCGAGGCCCACAGCACCGCCGCCCCCAGCAGGTCGATCGCCACGGCGAAGCACACCGCCGGGATCGCGGCCACCGGGCGGGCGCGGATCGCGTCCACCGCCGCGGCGAACTCGTCGGCCGCCTCGGTGCCGCGCTCCCGCTCGGGGCGGCGCAGCAGCCGGTCCCAGCTGCGCCCCGGCCAGGTCCACAACCTGCGCAGCACCGCGCGGCTGCGCACCGCCGCCACCAACGCCACCACCCGGGCCAGCAAACCGATCGAGAACAGCACGGTCGCCGCGATCTCGGCCCGCTCCAGCTTGCCGTCCCAGCACACCACCGCGAGCCCGGCCGCGAGGGTGACCACGAAGCCGACCTCGGCGGTCTGCGCCGCCGCGAGGTACGCACCGGTCACCCGGCCCTGCTCCGCGCCGCGCCGTCGGGCGTCGAGCCCGAACGCGGCCACGCCCGCGAGGTTGCCGGACTTCACCGCGAGGTTCAGCGCCAGCGAGGACACGGTCACCGGAAGGAGCACGAGGAACTCGCGGTAGCCGCCCGCGCCGGTGAGCCGCCGCGCCGCCAGGTGCAGCAGCACCCAGTTCGCGATCCAGACCAGCCACACCCCGGTCGCGAGGACCAGCCGGGCCGGGTCGGCCCCGGCCAGCGCCCGGCCCGCCCGGGGCAGCTCCTCGCGGTTCGCCCACACCAGCGCCGCGACCGCCGCGAGCACCACGAGCGCGGCCGCCACCCGCCACCACCGGTACCTCACGCGGCCAGCCTGTCAGCAGCGGTGGCCGGGCGCCGGGCGGTCGCGGAGCGTGCCTGGCGGTCGCCCGTCCGGCGGCGCCGCTGCGCCCGTTCAGCGATTCCCGGTTCACCGCTCGGAGCGGTCGCGGGCGGCCCGGTCGCGCTGGCGCCGGGCGCGGGCGACCGCCCTGGTCAGCTCGTGCAGGTGGGTGGAGACCTCGTCCAGTTCGGCGCGGAGCTCGTCGCGGCGGCGGCGCTGCTCGTCGCGATCCCGCTCGGCACCGCGCAGCTCCTCCTCGGCGCGGCGCAGCCGCTCGGCGGGGTCGTCCCGCCCGGCGCGGGGCGCTTCGGGGGGCCTGCGCGGCTCGCGGCCGCGCTTCGGCGCCGGCTCCCGCTTCGGCGCTGGCTCCGGTTTCGGCTCCGGTTTCGACGCCAGCTCCGGCTCCCTCCTCCGCGCCGGCTCGCGCTCCGGTCCCGGTTTCGCCTTCCGCTTCCGCTTCTGCTCCGGTTCCGGGGCGGGCTCCCGGGCCGTCGGCGCGGAGCCGCGCGCACGCCGCGCGGAGCGCTTCCGCCCGTCCCGCGCGGCCACGCGCATCGCCGCCAGGGACAACTCGTCCAGTCCGAAACCGCTGTGCTCCAGCGCGCCGTCGAGCACCCCGGCCCGGACCCGACGCCCGGCCTCCGGCTCGGCGACGGCCGCGGCGAGGGTCGACTCCACCTGCCGCCGCGCCTGCTCGCCCAGCCCCCGGTTCGCGCGTTCCGCCTCGGCGGCGGCCCGGTCGCCGAGCTCGCGGACCAGCTCGGCGCGCCGCTGGTCCAGCCGCCGGATCTCGTCACCGCGCAGCTCCCGCTGCGCCGCCCGCAGAGCCTCCCCCAGCTCCACCAGCTCACCGACCCGGCGCGGGTGCCGCGCCGCGAGCCGGTTCACCGCCCAGGCCGCGGTCGTGGGCTTGCGCAGCCGCCCGATCCGCTCCGCGAGCTCCGGCGCGCCCTCCCGGCGAGCCGCCCGGGCGCGGCGGTCGCGCTCGGCGACGAACTCGGCGGGATCGCCCCGGTAGAGCTCCCGCAGCAGCGACTCCGACACCTCGTCCCCGGCCACCGGGCCAGCTCAGCACGGGCGGCGGCCGCCCGCAGCCGAGCGCAGCCGCCCCTGAACGGCGAAAAACCCGCTGACCCTGGAGTCAGCGGGCCTTTCCACCCGGACGACCGAGACGGCTCGCACCGCCTCTCCCTTGGTGGCCGTCCGGCTCAGCCGTGCCCGGTCAGGTGGCGCCCTGGGACCGGCACGGCCAGCTCGGAAGTCCGGCGCGTCGCGCAGCCCCCACGGTAACCGTTCCGGGTGGCGCAAGCCCAGGACTCGCCGTCGGCCATCGGGGATTCCCGCACGGGCGCGGGGCCGGTTCGGGCGGGTGAGCTCCCCGCGATCGGCGGAACCGGCCGGCGCGCCGACCACGGAGCGGCACCGGCCGGACTCCGCGAGCGAGACCGCTTCCACCCGCACCTCCCGGTGCGGTATGCAATGCGCGTGACCTTTGTGGTGCTGGGACCGATCCTCCGCTACGCGGACGACACCTCCGCGACCGTGTGGCTGGAACTGGACGAGCCCTGCGCGGTCGAGGTGCTCGGGCACCGGGCCGAGACGTTCCAGGTCGGCGGGCACCACTACGCGCTGGTCGCGGTGCGCGGACTGGAGCCGGGCAGCTCCACGCCCTACGAGGTGCGGGTGGAGGGCGCGGTGGTGTGGCCGCCCGCCGGCGACACCCACCCGGCGAGCCGCATCCGCACCGTGCCGCGCGGGGCCGACGCGCGGCTGCTGTTCGGCTCCTGCCGGTTCGGCCCGACCGAGGACGCCCGGCGCCGCCGGTCGCTGGGCCCGGACGCGCTGGAGTCCTGCGCGCGACGGCTGATGGACCTGCCGGAGCGGGACTGGCCGGACTCGATGCTGTTCCTCGGCGACCAGGTCTACGCCGACCAGACCCCGCCGCAGGTGCGGCGGGAGATCGGCGCCCGGCGCGACCTCACCGAGCCGCCGGGGCAGGAGGTCGCGGACTTCGAGGAGTACACCGCGCTCTACCGGTACGGCTGGAGCGACCCGCTGGTGCGGTGGCTGCTGTCCACCGTGCCCAGCATGATGATCTTCGACGACCACGACGTGCGCGACGACTGGAACACCTCATTGGAGTGGCGCACCGCGATGGCCGAGCAGCCGTGGTGGCGCGAGCGCCTGCTCGGCGGGCTCGTCGCGTACTGGGTGTACCAGCACGTCGGCAACCTCAGCCCCGACCAGCTCGACGCCGACCCGACCTACCGGGCGGTGCGGGCGGCGGGCCGCGAGGGCGACGCGCTGCCGGTGCTGCGCGAGTTCGCGGCGGCGTCCGACACCGAGCTGCGCGCGCAGGACGGAACGCGCCGCCGGTACAAGGACGTGCGGTGGAGCTACCGGCGGGAGCTGGGCGCGCTGCGGATCGTCGTGCTCGACACCAGAGCCGGCCGGATCCTGGAGGGCGGCAGCCGCGCGATGGTCTCCGACACCGACTTCGCCTGGCTGCGCGAGCAGCTGGAGGAGGACGGGCCGGCGGACACCGCGCGGCACGTGGTGCTCGCGTCCTCGCTGCCCTGGCTGCTGCCGCACGCCGTGCACCACCTGCAGTCCTGGAACGAGGCGGCCTGCGCGGGCGGCCGCTGGCCGAAGCTCGCGGAGCGGATCCGCCAGGTCGGCGACCTGGAGCACTGGGCGGCGTTCCGGGCCTCCTTCGACCGGCTCGCCGAGCTGCTGCGGGCCGCCGCGGACCGGCCGGGCACCGCCTCGGTGTCGGTGCTGTCCGGGGACGTGCACCACAGCTACGTGGCGGAGGCCGGGTTCGACCCGGCGCCGCGGTCGCGGGTGGTGCAGGTGACCTGCTCGCCGCTGCACAACGCCACGCCCGCGCACCTGACCGCCCCGCTGCGGGTGGCCTGGTCGCGAGCGCTGGCCGCGCTGTTCCGCGGGCTGGCGCGACGGGCCGGAGTGCCGCCGCTGCCGCTGAGCTGGTCGAAGTCGGCGGGGCCGTACTTCGGGAACATGGTGGGCTTGCTGCGGACCGACGGCGAACAGGCCGTGGTCGCGCTGCAACGGGCCGACGAGGACGGCGGCCTGAGCACGGTCCGCCGCAGCCAGCTGAGCCGCTGAGCGCGTCGGCGCGACCGGGTGCGGCGAGCGCCGGACCCGCTTCGCCGCGACCTCAGCGGCCCCTGCCGCGGGACCGCTGAGGTCGCGCCGCCCGCCCCTGGGCGGGGCGGTGCGGGGAACGCTCGATCAGCCGGTGACGGACTGGACCACGGGGAGATAGCCCTCGGAGTGACCGTCGACGTTGGGGTGGAAGGACTCCTGCAGCGGCGTGCTCGGCCCGTTGATCCACTCCGGGCTGCCGCAGACCCCGTGCCCGTCGAAGGCCGAGCGCGGGTCGGCGAAGTCGAACCCGGCGGACTCCGCCTCCTCGGAGATGACCTCGGCGAGCACGTCGGCGCCCGCGTTGATCCGGTCCCGCTTGGCGTCGGTGTAACCGGGGATGGCGCAGTCGCCGAGCTCGTTGATCCGCGGATAGCCGACCACGACGACCTCGGCGTCCGGCGCGGCGGAGCGGATCCCCTCGTAGGTGGACTTCAGCTTGGCGGGCAGCTCGTCGCGGGCCTTGGCCTCGCCGTCGGCGACGGCTCCGTCGCAGATCTCGTCGGTGCCGAGCAAGCAGTTCTGGATGACCCCGGCGAAACCGATGTCGTTGCCGCCGATCTGCACGGTGATCAGCGTGGCGTCCGACGGGATGGAGCCGAGCTGGTCCGCGTTGAGGTCGTCGGTGGTGGCGCCCGAGCAGGCGAGGAAGGTGAACGAGGCCGCGCCCTGCGCGTCGGCCAGCAGCTGCGGGTAGGCCTTCGGGCTGCGCAAGCAGTTCCCGCTGTCCTCGAAGTAGTCCCTGGTACCCGTGCCGGAGGCGAACGAGTCCCCGACCGCCACGTAGTTGCCATCCGCCTGCGCGGCGAACGCGGGCGCTCCGATCGCGGATGTTCCGATGGCAACGGTCACCGCGACGGCTCGCGCGACCCCCAGTCTGCACCGCATGGATCCTCCGAATGAATTCTGCGACCTCGGAACGGCGGTTCCGATCCTCCGATTGAACGTCTCCAGTGGAACGCGGGGACCGGTTTGGCGAATAGCCGCCACGCGGGTTTCCCGAAGGCCGAGGAAGAATCACCCGGGAATTGCCCGAACGAGTGGAGGTCAACCGAATCCAGCTACTCTGCGCTCGCAATTCCGCGGTCTCGATCAACCCTTTCGGCGGTGTCCGGTGCAGGGCCGGACGTCCGAGCGCGAACGACGTTCACCCCCGCGGCGCGGCCTCCGCCGCCGCCACACGAGCGCGCACCGCGCGGACGGGACCGGAACGGCCACCGCCGCACCGCGCGCGGTCCGCTCCGGCGACGGGGCGCTCCGGCGCCGGGCAGCCCGCCGGGACCGCTCCTACCGGGCGGCCGGGGAGCTGGACCGGCGCACGACGAGCTCCGGCTCGTAGATCACCTGCTGGTGCACGTGCCCGGCGGCGCGATCGCGGTCGGTCTCGTCGAGCACCAGTTCGGCGGCCTTGCGGCCGATGCGGAACGCGGGCTGGCGCACCGAGGTCAGCGGCACCGCGGCCGCCGCCGCGAACTCGATGTCGTCGTAGCCGACGAGGGAGACCTCCTCCGGCACCCGCACACCCGCCGCGAACAGGGCCTGCAGCAGACCCAGCGCCAGCAGGTCGTTGGCGCAGAACACCGCGGTGGGGGCGGACGGCAGGCCCAGCAGCCGCTCCCCCGCGTCGCGCCCGGAGGCCACGTCCAGCGCGGGGACCTCCAGCACGCTCAGCGCCTCCTCGTCCAGCCCGGCCTCCCGCAGCGCCGCGAGGGCCCCGGCGCGCCGGTCCCGGCACTGGGGCAGCGAGGCCGGGCCGGTGAGGAACCCGATCCGCCGATGTCCTCGCTCGACGAGGTGGCGCACCGCGAGCGCCCCGCCGGCCACGTCGTCCACCGCCACCGAGCAGGCCTGCTCGCTGCTCACCTTGCGATCCACGAACACGGACGGAATGCCCTGCCGCCGCAGGGAGTCCAGGTTCGCGCCGGTGACGTCGGCGGGCGTCACCAGCACCCCGCGCACCCGCTGCTCGGCGAACAGCGACAGGTACAGCGCCTCGGCCTCCGGGTCCTGCCCGGAGTTGCACAGCATCACCCCGAGCCCCTCCTCGCGGGCCACGGCCTCCACGCCGCGGGCGACGTCGACGAAGAAGGGGTTGGCCATGTCCAGCACCAGCAGCGCAAGCATCCGGCTGTGCCCGGCTCGCAGCTGCCGGGCGGACTCGCTGCGGACGTAGCCGAGCTCCTCGATCACCGCCAGGACCCGGGCCCGGGTGCTGACCGAGACCCGGTCCGGGCGGTTGAGCGAGTTGGAGACGGTGGCCACCGAAACCCCGGCGCGCTCGGCGACGTCCTTGATGCTGACCATCCCCCCAGGGTGCCCGGTGGGGGCCGGGAGCACCTCGGTGGCCTCCCGGCCGGTGATCACGCGGCGACGGCCACCGGGCGCACCACGAGTTCGTTCACGTCCACCCCGGCAGGGCGCTCCAGCGCGAAGGCGATGGCCTCGGCGATCTCCGAGGCCGGGGCCGCCAGCGCCCGGAAGGTGCGCATCTCCTCCCGCGCCGTCTCGTCGGTGATGCTGTCGGGCAGCTCCGACTCGGTGACCCCCGGCGAGATCACGGTGACCTTGACCGAACCGTCCGACTCCTGGCGCAGGCCCTCGGAGAGCGCGTGCACGGCGAACTTCGTCGCGCAGTACACCGCGCCCGTCGGGCTCACCTGGAACCCGCCGACGGAGGAGACGTTGATGACGTGGCCGCCGCCCTGCTCGGAGAACACCGGCAGCGCGGCGGCGATGCCGTGCAGCACGCCCCGCACGTTGACGTCGATCATCCGGTTCCACTCGTCGACCTTGAGCGCCGCCAGCGGCGACAGCGGCATCACGCCGGCGTTGTTGAGGATGGCGTCGACCCGGCCGAACTCGGCGCGGGCGGCCTCGACGAAGGCCCGCACGTCGTCGAGGTCGGTGACGTCGAGCCGCCGGTGCGCGGCGGATCCCCCCGCGGTGGTGATCTCCTCGGTCAGCCGGGCGAGCCGGTCCTCGCGGCGCGCGCCGAGGAACACCCGGTGGCCCCGAGCGGCCAGCAGCCGGGCCGCCGCCTCCCCGATCCCGCTGCTCGCCCCGGTGATCACGATGACCTTGCTCATGTTCGCTCCTCCCGATCCGCGGCCGCTGCGACCGCTGGGAAGAACTCTGCCCACGTCGACGCCCCGGAGGCAGGCCGCCGAATTCCTGGTCCTCCCGCACCCGGGAACCGGCCCGCGGCACCCGCCGGGCGAGCCGCGCTCGGGTGCCGGTCCGCCCCGGCGGTGCTCGGCGCTCCGGCGCGAGCAGCTCACACCTTCAGGCCCAGCCAGTTGGTGAAGTGGGCGATGCTGTCCGACTTCCGCCGCTCGGCCATGGCGATGGCGCGGGCGGTCTCGCGGACCTGGGGGTGGTAGCGGGTCTGCTGCGGGGCGGCGCGGCGGGCGTTGTTCAGCGCGCGCAGCGCGTTGCCGTGGTCCCCGGCCAGGACCCAGGCGCGCGCGACGTCCTGCCAGTGGTGCCCGACGCGGTTGGCCCGCAGGTCGTCGGGCAGCACCAGTTCGGAGCCGTCCCGGGCGGCCCGGCCCGGATCGCCGCCCTCCAGCGAGACCGCGACGTCGTGGATCTCCACGTTGCCGGGCCCGAAGTTCGTGTCGTAGGCGGTGGAGGACCGGCCGAGCCTGGCCCCCAGCGCGCGCGCCTCGCCGATGTGCTCGCGGGCGCGGTCGAGCTCGCAGGCGCGGGCGGCGATCATCGCGCCCCGCAGGTGCGCCGATCCGCGCAGCGCCAGCACCTCCTCGCTGTCCGGCCTGGACTCCAGCAGGCGCAGCGAGTGCTCGACCAGCTGGACGCCGGTGTCGTAGGCCGCGCAGGACATCAGGATCAGCGCCCGGTGCTGCACCGCGTGAGCGGCCAGCAGCGGGTCGTCGCTGCGCTCGGCGGCGACCTCCATCCGGTCCACGGCCTGCGCGGCCAGCGGGATCCAGCCGAACCGGTAGAGCAGCTGCGCGGTGTTGCCGCAGGTCTGCGCGAGCTGGCGGTATCCCTTTTCGCGCGCGGAGTCGGTGCTCGCCTGCGCGATGGCACCGCTGATCCGGCGCAGCAGCGCGGGCGTCAGCTCGACCGCCTGCCGCGCCCGGTCGGAGTGGCGCAGTTCCCGCACGCGGGCGAGGTCCGCTTCGAGTTCGTCGAGGGGGCCGGGTTCGAGCGGCGTGGCGTAGCGGCCTTCGGCGAACAGCGTGCGCAGCTCGGTCAGTCCGGAGGGGACACCGCCGTCGTCGTCGAGCGTCTCCCGGTAGGGCTGGCCGTAGAGCTCCTCGGCCTCGATCCCCAGGGCGCGGGCGATGGCGGCGACGAAGGCGGGGGAGCCGGGTTCGCGGCCCTGTTCCACCGCTCGGAGCATGCTGATGCTGTAGTTGGCGCGCTGGGCCAGGGCCTGCTGGTTGAGTCCCGCGACCTTGCGGGCAGTCGCGACCCGCTCGCCGAGGGCCAGTCCCTGATCGGGCCGTGGCACGGGACTCCTTCCACGTGGGGACACGAGACCACCAGACTAGGTGACACACGTTGGAGTGAGCACTTTCTTGTCGCACTGTCACATAGCTGTCACTCCCCCGAGTGAGTCGGCCGTAACTTGACAGAAGAAGCGCTCACCCACCGCTAGCAAGTCAGGTGAGAACAATGCCTGCTTTCCACGACTGCCGTCCCGAACCCGGCACCGCGGACCTGCCCGAGATCGTCGAGGCCGACCAGGGTCCGCCCCCCGAACCCGCCGTGCTCAACGTCCGGTACCAGGCGGGCGTCGTCGGCGAACGAGCCCGCGTCGTGCACGCCGCGACCTGGACCCCGCGCGGCGTGCTGATCACGTTGTGCGGGATGCCGCTGGATCCCGCGCTGGTGGAGGAATCGACCGGGATGCCGTGCATGCGGTGCATCCGGATCGCCGCCCGCCGCTCCCGCCGAGCCGACGAGCAGCGCGGCATCGAAGACCGCTGACCGCCCCGGCCCCACCGCCCGCGTTGCCACTTTTCCCGTGGTCCGGGCGGTCGCGGGCGAGATCCGCCGAGATGCGAGCATTCCGCGAGTTCGCATCGAGGAAAGGCGGGGCACGTGCAGTTTCTCTGGGGCGCGGCGGGCATGGTCGGGCTGCTGCTGATCGCGTTCGCGCTGTCCACCGACCGCCGGGCCATCCGCCCGCGCACCGTGCTGGGCGCGCTGGCCATCCAGCTCGTGTTCGCGTTCGTGGTGCTGCGCTGGGAGACCGGCAAGCAAGCGCTCGCCGCGGTGTCCGGCGGGGTGCAACGGGTGATCGACTCCTCCAGCGAGGGCATCGACTTCCTGCTGGGACCGGTGATGCCGACGAACGGCGCGACGGTGGTGGCCTTCCAGGTGCTGCCGATCATCGTGTTCGTCGCCTCGATCACCGCGGTGCTCTACCACTGGAACGTGTTGCAGCAGGTGGTGCGCGTCGTCGGCGGGGGGCTGCGGGCGGTGCTCGGCACGACGCGGGCGGAATCGCTCAACGCGACCGCGAACATCTTCCTCGGGCAGACCGAGGCGCCGCTGGTGATCCGCCCGTACCTGGCGGGCATGACCCGCTCGGAGTTCTTCGCCGTCATGGTCGGCGGGCTGTCCACGGTGGCGGGTTCGGTGATGGTGGGGTACGCGCTGATGGGCGCGAACCTGGACCACCTCATCGCCGCGTGCTTCATGGCCGCGCCCGCCGGGCTGATGATGGCGAAGATCATCGTGCCGGAGTCGGCGCCGATCACCAGCGATGACGCGGGATCCGGCCGCCGGTCCGATCAGGACGGCGAGGGCGCCACCGCTCCGGCCGAGACCGAGACCGCCGAGTCCAAGACCGCCGAGACCGAGGCGGCCGAGGCCGGGACCGGCGGGCCCGAACCGGTGGTGGCCGAGGAAGCGGTCGAGGGCAAGCCCCGCAACGTGATCGACGCGGCCGCCACCGGCGCCTCCGACGGCCTCAAGCTCGCGCTCAACGTCGGCGCGATGCTGTTCGCCTTCGTCTCGCTCATCGCGCTGCTCAACCTGATCCTCGGCGCGCTGGGCGGCCTGGTCGGCCTCGACGGCATCACCTTCGAGCAGCTCATCGGCTACGTGTTCGCCCCCGTCATGTGGCTGATCGGCGTCCCCTGGGACGACGCGGTCGTCGCGGGCGGCTTCGTCGGGCAGAAGCTGGTGCTCAACGAGTTCGTCGCGTTCAGCGACTTCGGTCCGCAGGCGGCGTCGTTCTCCCCGCACACCGCGATCATCATCACCTTCGCGCTGACCGGGTTCGCGAACTTCTCCTCGCTGGCGATCCTGCTCGGCGGGCTCGGCGGCCTGGTGCCCGCTCGGCGCCCGCTCATCGCCGAGCTGGGGATGCGCGCGATCGCGGGCGGCACGCTGGCGAACCTGATGAGCGCGGCCATCGCCGGGATGCTCGTCTAGCCCCCGCAGGCCAGCGGTCGGCGGCCCCGTCCCGAGCCCACCCGGACGAGCCCGGGACGGGAGCCGACCGCGCCGGGCCCTCGGCCGAACGGCCGGGAACGGGCCGGACGACCGACCGTTCGGGCGAGGTGATCACGAGCGCAACGGCCGATGCCCGATCGAGCCGCGAACCCTAGCGTGGCAGAGGTCAAGTTCACGGGAGCCCCGGCTCCCCGCCCCAGGGAGTACCGCGATGACCAGCACGATCCCCGCCACGACCCACCCGGTCGACGTCGACGACGTGCGCGAGCGGGTCGACGCGGCCCTCTCCCGCTTCCTCGACATGCAGGAGGACCGCTACCGGGCGATGGCCGCCGACGACACCGGGCGCGCGCAGTGGGCCGCGGCGATCGACACCCTGCGCTCCTTCCTGATCGGCGGCAAGCGGCTGCGCCCGGCGTTCTGCTACTGGGGGTGGCGCGGGGCGGGCGGCGACGCCGAGGACGAGGGAGTGATCGCCGCGGCCGCCGCGCTGGAGCTGCTGCACGCCTTCGCGCTGATCCACGACGACATCATCGACGAGAGCGACACCCGCCGGGGCGCTCCCTCGCTGCACCGCCAGCACGCGCAGCTGCACCACGCGGAGGCGATGCGGGGTTCCTCGGAACTGTTCGGCACCTCGGTGGCGCTGCTGCTCGGCGACCTGTGCCTGGCCTGGTTCCACGAGCTGCTCGGCTCCAGCGGGCTGCCGCCGCAGCGGCTGGCGGCGGTGCAGCCGATGGTGGCGCAGTCCTTCGCCGAACTGGTGCTCGGGCAGTACCTCGACGTCGCCGAGCAGGCCCGGTCCACGCACTCGGTGGAGCGGGCGCGCACGATCATCCACTACAAGACCGCGAAGTACACCATCGAGCGCCCGCTGCACCTGGGCGGCCTGCTGGCCGGGGCGGACGCGGACCTGCTGGACTCCTACACCGGCTACGCGCTGCCGCTGGGCGAGGCGTTCCAGCTGCGCGACGACGTGCTCGGCGCCTTCGGCGACGCGGCCGTCACCGGCAAGCCGGTCGGCGACGACCTGCGCACCCGCAAGCCCACCGTGCTGCTGGCCACCGCTCGCCGCCGCGCCGACGCCGCGCAGCTCGCCGAGATCGACCAGGCCTTCGCCGCCGGGGACCTCGACGACGAGCAGGTGCGGCGCGCGCAGTCGATCATCGTGGACAGCGGTGCCCTGGCCGAGTGCGAACAGCTCATCACCCGCCACGCCGACACCGCCCGGCAGGCGCTGGCTGCGATGCGGGTGCCGCGCCACGTGCGGGCCATGCTCACCGAGCTGCTGGTCGCCGCCACCGACCGCGCCTGGTGATCAGCGGGCGGCGGCGAAGGTCCGCGACCAGCTCCACTCCCCCGGTTCGGGGACGCCGACGAGCTTGAGGCCCGCCGCGCGCAGCGTGCGGGCGATCGCCGTGTTGTCCACGTGGGTGTGAGCCCGAACCGCGCGCACCCCGTCCGCCTCGGCCTGCCCGACCAGCTCGGCCGCCAGCCGGGAACCGATGCCGCGCCGCTGCCAGTCGTCGCGCACCAGCAGCGCGAGCTCCGCTTCCCACCCGTCGCGCATCAGGTTCCCCATCGCCACGACCTCCCCGCCCGCCCGCTGCACCAGCAGCGTCCGGCCGAGCGCCGGGGTCAGCAGCCGCCGCAACCCGTCCCCCGCCGTCGGGCCCGGACCGAAGTAGCGCCGGTAGCGGGCGGCGGTGGAGCAGCGGGCGTGGAACTCCGCGACCAGGTCCACGTCCTCCCGATCGGCGACCCGCACGGTGAGCGCGCCGTGGACGGTGTCGATCTCGGTGACCTCGGGTCGCGGCCGCGCCAGGCACGCGGACGCCAGCTCCACCACCGCCGCGGCCCTCGCGCACTCCGCCGGGGTGAAGGCGGCCCCGGGCCGCTCCAGCACCAGCACTCCGCCATCGGGCGCGGCCAGGCTCAGCGCCGCCCCGGCGAGCCCGTCCGCATCGGTGCCCGGGGGCGGGTGCTCCTGCCAGCGGACCTCGACCGCGCCGAGGATCCCGCGCAGCGCGCGCACCAGCTCCCCGCGACCGCTGACCAGCTCGACGGCCAGGTGCAGGGTCCGGGTGGGAACGTCGTCGAGCTCGCGCACGTCGGCGGGGCAGGCGGTGACCTCGCGCCCGCCGGCCGCGACGACCGCGCGCCGCAGCTCGCGCTCACCGACCCGCGCGGGCACGTGCACCAGCACCTCGTCCACCGCGCCGTCCGCCACCGGGTGCACGTGCACGGTGCGGATGTCCCCGCCGAGCCCCGCCAGGCCGGAGGCCAGGTCGGCGAGCCTGCCCGGGCGGTCGGTCACCGATGCCCGCAGCCGCCACAGCCGCCGGTCACCTCCGGACGCCCCGGCCCCGGCTTCCTCCGCCGCCCCGGGACGCGGCCGCGCCAGGTGGCGCACCGCGGCCGCCGCCGCCAGCAGGGCCGCGATCGCGAACAGCACGCCGGAGCCGGTGTCGACGGTGCTCGCCCCGGCGAGGACGAGGTGCGCCACCCCGGCCACCGCGCACAGCACCGCCAGTTCGAGCACCTCGCGCGTTCCGCGGCTTCCGCGTTCCCTCGCAGCAGTCATGCCCCCACTCTGAACCGGCGATGTTTCCGCTGGTCGAAGCACGATGACCGGCGCGTTAACGACTGCCCAGGAAGTCGAGCAGCGCGGCGCTCAGCTCGGCGGGCGCGTCCTCCTGCACCAGGTGGCCCGCGCCCGGGATCAGCCGCAACCGCGCGCCCGGGACGAGCGCGGCGAGTTCGCGGCCACGCCGCGCCGGGATCCAGGCGTCCTCGGCGCCCCAGCACACCAGCACCGGCAGGTCGAGCTCGCCGTAGCGGGGCTGGATCTCGTCGGTGTGCCGCTGGTCGGCCTGCGCGATCTGGCGGTGGAACGCGGCCGCCCCCGCCTCGCCCGACCACGGTGCGGCCAGGGCGTCGAGCACGTCGCCGCGGAGACCCCGATGACTCGCCGAGGCGATGTACTCGCGCACCAGCGCCCCGTGCAACGCGGGCGGAAGCTGCTCGAACACCGCCGCGTGCTCGCCGACCAGCCGGAAGAACGGCGAACCCCACGGCGCCAGCGCGACCGGGTCCACCAGCGCTAGTCGTTCGTACCCGGCGCCGTGCAGCAGGTGCGCCCGCAGCGCCACCGCGCCGCCGACGTCGTGCGCGACCACCGCGGGCCGCCGCAGGCCCCACGCCCGCAGCAGTTCGGCGAAGACCCGGCCCTGCGCGGCCAGCGACACGTCCTGCCCGGCGTGCTTCCCGGAGCTGCCGAAGCCGGGCATGTCCCACACGTGCACCCGGAACCGCGTCGCCAGCGCCCGGGCGACGGCCCACCACACCGCTGAGGAGAACGGCGTGCCGTGCAGCAGCACCACCGGATCGCCCTCGTCGCCCAACCGGTCCCAGCGCACCTCACCGAACTCGCCGCGGTGGACGCGGGTGAGTCGCCACTCCCGCACGGGTGCTCCCTTCGCTCGTCCTCGTCGCACCCCCAGCCTGGCCGGGCGGGCGCCCGGCGCACGAGTGGCCGAAGCGACGCGCATCGAAAGGATCGGGCCACGGCCGGGCGGCCGGTGGGGCCCGCGCCGGGCGTGGACAATCGGAGCGGACGGACCACGCCGGCCGTCCGGGAACGCACGTCGGGGGTGACCTCGCCGACTGCTCCGCCGCGCCAGGGCGACCGGCGCCGCGGGACAGCCCGGCAGGCCGGGCGGTTCGCGGACGGGCAGCCAGGCAGAAGGGAACGCGATGACGACCGTGGCCTTCCTCGGAACGGGAACGATGGGCGCCCCGATGGCGCGCAACCTGCTCGCGCACGGCTTCGCGGTCCGCGCGTGGAACCGCACCCGAGCCCGGGCCGAAGGGCTCGCCGCTGACGGCGCCACCGTCGTCGACACCCCGGCCGAAGCCGCCCGCGGCGCGGACGTCCTGGTCACGATGCTGCTCGACGCGGAGGCGACCACCGAGGCCGGTGGGCAGGCCGCCGCGGAGATGCCCCCGGGCGCGCCCTGGTTGCAGATGGCCACGATCGGGCTCGGCGGGCTCGCCCGGGTCGCCGAGCTCGCCGCCGACCTGACCCTGGTCGACGCGCCCGTGCTCGGCACCCGCGCGCCCGCCGAGCAGGGCACGCTCACCGTCCTCGCCGCCGGACCCGAGCACGTGCGCGACCGGGCTCGACCGGTCTTCGACGCCGTCGGCGGCCGCACGCTGTGGCTCGGGGAGGACGCCGCGCGCGGCGACGGGACGCGGGTCAAGCTGGCCGCGAACGCCTGGGTGCTGTCGCTGACGAACGCGGTGGGCGAATCGATCGCCCTCGCCGAAGCCCTCGGCGTCGACCCCCGGCTGTTCCTGGACGCCATCGCGGGCGGCGCGGTCGACTCGCCCTACGCGCACCTCAAGGGCGAGGCGATCCTCTCCGGTGAGCTCGCACCGGCGTTCACCGTGGACGGCGCGCACAAGGACGCGGGCCTCATCGCCGAGGCCGCCGGTGAACTGCGGCTGGACCTCGCCGCCGCGGCCCGCGCCCGGTTCGCCCGCGCGTCCCGGGCCGGCCACGGCGGCGAGGACATGGCAGCCGCCTACTACGCCTCCTTCACCGAGGAACCCTGACCCCCGGCGAAGTGCCGGAACCGCGCGGCGGAGCGCTCCAGCTCCGCCGCGTCCAGCAGCCGCGGCTCACCCGCCCGCCGGGCGGTGAGCCAGAGCTCGCAGAGCCACTCCAGCTGCCGCGCCCGGTTGTAGGCACCGGCGAGGGTGCCACCGATCGCGACCGTGCCGTGGTTGCGCAGCACGCACGCCGCGCGATCGCGCAGCGCCACCGACATGTTCGCGGCCAGCTCGTCGGTGCCGAACGTCGCGTAGTCGGCGACCCGCACCACCCCGCCGAGCTCCGCGAGCTGGTAGTGCACCGGCGGGACGTCGTCGCGCAGCAGCGACAGCGCGGTGGCGTGCAGCGAATGCGCGTGCACCACCGCCAGCGCCGCGTGGTCCCGGTACGCGGTCAGGTGCATCGGCAGCTCGGAGGTCGGCGGGAGCTCCCCGTCGACCACCGTGCCGTCCAACCGCACCACGGGGACGTCCGGCACCGCCAGCGCCTCGTAGTCCACCCCGGTCGGGGTGACCGCGACCAGCTCGCCGCAGCGCAGCGAGATGTTGCCGGACGTGCCCACCACCAGCCCGTCGGCGACCATCTTGTGCGCGGTGCGGATGACCTCCGCCCGCTGCTCGGCCAGCAGCCGGCTCAATCCGCCTCCCGCGCCTCGTACTCGCCGATCGCGGCGACCTTCTCCGCCGACGCCGACCGCTCGTCGAAGTGCAGGTCCAGCCACTCCGAGGCCAGCAGCCGCGCCAGCTCCAGGCCCACCACGCGCTGCCCGAAGCACAGCACCTGCGCGTTGTTGCTCAGCACCGAGCGCTGCACCGAGTAGCTGTCGTGCGCGGTCACCGCCCGCACGCCCGGCACCTTGTTCGCGCTGATCGCCACCCCGAGTCCGGTGCCGCACACCAGCAGCGCCCGGTCGGCGCTGCCGTCGGCGACCTTGCGCGCCGCGTTCACCGCCACGTGCGGGTAGGCGGTGTGCTCGTCGGAGCCGACGCCCACGTCGACCACCGAAGCCACCCTCGGGTCCTGCTCCAGGTCGGCCTTGAGCCGATCCTTGTAGTCCAGTCCCGCGTCGTCGGAGCCGACGACGACGCGCCACCCCTGCTGCTGTCCGGTCATGACCGTCACTTCCCCTCGGTCGCGTCGAGTTCCAGATCGTTCAGGACTTCCACGACCCGGGTGAGCACCATCGCCAGCGAGGTGGCTCCCGGATCGGGGGTGCCGAGGCTGCGCTCGGCCAGCGGGCGCGCCCGCCCGGTGCGCGGCAGCAGCCCGGAGGTCTGCTCGGCGGCCTCGGTGGCGGCCCGCACCGCGCGTCGCGCCGCGGGCTCCGCCGCGTCGCCGTCGTCGATCGCGGCACCGAGCTCGTCGACGAACGGCACCAGCGCGTCGACCAGCGTCTTGTCGCCCAGCTCCGCGCGGCCGAGGCGGCGCACCGCCTCCAGCGCGGCCCGCGCCCCGGCGAGCAGATCGGCCGCGGCGGGTTCCCGGTCGTCGGGCAGCAGGTCGCCGAAGGAACGCAGCCCCGCCCCCCACAGCGCGCCCGAGGTGCCACCGGCCTGCGCCGCCCACTCGTCCCCGGCCGCCATCAGCACCGCGGCCGGGCCGACGCCGTCGGCGGCGGCCCGCTCCCCCGCCTCCAGCGCGGCCCCGCTGCCCCGGGACATCCCGCGGCCGTGGTCGCCGTCGCCCGCGATCGCGTCGAGCCTGCCGAGCTCCTCCTCCGAGTCGCGCAGCAGCGCCGCGGTCGAGCGCAGGGCCGCCACCACGCGCCGCGCGGTGTCCTGGCCGACCGGCGGGGCCACGACGACCTCGGCCGCCACCGGCTCCGCCGCCTCCGGCGCGGGCTCGTCGTCCACTTCGGACTCGACGAGGCCGCCCTTGCGGTAGGCGGGAGAATCGGCGGGCGCGCACCAGAAGCGCTCCAGCTCCGGGTCCAACCAGGTCAGCGTCAGCGAGCACCCGGCCATGTCCAGGCTCGTCACCAGCTCGCCGACCTCGGGCTCGACGACCTCGACCCCCGCCTCGGCCAGCAGCCGGGACGCGGTCTTCCACACCACGAACAGCTCCTCGTACTTCGTGGAGCCGAGTCCGTTGAGGATCGCCGCGACCCGGGTCGTCCCGGCGCCCTCGGGGGCCTCCGCCAGCACGCCGTCGACGAGGGTGCGGGCCAGCTCCGCCGCGCTCGGCAGGTCCACTTCGGACACACCGGGCTCGCCGTGGATGCCCAGCCCCAGGCCCATCCGGCCCTCGGGCACCTCGAACAGCGGCTGCGGGCTGCCCGGCAGCGTGCAGCCGTCGAAGGCGACGCCCAGGCTGCGGGTGCGGTCGTTGGCGTGCTCGGCGACGCGGACCACCTCGTCGAAGGAGTAGCCCTCCTCCGCCGCCGCCGAAGCGACCTTGAACACCACGAAGTCGCCCACCACGCCGCGCCGCTTGGCGCTGTCGGTGGCAGGAGCGCTGGCCACGTCGTCGGTGACGACCACGTTGTGCGCCTGGACGCCCTCCCGGTGCAGCCGCTCCACGGCCAGGCCGAAGTTCATGTTGTCTCCGGCGTAGTTGCCGAACGAGAACACCACGCCACCACCGGTGTCGGCGGCCTTCGCGACCGAGTAGGCGTCCTCCGCCGACGGGGACGTGAAGATGTTGCCGACCACCGCGCCGTCGGCGAAGCCCGGCCCCACCACCCCGCAGAAGGCCGGGTAGTGCCCGGAACCACCACCGGTGATCACCGCGACCTTGCCGCGGCGCCCGCGGCGGGCGCGCACCACGCCACCGCGCACCGCGCGCACGTACCGGGCGTGGGCGGCCACGAACCCGGCCACGGCGTCCTCGGTGAACGTCGCCGGATCGTCGTACAGACGGGTCATCGAGATGCTCCTCCTCCGGACCGCCACACCGGCCGAGTCCGTTCGATCGTTTCCAGGTAAGCGCGGTAGCCGCGCTCGTAGAACTCCACCGTCGCCGGATCCGGTGCCACCACGTGCCGGGCGCTCGCCCAGCGCTCGCGGTCCACCGGCTCTCCCAGCGCGTCCCAGGCGGTCATCGCCGCCCCTCGCGCACCCACGCCCTCCTCGTGCGGGACGTGCAGCGGACGTCCCAGCACGCTCGCGAAGATCCGGCTCCACGCCGCCGAGCGCGCGCCGCCGCCGCAGGCCGCGACCTCTCCGCTCAGCCCCGCCGCCTCCAGGTTGTGCCGGGCGGCGTAGGCCACCGCCTCGCACAGCGCCCGCACCAGGTCGGCGGGCGCGGTCTCCAACGACAGCCCGGTGAACTGGCCCCGGGCGTGCGGCTCGACGAACGGGGCCCGCTCGCCGGAGGCCGACAGGAACGACAGGGCCGAGACGCCGTTGGCCCCGGCAGGGCTCTCCGCGAGCAACTCCTCCAGACCACCGACCCCGGCACCGACCAGGCGCAGCACCCAGTCCAGGCTCGCGGTCCCCACCATCGCCGGCATCACCCGCAGGAAGCGGTCCGGCTCCGGGGTGGCCAGCCACATGCCCGCCACCTCCGCGCCGGGATCGGTGCCGACCTCGTCCCGCAGCACCTGGCAGCCCATCGTGGTCCCGATGACCAGGGCCGCGTCTCCCACCGTGCGCACCCCGGAACCGAGGGCGCAGGCGGGCAGGTCGAACGGTCCCGCCGAGACCGGCAGCCCGCTGGGCAGGCCGAGCTCGGCGGCGCGACTCGCCCCGAGCGCGAACAGCGCCCCCGGCGGCGCGGGCTCCGCCAGCAACCCGCTCCACCCGTCGAGACCGCAGGCCTCCAGCGCGGGGGCGCTGTAGGCGCGGGAGGGCACGTCGAGGAACGGCAGCGACGCGTCCGAGGCGTCCACCGTGATCTCCCCGGTGAGCCGCTGCACGATCGCGTCCACGCAGTAGCCCGCCACCGCCGCGCGCTCCAGCCGCCCGGGGTCGTGCTCGGCCAGGTGCGCCAGCAGCGGACCGGCCGAGCCCGGGAACATGCCCGCGCCGGTGAGGTCGTGCACGCGGCGCAGCACGCCCGCCCGGTCCCAGCGGTCCAGCACCGGCGCCGCCCTGGCGTCCAGCCAGGAGATGCCTGGCCCGACCTGCTCGCCCGCGGCGTCGCGCAGCCACAGGCCATCGCCCTGCCCGGTGATCGCCAGCGCCTGCACGGAGCCGGGGGCCTCGGCGGCGACCGCGCGCACCACGGTGATCACCGACTCCAGCACCTCGTCGAGGTCCTGCTCCACCTGCCCGCCCGGGGTGCGGTGCAGGGTGCTGCGCACGCTGCGGGTGATCCGCGCCGAGCCGTCCCGGCCCAGCAGCGACGCCTTCGTCACCGAGGTGCCGACATCGACTCCGATGATCATGGACGGAGGCCTTCCACCCGCTCGAGGACCTCCGGGTTGGCCACGTGCCGGGGTCGCTCGCCGTCGAGGAACAGCGCGACGTCGTCGGCCACGATCGCCGCGGCCCGGTCGGCGGTCCGCCGGGTCGCGCCCGCCAGGTGCGGGGTGGTGATCACGTTCGGGGCGTCGAACAGCGGCCAGTCCGCCGGCGGCGGTTCCACGTCGTAGACGTCCAGCGCCAGCCCGCCGAGCCTGCCCGAGCGCAGCAGCCCCGGCAGCGGCGCGTAGTCCAGCAGCCCGCCGCGCGCCGAGTTCACCAGCACCGCGCCCTCGGGGAGCAGCGCGAGCTTCCCGGCGTCGATGAGGTGCTCGGTCTCCGGGGTGAGCCGGGCGTGCAGGCTGACCACGGAGCTGGCGCGCAGCAGGTCGTCGAGCTCGACCAGCCGCACCCCGTCCCGGTCGGCCTCGTCCCGCCCCGCGAACGGGTCGGCGACCAGCACGTGAGCGCCGAAGGCGCGCAGCACCCGGGCGACGATGCGCCCGATGGCGCCGTAACCGACGAGGCCGACGGTGGAGCCCTCCAGCTCGACGCCCGCGTTCTCGTAGGCGTAGTAGTCCCCGCGCCAGTTGCCGCTCTTGAGCTCCGCGTCGGAGTCGGAGATGCGCCGCAGCGCGGCGAGGATGAGCCCGATCGCGAACTCGGCGGCGGCCGCCGCGTTGCGGGCCGGGGCGTAGCTGACGACCACCCCGGCCTCGGTGGCGGCGGGGAGGTCGACGTTGACCGGGCCACCCCGGGCCACTCCGACGAAGCGCAGGTTCGGGCTCTTGCCGATCACCTCGGCGGTCACCGGCGCCATCTGGGTGGCCAGCACCTCGGCCTCGCCGAGCGCCTCCAGCACCTGCTGTTCGGTGCCGCTGGCCTCCCGCACGCCACCGACGGGGCCGAACGGCTCCACCGGCCAGCCGGTCGTGAGCGTGCTGAAGGTCAGCTCGTGCCCCGCGGCCCGTTCGGTCAGGGCGGTCACGAACAGCTGCGGGTCCACGAAGCGGTCACCCGCGGCGAGAACCTTGGTCATCTCCTGGACTCCTTCGTCCGTGTTCGTCCGTGGCGTCAGCCCGCGACGGGCGTCGTCAACGATTCGAGCAGGCGAACCCGCACCTCGTCGAGGTCCCGGGCCACGAAGGAGGCCACCGCCAGGGCGCTCGCGGCGGGCGGGTAGTCCCGGTTCGGGATGGCGAGCACGGTCATCCCGGCCGCCGCGGCGGCGCGCAGGCCGTTGCCGGAGTCCTCCACCGCCAGGCAGTCCGCCGGGGCGGGCCCGAGCTCGCGGGCCGCCGCGAGGTACACGTCCGGGCTCGGCTTGCCGTGCGGGACCTCAGCGCTGGAGACGGTGGCGCTGAAGCCGGAGGTCAGCGCGTGCCGGTCGAGCACGGCGTCGATGACCCGGCGCGGCGCGGAGGAGGCCAGCGCGATCGGGGCGCGGGCGGAGACCTCCTCCACCATGCGCTCGGCACCGGGCAGCAGCTCGATCTCCCCGGCGTCCAGGGCCGCGATCATGTCGTCGACCACGAGCCGCTCGGTGTCGGCGACCGATTCCGCGGCCCCGCTGAAGGCGGCCAGGAACGCCGCCCACTCCGGAGCGCTCATGCCCTGGACCTGGCGGGTCTGCTCCAGCGTCCAGGTGGCACCGCGGGCGGCCGCGAAGCGGGCCCACATCCGCTCCCACAGGTGTTCGCTCTCGACGAGGACGCCGTCCATGTCGAACACGACCGCGCGGTGCGCACCGGGCGTGCGGTCGGACTGCGTCATCGGTGAACCTCCCAGGTGGCAGCGGCGACGTTCAAATTAACAGTCACGTAGTTAAATGTCACTCATCCAGTGATAATCAACTGACTTCCGGCCTCCTGGCCCCCGGACGCGCGCGGCCCGGGCAAGATGGCGGGCATGGCGTCCGCACCGAAGAAGCAGTCCCCCCGCCTCCTGCGCCAGCAGCAGATCGTCGATCACGTTCTGGAGGGCGGTTTCGCCAGCGCGGCCGAGCTGTCGACGCTGACCGGGGTCAGCCTGATGACGGTGCACCGGGACATCGACGACCTGGTCAGCCGGGGCCTGCTGCGCAAGTTCCACGGCGGCGTCTCGGCGCAGCCCTCCACGGTGTTCGAGAGCAGCTCGGACTTCCGGCTGCACACCCACACCCGGGAGAAGGAGGCGCTGGCCGCCGCCGCGCTCCCGCTGATCTCACCGGGCATGTCGGTGCTGCTGGACGACTCCACCACCGCGCTCGCGCTGGCCCGGCTGCTCGTCGACGTCGGCCCGCTGACCGTGGTCAGCAACTACCGGCAGGTGCACGAGGTGCTGCGCGAGACGACCGACGTGCGGTTGATCAGCATCGGCGGGGAGTACTCCCGCACCCACGACTCCTACATCGGCCTGCCCTGCCAGGAGATGATCGAGGGCCTGTCGGTGGACCTGATGTTCCTGTCCACCTCGGCGATGAACGCCGAGATGACCTTCCACCAGGAGCAGGAGATCGTGCTGGTGAAGCGCGCGATGATCCGGTGCGCCAGCACCCGGGTGCTGATGATGGACGCCAGCAAGGTCGGACGGGCCGCGCTGCACCGGCTGGTGCCCGTCTCGGACTTCGACCACGTGCTGCTGGCCGGTGAGCTCGACGCGGCGCTGGTGGAATCGATGCGGGAGCACTCCGAGGTGCAGCTGGTCGCGATGAGCTGACCGCCCGGCCGCGGTCCGCCTCCGCGCACGACCCGGGCCGTCAGCGCCTCACACTCGATCTGACGTTCTTAACACCGTCGCTGATAACCCGGCCCGCCCCAGGGCGCTCCGCGCAGCGGGCCTTCACCGCGGCACGACCGGAACGCTGATCGCCACCGGGTCCCCGCCCTGGTGCACCGTCGCGTAGGAGCCGTCCGCGCGCCGCCGCTGGTACTCCAGCGACAGCCGCGCTCCCGCCGCCGGCCGGCCCAGCAGCACCGCCCCGTCCGGCTCGGCCCGCACCCGCAGCCCGCTGCCCGGCGCGACGCGCGGCCACACCCGGTTCAACGGATTCTCCAGCGGCAGCGCCGATCCCGAAGCGGTGCCCACCCGCCACCCGATCTCGCCGCGCCCACCGGCCATCCCCACCTCGGTCCGGTCCGCGATCAGCGAGTACGGCGCGACCCCGGACGGCACCGGCCGGTCGCGGGTGGTGCCGTCGATGCGCAGCCGGTCCCGGTCCGGGTCCAGGCGCAACCGGGAGGTGTGCAGCCGCCGTTCGCTCTCCGCCGACGACCGCCCGTGGTGGACGTAGTACAGCTCCCGCTCGTCCGGCGAGGCGATCACGCTGCCGTGCCCGGTGGAGAACAGGTGCTGGCGCGGGCGCTGGGCGAGCACCGGGTTCGCCGGGCTCTTGCGCCACGGCCCGAGCGGGTGGTCGGCGACCGCGTAGCCCACCCCGTAGTTCGCGCTCGCGAAGTTGTTCGCCGAGTACGTCAGGTAGTACCGGGCCCGACCGTCCTCGGTGGCCGCCCGCACCACCGTGGAGCCCTCCGCCCAACGCCGGTCCTTCCGCGCCCCGCCGGACTCCTCGTAGTCGTGGACGTGCGCGTTCTCCCACGGCTGCGGATCCGATCCGTAGTCGAGGATCCGCGTGAAACCGTCCTTGCGCACCCCCGGCGAGTCCCCCGGATCGCGGTTCGCGTCCACGTAGGACGGTGCGATCCGCGGCATCGTCGCGCCCGCCGGGTCGTCCCACCAGTCGCGGGTCAGCTCCACCGCGCAGATGTTGGACTCCTCCACGTACTTGCCCAGCTCCCGGTCCCACACCCAGTTCCGGTAGGCGTTGCGGGAGAAGAACAGGTAGATCCGGCCCTCGTCGAAGACCACGTTCGGATCGATGTGGGGGACGTAGGTGCCCAGCGGCGCGGTGAGCCCCTCCTCCAGGGTCTCCGGCGGCTTCTTCTGCTCGGCGTCCATGAGCAGGTTCACGTCGTGGTAGTCCGGGTCGTACGGGTAGTAGTCGATCGGCCCCGGCGCGATGTCGCGGAACGGGCCCGCCGGGGAATCGGCCACGGCCACGCCCACCTTGCTGGGCTCCTCGAAGTCGGCGTGACCGAAGTGCTCGGCGACCCCCTCCCGCAACCGCGCCGAGTAGAACAGGAAGTACCGGCCCGTCGCCGGGTTGTGGTAGACCTCCGGCGCCCAGAACCAGTCCCGGCCCCACTCGTGCCGGGCACCGACCGGCAGCGCCCCACCGGGCAGCCGCCGCCACGTCACCAGGTCCGGCGAGCGGTAGATCGCGAACTCGAAACCCGGATCCGCGCCGCCGGTCGAGTAGGCGAAGTAGTCGCCGCTGCCCGGATCGCGCAGCACGAACGGATCCGCCGCCGGGAACGCCGCGTCGTTGAAGTAGGTCGCGTCGCTGGACCCGTGCGAGCCGGCCGCCGCGCCGGGAACCCCGGCCACCAGCAGCATCGGCAGCACGAACAGCAAACCCCGCACCCGGGACCAGCGGACCGCCACGCCGCCTCCTCGACACGCACCGGAATCGACCGAATACCCGGGGTGAACGCTGCCCGCGATCAACGCGTGCTGTCAAGGACCGACACGCCACGCGACCTGGCTGCCGCGAACGCCCCGAAAGCTGGCAAAGTGCAGGTATGCCGTCCGTGTCCTCGTTCCCCCGCCACAGCGCGCGCACCCAGGGATTCACCCTCGGCGTGCCGCGCACCTTCACCATCACCCCCGACGGGAAGACCGTCCTGTTCCTGCGCTCCGCCAGCGGAACCGACCGCAGCAACGCCCTCTGGCGCTGGGACGCCGATCGCGGCGAAACCCCGGTGGCCGACCCGCGGACCCTGCTCGCGGACGACGCGGTCTCCGACGAGGAGCAGGCCCGGCGCGAGCGCTCGCGGGAACGCGCCACGGGGATCACCGGCTACGCCACGGACACCAGCGGCGACCAGGTCGCCTTCACCGTCTCCGGCCGGTTGTTCCACGCCGACCTGCGCACCGGCGAGGTGCGGGAGCTGCCCGCGCGGCAACCCGTCGCCGACCCGCGTCCCGACCCGCACGGCCGCTGGATCGCCTACCTCTCCGGCACCTCGCTGCGCCTGATCGGCACCGACGGCAGCGGCGACCGCGCGCTAGCCGAGCCCGACACCGACACGATCACCTGGGGCGCCGCCGAGTTCATCGCCGCCGAGGAGATGGCCCGCTACCGAGGCCACTGGTGGTCGCCCGAGGGCACCGCCGTGCTCGCCACCCGCGTCGACGAAGCCCCCGTGCAGCACTGGTACCTCGCCGACCCCGCCGACCCGGCGAAACCCCCGCGCACCCTGCGCTACCCCTCCGCGGGCACCGCCAACGCCGACGTCGGGCTGGTCGTGCTCGGCATCGACACCGCACCCGTTCCCGTCGAGTGGGACCGCACCGCGCATCCCTACCTCGTCACCGCGCACTGGTCGCGGCACGGCCCGCCGCTGATCGCGGTGCAGAGCCGGGACCAGCGCACCCAGCTCGTGCTGGCCGTCGACCCCGCCACCGGCGCCACCCGCGAGGTGCACCGCGACACCGACGAGCACTGGATCGAGATCAAGGCCGGCTGGCCCGCCTGGCACCCCGGCGGCGACCTCGTGCGGATCGGCGTCGACGGCGACAGCTACCGCCTGTTCGTCGGCAACACCCCGTGGACCCCGGCATCGCTGCAACTGCGCTCGATCATCGACATCGGCGAAGACGTCCTCGTCTCCGCCTCCGCCGACGACCCCGCCGAGATCCACCTCTACCGCTGCACCGCCGACGGCGCCGAGCGGATCAGCACCGAACCCGGCGTGCACCAAGCCGTCCGCAGCGGCGGCACCGCGCTGCACGCGCACTCCGGCCTCGGCTCCCCGCACACCCGGTTCCAGGTCGTCAGCGGCGACCAGGTGGTCGGCGAGATCAGCTCCCGCCCCGAGACCCCGGCGCTGGTTCCGAACGTCGAGCTGCTGCGCCTCGGTGACCGCGCGCTGCGCACCGCGCTGCTGCTGCCGCACGGCCACACCGCCGACGACGGCCCGCTGCCGGTGCTGCTCGACCCCTACGGCGGGCCGCAGGCGCAGCGCGTCCTCGCCCGCCAGCAGGGCTACCTCACCTCCCAGTGGTTCGCCGATCAGGGCTACGCGGTCGTCGTCGTCGACGGGCGCGGCATGACCGGGCGCGGCCCCGCCTGGGACCGCGCGATCAGCGGCGACCTCGCCGAACCCCCGCTGCAGGACCAGGTCGACGCCCTGCACGCCCTCGCCGAACAGCGCCCCGAGCTCGACCTGGACCGGGTCGCCATCCGCGGCTGGTCCTTCGGCGGCTACCTCGCCGCGCTCGCCGTGCTGCGCCGCCCCGACGTGTTCCACGCCGCCATCGCCGGAGCCCCCGTCACCGACTGGCGGCTCTACGACACCCACTACACCGAGCGCTACCTCGGCACCCCCGCCAGCAACCCGCGGGACTACGCGGCCAGCTCCCTCGCCGACGACGCCGCGAACCTGCGCAGGCCGCTGCTGCTGCTGCACGGGACCGTCGACGACAACGTCTTCCCCGCGCATTCGCTGCGGCTCTCGGCGGCCCTGCAGGCCGCCGCCCGACCGCACACCCTGCTGTCGCTGCCCGGGGTCAGCCACATGCCCACCGACGAGACGACCTCCGAGAACCTGCTGCTGCTCCAGGTCGAATTCCTGCGCGCGTCCCTCGGCCTGCCCCAGCCCTGACCACCCCGGCCCCGTCGGGCGGGAGCGGCCGGTCCGCTCCCGCCCGATCAGGACGGCGACAGCGGCAACTCCGCGCTCAGCTCGAAACCCTCACCGCACGGGCCCGACCGGAGGCCGCCCCCCAGCATCCGCACCCGCTCGGCCAAGCCCGGCAAGCCCGATCCACCCCGGCCCGCGTCCCACGCGCCGTCGATCCCCGCCGCGCGATCGCTCACCACCGGAGCACCGTTGCGCACCACGACCCGCAGCCGCTCGGCCTCCACCGACAACTCCACCAGCACCTCCGCGCCCGAGGCGTGCTTCGAGGCGTTCGTCAGCGCCTCCTGCACCACCCGGTAGGCCGCGCGAGCCACCCCCGGAGCCGGACGCACCGCCTCCGGGCGCTCATCCCGCAGCCGCACCCGCATCCCCGACTCCCGCGCCCGCGCCACCAGCTCCGGAATCGCCCGCACCCCAGCAGAACCCTGCTCCTCGGAGACCAGGCCCAACGCGGAGCGCATCTCCGCCAACGCCTCCTTGGCCAGCACCCGCACCCGCGACGCCGACTCCCGCACCTCCGGCTCCGCGCTGCCCGCGCCCAACGCCGCCGCCTCCACCGCGATCAGCGTGACGTGATGCCCCACCGCGTCGTGGATCTCGCGCGCGATCCGGGCGCGCTCCTCCGCCCGAGCCGTCTCCTGCTTGGCCGACAGCTCCGCCTCGGTCGCCTCCCGCAACCGCGCCACGCTCTCGGTCAGCTCCGCCCGGGTCTCGATCAACGTGCCGATCACCGCCGGGCTGCCCGCCGCGATGAAGGACACCGCCACCGTCAACGCGACGTCCTTCGCGGGCAGCGACTGCCAGATCAGCACCGGCGCCAGCGCGCTCGACGCCGCCAGCGACACCCAGGCCACCAGCCACCAGGTGTGCGCGGACGCCCGCCCCAACCGGAACAGCGCGACGAACGCCGCGGCCCAGCCCAGACCACCCGCCAACCCCGGCAGGCACAGCAGCAGCGCCGACTTCGGCGACCAGCGCCGCACCACCAGCCCGGCGCACGCCAGCAGTCCCGTCGCCAAGGGCCACGGCGAACCGTTCTGCGCCAGCAGCACCATGCCCGCCGGCACCAGGACCGCGAACAGGTCCAGCAGCACCCGCCGCGAACCGAGCAGGGCCGACGCGGTCAACGCCGCTCGCCCTCACCCGTCCCCGCTACCCGCTGCGCGATCAACGCGGCCTGCACGCGGTTCTCCGCCCCCAGCTTGCTCAACACCGTCGAGACGTAGCTCTTCACCGTCGCCTCGGTCAACCCCAGCTGCTCCCCGATGTGCGCGTTGGAACGACCCGCGCCCAGCAGCTCCAGCACCTGACGCTCCCGCGCCGACAACGTCCGCACCAGCCGCACCTCGTGCGCCGAATCGCTCAACGAGCGGAATCGGGGCAACAACCGCACCGCGATCCGCGGGTCCAGCACCGCACCACCGGCGGCCAGGTCCTGCACCGCGCGCACCAAGGCGTCCGGCTCCGCGTCCTTCAGCAGGAAACCGTGCGCCCCCGAGCGCAACGCCTCGGCCACGTAGTCGTCCAGATCGAACGTCGTCAACACCGCCGACACCGGCGGACGCGGCAGACCGCGCAGCTCCCGCAACGCGGCCAACCCGTCCTTGCCCGGCATCTGCACGTCGATCAGCGCCACGTCCGGCTGATGCGTGCGCACCACCGACAGCAGCTCATCACCCGTGCCCGCCTCGGCGACGACCTTGATCAGGCCGGCGTGCTCCAGCAGCACCCGCAGGCCGCGCCGCAACATCACCTCGTCGTCGGCCAGCACCAAGCGGATCGGCCGCGCCGCGGAACCATCCGCGGCGGAGTCCACACGCACCCCCGGTCACCTCCCTCGCGCACAGGGCTGACCGAAGGCTATCGGCAACGCAATCTTGGTCTGCGTGCAGTACCCGACCGCTCGTCCGTTCAGCGGCGCGCCTTGCGCCCGTCCTTGCGCTCCCGCACCCGCACCGAGATCCGCACCGGGCTTCCGGTGAACCCGAACTCCTCGCGGAACCGGCGCTCCACGAACCGCCGGTACCCGGCCTCCAGGAAACCGGTCGTGAACAGCACCAGCGTCGGCGGACGCGGGTGCGCCTGCGTCGCGAACAGGATCTTCGGCTGCTTGCCGCCGCGCACCGGCGGCGGACTCGCCGAAACCAGGTCCGACAGCCAAGCGTTGAGCCTGCCGGTCGGCACGCGGGTGTCCCAGGACTCCAGCGCGGTCCGCAGCGCCGGCGCCAGCTTCGCCACCGAACGACCCGTCTCCGCCGACACGTTCACCCGCTCGGCCCAGCGAGCCCGGATCATCTCGCGGTCCAGCTCCTTGTCGAGCTTCCGCCTGCGGTCGTCGTCGACCAGATCCCACTTGTTGCACACCAGCACCAGCGCCCGGCCCGCTTCGATGACCATCCCGATCACCCGCAGGTCCTGCTCGGTCAACGGCTCGGAGGCGTCGATGAGCACCACCGCCACCTCAGCCGCCTCGATCGCCGCCTTCGTCCGCAACGAGGCGTAGTACTCCGTGCCGCTCGCCGTGCGCACCCGCTTGCGCAGCCCGGCGGTGTCCACGAACCGCCACACCTCGCCGTCGAGCTCCACCAGCGAGTCCACCGGGTCCACCGTGGTGCCCGCGACGTCGTCCACCACCGCGCGCTGCTCACCGGTCAACCGGTTCAGCAGGCTCGACTTGCCGACGTTCGGCTTGCCCACCAGCGCCACCCGGCGCGGCCCTCCGGTGGTGCCGAACTGCTCGTGCGGCACGTCCGGGAACACGTCCAGCACCGCGTCCAGCAGGTCACCCGACCCGCGCCCGTGCAGACCGCTGATCGGCCGCGGCTCACCCAGCCCGAGCGACCACAGCGTCGACGCGTCCGCGAGGATCCGCTCGTCGTCGACCTTGTTCGCCGCCAGCAGCACCGGCCGCTTCGACCGGCGCAGCACCCGGGCCACGGCCTCGTCCGTCGCCGTCGCCCCGACCTGGGCGTCCACCACCAGCAGCACCGCGTCCGCCGTGGACATCGCCATCTCCGCCTGGGCCGCCACCGAGGCCTGCAGCCCCTTCGCGCTCGGCTCCCAGCCACCCGTGTCCACCACCGTGAACCGGCGGCCGTTCCACAGCGCGTCGTAGGCGACCCGGTCCCGGGTCACGCCCGGCATGTCCTGCACGACCGCCTCCCGGCGCCCGAGCAGCCGGTTCACCAGCGTCGACTTGCCCACGTTGGGCCTGCCGACCACCGCCAGCACCGGCTGCGGACCGCCCTCGGCGCTGTCCTCATCACCCTCGACACCGTCGAACTCAGACCACTCGGCCTCGTCCGACCACGTCCCGTCCAGGCCGCCGTCCAGCGGTGCACCCGCATCGTCCGGGCGGCCCACCGACTCCTCGGTCACGCTCGTTTCCCTCTCACGTCGTCATTTCCGGTGGTCCCGGCGATCAGCCCGTCCAGTTCGGCGATCAGCCCCACCAGCTCGTCGCGGACCTGCTCGGTCGCTGCCGTCAACCCGGCGCGCCCCTTGGCCGCCGCCACCACCACCGGCTCGCCGAACAGCACGTCCACCCTGGGACGAAGCCTACGGCCCCGTCCGACGGGACGGCGCGTGCCCCGGCACGCCACCGGCAGCACCCGCGCCCCCGAGCTGCGCGCCAGCCACGCCGCCCCGTGCTGCGCGCTGTCCACCTCACCCGCACCGCGAGTCCCCTCCGGGAACACCCCGACGAGCCCGCCCGCGCGCAGCACCCGCACCGCCGCCAGCAGCGGAGTCCGGTCCGGCTCGCCCCGGCGCACCGGGATCTGCCCGATGCCGCGCAGCACCCGGCCCAGCAGACCGCGGAACATCTCCTGCTTGATCAGGAACACCGAGGAGCGCGGCACAGTAGCGAACAGCACCGGCCCGTCCATCAGCGAACTGTGGTTGGCCACCAGCACCAGCGGCCCGCTCTCCGGCACGCGCTCCCGGTGGTGCACGCGCAACCGGTACGGCAACCGCACCACGAAGGGCCCGATCCACCGGGCCGCCCGCTGCAACCGGCGCGACGCGCCCTCCGGCAGATCCAGCCCGCTCACCGCGTCGGCTCCACGCCGGCGGCGAGCCCCCGCGCCCGCACCATCGAACCCAGCCGCGCCAGCACGCCCGCCACGTCCAGCTCGGTCGTGTCCAGCTCCACCGCGTCCTCGGCCATCCGCAGCGGCGACACCGCGCGGCCCGAGTCGAACGCGTCCCGCCGCTGCACGTCGGCGTGGGTCCGGGCCAGATCGGCGGAACGCCCAGCGGCCACGTCCTGATCGCTGCGGCGCCGCGCGCGGGCCTCCGAGGAAGCGGTCAGGTACACCTTCAGCTCCGCGTCCCTGGCCACGACCGTGCCGATGTCGCGTCCTTCCACGACCACGCCGCCCGGCGCCGCCAGCGCTTCCCGGATGATCCTGCGCTGCTCCTCGACCAGCAGCTCGCGCACCCGCGCCACCGCCGAGACGGCCGAGACGGCACCGGTGACCTCCGGGCCGCGGATCTCCCGCGAGACGTCCTCGCCGCCCAGCACCACCGTCGGCAGCTCCGGGTCCGTGCCCATCACCGGCAGCGAGGCCGCGGCCTGCGCGGCCACCGCCGCCTCGTCCGCGAGCTCGATCCCGGCGCGCAGCACCGCGAGCGTCACGGCCCGGTACATCGCGCCGGTGTCGAGGTACGACGCCGACAGCGCCGCCGCCAGCTTTCGGGCCACGGTGGACTTCCCGGTACCCGAGGGGCCGTCGAGGGCCACCACCCCACGAAGCTCGGCGTCTGCCACGTCGAGTCTCCTCCTTAGTCGCCACCGGCCGAGGAACCGCCGGACCAACCACTCATTGTGCCTGCTCCACCGATCGGACCCCCACTTGGTCCACGAACGGCGGCACACCGCTGACCCGGTGCGTCCGACTCCCGCCATCGTGTCCAAAAGTCACCGGTTCGTCCGAGGCGCAGCACGAAGGCAGCAGTTCGTGTATTAGGCTCGAACACGTGGACGTCACAGTGACCCCGCTTCCGGGACTCGGGACCCAACAGGACTTCAACACGCGTTCCGGGCACAGGATCGGTGTGATCACGTACCGCGACGGACGCTTCGAGCTGATCGTCTCGGGCAGCGACGACCCGGACAAGGTCGCCGCCTCGGCCGGTCTCACCGCCGAGGAGACCAACACCCTCGCGAACCTCCTCGGCGCCCCTCAGCTGGTGGCGCGCCTGAGCGAGCAGCACCGAGAGGTCGCCGGGATCAACACCTGGCAGCTCCCGGTGAACGAGGGCTCGCCGTACGACGGGCGCACCCTCGGCGACACCGAGATGCGCACCCGCACGACGGCGTCGACCGTCGCCGTCGTCCGCGGAGGGACCGTGCACCCGTCGCCGCGTCCCGACTTCGAGTTCAGCGCCGGCGACCTGGTGGTCGTGGTCGGCACCGCTGAAGGCCTCCGGGCCGCGAGCGAAATCCTCGAACGGGGCTGACGCCCCGGAGGACAAGGTCGTCCGCACTCAGCGCCCAGGAGCCCCGCTCCCGGGCGCGAGACCCCGTGCGCCCAAGTGCGGGGAACAACTGAACAGGTACTCGGACAGGGCGAGAGGAAACACTGTTGCACGACACGGCGATCTCCCTCATCGAACTGGGAGCGGTGTTCTTCGGTCTCGGTGTACTCGGCCGCCTTGCCTGGAAAATCGGCATCTCCCCGATCCCGCTGTACCTCGTGGGCGGGATCGCGTTCGGAACCGGCGGCTTAATACCGCTGCACGGAATCGAACCGTTCACGCACCTGGCCTCCGAAATCGGCGTGGTGCTGCTCTTGCTCCTGCTGGGGCTGGAGTACTCGGCGGGCGAACTCGTCACGGGACTCCGGCGCTCCTGGCTGGCGGGTCTGGTCGACCTGGTGCTCAACGCGGCACCCGGCGCGATCGTCGCCTTCATGCTGGGCTGGGGCCCCATCGGTGCCTTGACCATGGCTGGCGTCACTTACATCTCTTCATCCGGAATCATCGCGAAGGTCCTGGGCGACCTGGGGCGGCTCGGTAACCGCGAAACTCCGGTGGTGCTGTCGATCCTGGTCTTCGAGGACCTGGCGATGGCCGTCTACCTGCCGATCCTCACCGCGGTTCTCGGCGGGGTGAGCCTGCTCGGCGGGTTGACGGCCGTCGGCATCTCGCTGATCGTCATCTCGATCGTGCTCGTGGTGGCGCTGAAGTTCGGCCGCTACGTCTCCGCGCTGATCGACAGCCCTGATCCCGAGGTCTTCCTGCTGCGGCTGCTGGGCTCGGCCCTGCTGGTCGCCGGGATCGCGTCCGAGCTCCAGGTCTCGGCCGCGGTCGGGTCGTTCCTGCTGGGCATCGCGATCTCGGGATCCACCGCGCAGAACGCCACCCGGATGCTCGAACCGCTGCGCGACCTGTTCGCCGCGGTCTTCTTCGTGGTGTTCGGGCTCAACACGGATCCGTCCAAGATCCCGCCGGTGCTGGGCTTCGCGCTGCTGCTGGCCATCGTCACCGCTGTCACGAAGATCGGAACCGGCTGGTTCGCGGCCCGTTCGCAGGGCATCGGCAAGATGGGCCGGGCGCGCGCCGGCGCGGCGCTGGTGGCCCGCGGCGAGTTCTCCATCGTCATCGCCGGGCTCGCGGTGAGCTCCGGTGCGGTCTCCGGGGAGCTGGCGGCCCTGGCGACGGCCTACGTGCTGCTGATGGCGATCCTGGGCCCGGTGGCGGCGCGCGTCGTCGAGCCGGTGACGCGGCGGCTGGTCTCCCGCAACAAGGTGGCCAAGGCCTGACGGCCGAACTCCCCACGACATCAGGCCGGGAACCCCTCGCGGGTTCCCGGCCTGTTCGGTGTTCCGGCCTTCACCGATTAATTTCACTCGACACTGAAGCAATCGCGATCACTGAACGACGCACGCGAAAACGCCCCCGGTCGCGCGGCGCTTTCGAAGATCACATGCCGACGGCGCGGTAGAGCGAGCCGACCTCCTTGCGATCCAGCTTGCGGATCGCGCCGGGACGCTCGTTGTTCAGCCGCACCTCACCGATCGCGGTGCGCACCAGACGCTGCACCGGGTGGCCGGCGTGCTCCAGCAACCGCCGCACCACGTGCTTGCGGCCCTCGTGCAGCACCAGCTCGACCAGCGCGCGCCCCTGGTTGACGTCCACCAGGCTGAACCGGTCCAGCTTCACCGGACCGTCGTCCAGCATCACGCCCTGCCGCAGCTGCTTGCCCAGGTCCTTCGCGATCGGACCCGGCACCTCGGCGAGGTAGGTCTTGAGGACCTGGTACGAGGGGTGCATCAGCCGGTGCGCCAGCTCGCCGTCGTTCGTGATCAGCAGCAGGCCCTCGGTGTCGACGTCCAGCCGACCCACGTGGAACAGCTTGCCGTCCCGCTCCCGCAGGTAGTCGCCGATGCACGGCCGACCCTGGTCATCGGACATGGAGCAGAGGATGCCCGTCGGCTTGTTCAGCATCAGGTGCTGCACGTCGTCGTTCACCACGACCCGGGTGCCGTCCACGTGGATCACCGAGCGCTCCGGGTCCACCCGGCGCCCGAGCTCGGTGACGACCTCGCCGTCCACCTCGATGCGGCCCTGGGTGATCATTCCCTCGGCGGCGCGGCGCGACGCCACGCCCGCCCGGGAGAGCACCTTCTGCAGCCGGATGCCCTCCGGCTGCGCGTCCGCAGCGGACGAAGAAGCCGGGGCGCGGTGTTCAGACATCGTCGATCGTATCCACTTCAGGCAACAGGGGAGCCAACGGCGGCAGTTCCTTCAGCGACGACAATCCGAGCCGCTCCAGGAACAGCTCCGTCGTGCAGTACAGGTACCCGCCGGTCTCCGGGTCGGTACCGGCCTCTTCCACGAGGCCGCGCCCCACCAGGGTACGGATGACGCCGTCGACGTTGACACCGCGTACCGCGGCGACCCGCGCGCGCGTCACCGGCTGCCGGTAGGAGATCACCGCGAGGGTCTCCAGCGCGGCTCTGGTCAGCTTGGCCCGCTGCCCGTCCAGCAGGTAGCGCTCCACGTAAGGCGCGTAGACCTCGCGGGTGTAGAACCGCCAGCCCTCACCGACCCGCCGCAGGTCGATCCCGCGGGCGGACTCCTCGTACCCGGCCGCGAGCCGCCGCAGCGCGTCGCGGATCCGGGCGACCGGCTGGTCCAGCGTGTCGGCCAGCAGCTCCTCCCCGGCCGGGACGTCCACCACCAGCAACAACGCCTCCAGCGCCGAGTCCAGGGCCGCGTCCGAGGTCAGGTCCGGCGGCGTCCGCGCGCCGGATTCCGCCGGTGCCCGCTCGGCGGACTCCGGCACCTCTCCGGCACCGGGCCCGGCCTCCTGGGGCTCCGGCACCTCCTGGGGCTCCCGCGGCTCCTGGGACTCCCGCGGCTCCTGGGACTCCCGCGGCTCCGCTCTCCCCTCGGAGTCCGGAACCGCCTGAGCCTCCCGGCCCCGCTCGACCTCGGCCGCCTCACCGGACGCGTCCTCGTGCACTTCCCTCACCCGTATTCCTCGTCGTTCGCGCTGCGCCGGTCGCTCTCGGCCGCGGCCCGCGCTTCGTCGAGGCTGCCGCCGACCCATCGCACGACCAGGTCCCCCAGCGGATCCTCCTGCTCGAACGCGAGCACCTTCTCCCGGAACAGCTCCAGCAGCGCCAGGAACCGCGCCACGATCTCCACGGTGTGCTCGCAGTCGGCCACCAGCGTCGAGAAGTCCGCCACCCCCAGCTCCGCCAACCGCACCCGCAGCACCGCCGCGTGCGCGCGCACCGAGACCTGGTGCTGGTGGATGTGGTCCAGCGACACCTCGGGAGGCGGCTTGGGCCGGAACACCGCTGCGGCGATCTCGGCCAGCCGCTGCGGGCCCACTCCGATCATCACCTCGGGCAGCAGGCCCTCGAACCGGGGCTCCAGGGCCACCGAACGGGGATACCGCCGCAGGGCTCCCGCCTCCAGCTCGCCGAACAGCGCGGCGACCTGCTTGTACGCCCGGTACTGCAACAGCCGCGCGAACAGCAGGTCCCGCGCCTCCAGCAGCGCCAGGTCCTCCTCGTCCTCCACCTCGGCCGCGGGCAGCAACCGGGCGGCCTTCAAATCCAGCAGCGTCGCGGCGACGACCAGGAACTCGGTGGTCTCGTCGAGGTCCCACCCCTCCCCGAGCGCCTTGATGTACGAGATGAACTCGTCGGTGACCTTGTGCAGCGCGACCTCGGTGACGTCGAGCTGGTGCTGCGAGATCAGTTGCAGCAGCAGGTCGAACGGGCCCTCGAAGTTGTCCAGCCGCACGGTGAAGCCGGTGCGCGCGGGTTCGGAGCCCGCCTGGTCGGCAGCGGGCTGCTCAAGAACCGGAACCGCATCGACCCCGCCGGACGCGGAGTCGGTCACTCGCCTTCCTCCTGCCGCAAGCCGCGCACCAAAGCCGAATCCGCACCGCGCGCATCGAGATCCGCGAGCAGCATGGCCACCCCTTCACGAACGACCCTGCCACGATCCACCGCGATGCCGTGCTCAGCGCGCAGCGCGAGCCGGGCCTGTTCCAACGCCAGCAACTCCTCATCGGAGACGTACACGGTGATTTTCGCATCGTGCTTGCGGCGCCCCGACCCCGACCTCGAGCGCGCGTCGCCCCGGGGCTCCTCCGGACCGGGCCGCGCGGGCGGCCCGGCGGCGGGCGCGGCGGTGGTGCGGAACAGCTCCGAAGCTCCCGGCAGCTCGGCGCGACGCCTCACGCGGCCCTCCCCCGCCGCACGGGAGCGTTCACCGCGCGATCACCTCGCGAGCCAGCGAGCGGTACGCCTGCGCACCGGCGGATCGCGGCGCCCAGCGCGTGATCGGCTCCCCCGCCACCGTGGTCTCCGGGAACCGCACCGTGCGGTTGATGACGCTGTCGAAGACCACGTCGCCGAAGGCCTCCACCACCCGCGCCATCACCTCGCGGGAGTGCAGCGTGCGCGGGTCGAACATGGTGGCCAGGATGCCGCTGATCTCCAGCTTCGGGTTCAGCCGCTCCTGCACCTTCTCGATCGTGTCGATCAGCAGCGCCACCCCGCGCAAGCTGAAGAACTCGCACTCCAGCGGAATGATCACACCGTCCGCGGCCGCCAGGGCGTTCACCGTGAGCAGGCCGAGCGAGGGCTGGCAGTCCACCAGGACGAAGTCGTACTCCTTCATCGCCGGGAACAGCACCCGCTGCAGGGTCTGCTCGCGCCCCACCTCGGCGACCAGCTGCACCTCGGCGGCCGACAGGTCGATGTTGCTCGGCAGCAGGTCCATGCCCTCGACGCTGGTCCGCATCACCACGTCCCGGACGTCGACCCCCCGCTCCATGATGACGTTGTAGATCGTTTGATCCAGCTGGTGCGGCTGCACGCCCAGGCCGACCGAGAGCGCGCCCTGCGGGTCGAAGTCCACCAGCAGCACCCGGCGCCCGTACTCGGCGAGCGCGGCGCCCAGGTTGATCGTCGACGTCGTCTTGCCGACGCCGCCCTTCTGGTTGCACATGGCCAGCACCGAGGCGGGCCCGTGCCGGTCCAGCAGCGGCGGTTCCGGGATGTGCTTGCGCGGGCGGCCGGTCGGGCCGATGTTGCCATCCGGCGACAGCTCGGCCTCGGTTCCCGAGGCGGCGGGCTTGTGCGGGGCGATGCTCAGGTCGACCGCGCCCCGGGACCGCCCTTCGGCGGAGGGCTGCGGTGTCGACATGGCGCTAGGACTCCTTGTCTGGCGACGACGATCTTACCGATCGAGCGCAGCCTAAGTGGCGTTCACTACCTGCGGCAACGCGCCTCGCCGTGCACGTGCGAATTGCGCGCCGCCCCACTCCATCGGGTTCAAGTATCGCCCCGGAGCGCCCGCGGATGGGCCGTCGCGTAGACCTCGCGCAGCGTGTTCACCGTCACCAGCGTGTAGACCTGCGTCGTGGTGACCGAGGCGTGACCGAGCAATTCCTGCACGACCCGGACATCCGCGCCGCCCTCCAGCAGATGCGTGGCGAAGGAATGGCGCAGGACGTGCGGGGAGACCGAACCGGCGATCCCCGCCCTTTCCGCGGCGGATTTCAGCGCGTTCCAGGCGCTCTGCCGGGACAACCGGCCGCCGTGCGAGTTCAGGAACACCGCCGCGCTGCCCCGGCCTCGGGTCGCCAGCACCGGCCGACCGCGCACCAGGTAGGCCTGCACCGCCTCCAGCGCCGGGCGTCCGATCGGCACCAGCCGCTGCCGCCCGCCCTTGCCGCGCAGCAGCGCGGTGCGCTCGTCGGAGTCGAGGTCGTCCACGTCGAGCCCCACGGCCTCCGAGATCCGGGCGCCCGTGGAGTACAGCAGCTCCAGCAGCGCCCGGTCTCGCAGCCCGCGCACGTCCCGGCCGTCCGCGCCGTCGAGCAGGCGGAGCACCTCGGCCACCGGCAGGGCCTTCGGCAACCGCCGCGCCGGACTGGGCGGGGAGACCTCGCGGGCCACGTCGGTCTCGACCCAGCCCTCCGCGTGCGCGAACCGGTGCAGTCCGCGCACCGCGACCAGGGCCCGCGCCGCCGAGGAGGGGGCCAGCGGTGCGTGCTCCGCCGTCCCCTCCCGCAGTTCGGCGGTGAAGGAGGCGAGGTGCCCGGCACCGACTTCGCGCAGGGTCCGCACCCCGGCCTCGGCCAGGTATTTCCCGTAACGGCGCAAATCGCGCGAATACGAGTCCAACGTGCTGCGCGCGCTTCCCCGTTCCACCGCCAAGTGGTCCAGGAAACCGGCGCACGCGGTGGCCACTCCTCCCGGGAGGTCCTCGAAGGCCTTCACAGCCACTCCTCTGCGCGCGGACGATCGGGCCGCAGCTTAGGGCTCGCCCCCGGGACGCGATCGTTCGCATCGGGGAGCGGAGAACGGACCAAGGTGAATTGCTCCGAACGCACGTCAGTTCTCCCGCCGTTTCCCAGCGCTCCGGAACCCGGTTCGACTAATCTGATCAATGTGAGTTCACCGTACGATTCCGGCCAGCTGCGCATCGGCGACCACGAGCGCGCGCAGGCCATCCAAGCGCTCGGCGAGCACTACTCGCTGAGCAGGCTGAGCTTGAGCGAGTACGAGGAACGGGTCGACCGAGCCACCCGCTCGCTCACCTGGAACGACCTGGCGGACCTGTTCACCGACCTCCCGCACCCGCGGCCGATGAACCGCGCGGCACCGCACGCCCCGTCCGCGGCGGGCCCGATGCCGCCAGGACCGATGCCGCCGGGCCCGATGCCGCACCCCCAGCAACCGCAGGTGTGGTCGGACAAGTCCCGGCTCGCGGCGGGACTGCTGCAGATCCTGCTGCCGTTCGGCATCGGGCGGTTCTACACGGGCCACACCGGGATCGCGGTCGGCCAGCTGCTGCTGTTCACCCTCGGCGGCCTGCTCACCTGCGGACTGGGCAGCCTCGCCGCCATGATCTGGTGCGTGGTCGACGGCATCGTCCTGCTCAGCACCGAGAGCACCGATGCGCACGGCCGCGCGCTGACCTCCTGAGGGCGCGAGCCGCCCACCGCGGCGGGTTCGCGGCGCCCCACCGGTCGCGGACTAACCGTGCAGCCGCTGGCTCAGCCGGGTCGGGCGGTCGAGCCACGGCGCCGACGCCTGCCGAAGCGTCGCGGTTCCCGCACGCACCGCCTGCGCGGCCAGCAGGCCCGCGACGGCGGCCGCGTTCACGATCTCGCCGTCCAGCGCCATCCGCACCGCCGCGTCGAAGGGGACGCGCCGGATCACCAGGTCCGCCTCCTCATCCCCCTCCGCGGCCGGACGTCCCACCTCGCTGAGCGAACGCGCCAGGAACACCCGCTCGCTCTGGTCGGTGAACCCCGGGGACGAGGCGACGTCCACCAGGACGGACCACTCCTCGGCCGCGAGCCCGACCTCCTCGGCCAGCTCGCGCTGAGCGGTGCGCACCGGGGCCTCCCCCGCCACGTCGAGCAGGCCGGCCGGCAACTCCCAGAGCCGCCGCCCCAGCGGGTAGCGGTACTGGTGGATCAGGACGACCTGGTCGTCCTCGTCCAGCGCGACGACGGCCACGGCGCCGAGGTGCTCGACGACCTCGCGGCGGGCCCGCCCGCCGCCGGGCATGGCGACCTCGTCGGCGCGCAACGCCAGGATCTTGCCGACGTAGACGTCCTGGGAGGAGAGGGTCTCGAACTGGTGGCGACCGCGGGTCAACTCGGTCTCGCCGTTCGGCTGCGCTGGGCTCACGGGCCCACCCTACGACCAGTCGGCGCGGGCTCGGGCAACTTCGTGATCTTTCCGCTCCGCGTCGCTCGCTCGACGGGCTCGGGGGGGGGGGGGGGGGGGGGGGGGGGGGG
>NZ_JBJZOI010000027.1:0-69936 GCF_047200635.1 Saccharopolyspora antibiotica | reverse complement strand
ACACACCTCCACCACCGCGTCGACACCCTCGCAACCAAATTCCCCCTCTACCCCGACCTGTGAGAGGGTGTCGCGAGGATCAATTCTCGCGACGCGCGAGGAACACGCGAACGCCGCATTCCCGAGGGAATGCGGCGTTCGCCGTTCCCGACATACCACCGATCGACCTACCAGCAGATTTGATCTGGTCATCATCGCAGGCCACACGACCGAAAAGCACGTTCTGCACCAGATCGCCACCGTTGCCCACTCGCGATCACGAAACCGATCCTGACGAGAAGACCGGAACAGAACGTGGCACAGTACCGTTCCGCACGTTCCCCTCTTCCCTTCGCAGGAGCACGACCATGACCGAGCCCGCACCCGGGGAATACCGCAAGGAACTGAGCAACCGGCACATCAACATGATCGCCATCGGCGGGGCGATCGGCGTGGGCCTGTTCCTCGGGTCCGGCAAAGCGCTGAACCAGGTCGGCCCCGGGCTGATGCTCATCTACGCCATCGCCGGTTCGATGATCTTCTTCGTGATGCGGGCGCTCGGCGAGCTGCTGATGCACCGCCCCGTCAGCGGCTCCTTCGCCGAGTACGCGGGCGAGTTCATCGCCCCGTGGGCGAAGTTCGCGACCGGCTGGGGCTACTGGGTGGTGTGGATCGTGACCGGCATGGCCGAGATCACCGCCGTGGGCGAGTACTTCCAGTTCTGGTTCCCCGGCCTGCCGCAGTGGATCCCCGCCCTGGGAGCGCTCGTCGTGCTCAGCGGGGTCAACCTCATCGCGGTGAAGCTGTTCGGCGAGTTCGAGTTCTGGTTCGCCCTGATCAAGGTCGTCGCGATCGTCTCGATGATCGTGCTCGTGGTGCTGATCCTGATCTTCGGCTTCAGCGACGCGGGCGCCACCGCCTCGGTCACCAACATCTGGTCGCACGGCGGTTTCTTCCCCAACGGCCCCACCTCCGCGCTGCTCGCGTTCCAGATCGTCATGTTCGCCTTCATCGGCGTCGAGATGGTGGGGCAGACCGCCAGCGAGAGCAAGAACCCCCAGCAGGTGCTGCCGAAGGCGATCAACGCCGTGATGTGGCGGATCCTGATCTTCTACGTGGGCGCGCTGGCCGCTCTCACCGCGCTGGTGCCGTGGACCCGCTTCAGCACCGAGGGCAGCCCCTTCGTGCAGGCGTTCGCGCTCATCGGCATCCCCGCCGCGGCCGGGATCATCAACTTCGTGGTGATCACCGCCGCGCTCTCCTCCTGCAACAGCGGCATCTTCTCCACCGGCCGCATGCTGCGAACGCTCTCCGAGGACGGGCACGCGCCGAACGCGGTGGGCAGGCTCTCCTCCCGGGCCGTGCCCTCCCGGGCCATCGCGGTCACCTTCGTCGCGATGCTGCTGGGCGTGGCGCTGAACTACCTCGCCCCGGAGCAGGCGTTCACCTACATCACCAGCGCCAGCACGGTCGGCGCCCTGTTCACCTGGGGCATGATCGTCATCGCGCACCTCGGGTTCCGCCGCGAGGTCGCGCGCGGTGCGATCCGGGCGAACACCTTCCGGATGCCCTGGGCGCCGTACTCCAACTACGTGGTGCTCGCGTTCCTCGCCGTGGTCGTGGTCCTGCTCGGCTTCGACGAGGACACCCGCATCGCGCTGTACATGACCCCGCCGCTGGTCATCGCCCTGGCGATCGGTTACGTCACGTCCCGGCGCAAGAACGCGGCGCCGAGCGAGGACACCGCCCGGCTCTGAGTCGCACCCGCGCGGGAAGGCCGCGCCGGGAACTCCGGTGCGGCCCTCCTGCGTCGAACGACCGAGACCGGTTCCGCCGGACGCGGGGTTCACCACCCCCGCTGTCCGGTGCAAGATCGGCCTCATGCACCCGGCCTCCCGCGTGCTGGTGATCAGCCGGAGCGCGCAGCAAGAACGCAGCATCCAGCGGGACGGACTGCTCGTGGTGCTCGTCCAGATCGCCAACGCCGCAGCCTGCACCGGCGCCGCGGTGCTGTGGTGGTCCTGGGCCGACGACGCCTCCCGGTGGCTCGTGCTCGTCCCCGTCGTCGCCGTGCTCTGCAGCTGCTACGCGACCCGCGCGCAGCTGCGCTGGCGGCGGATCAACCGGGAGATGCTGCACCTGCAGCTCGCGCTGACCGACCTCGGCGTCACCTACGCCTCCGCCGCGGGCACCTACTCCGCGCCCTGGTCCTCGGTCCGGCAGGTGCGGTTGCGCACCCACCGCTCGGGCTCGCCCTACGTGGTGATCGACGTCGACGACTGGGGCGGGCCGCTCGGCGAGTGCGCCGGGACCGACCGGCTCGCCCTCACGCTCGCGGGAACCGGGCTGCGGCCCCGCGAGGTGAGTCGCGCGGTGCACCAGCTCAGCGGCGGCCGGGTCACCACCCGAAACTGACCCGAACTAGTACAGCTGTGTTAGTTTGCTGGGCGTGTCGCGGACGGTGGATCGGGAACAGCGGCGACGGGTGATCGTCGACGCGGTCTGGCGCATCCTCGACCGCGGCGGCCTCGACGAGGCCTCCGTCCGCAAGGTCGCCGCAGAGGCGGGGCTCGCCACCGGCTCCGTGCGCCACTTCTTCGACACCCAGGCGCAGCTGCACGAGTTCGCGCTCCGCTCCCTGTCCGAACGGGTCGGCGAGCGCGTGCGACGCGCGGCCGGGGAGCCCGACCCGCGCCGCCGCGCGCTGGCGATGCTCGGCGAACTCCTGCCGTTGCGCGAGGACACCGCCCGCGAGCTGGGCATCTGGCTGGAGTTCGTGCACCGGTCGCGCTTCGCCCCGGCGCTGGCCGCCGCGGTGGCCGATCAAGCGCTGGAGGTGCGCGGCTTCCTCCGCGAGGTCGTCGACGGGCTGGTCGACCTCGGGCAGCTGCCCGCCGACACCGATCCCGATCGGGCGGCCGCCGGGCTCAACGCCTTCGTCGACGGCCTCACCTTCGAACTCCTCACCGCGCCCGCGCTGCTCACGCGCGAGGAGGCGGGCGCGCTGCTGGAGTCCTACCTGTTCGACCGCCCGCTGGGCGGTTGAGCCCCACCTGCCGAGGAGAGCGCCGTGGTCGCCGCCATTCTCACCGCCGAAGCCGCGTTCTGGGCGCTGCTGGTCGCCGGCCTGCTCGCGCGCTACGCGGCGCGGCGCCCCGCGCTGAGCACCTGGCTGCTGCGCGGCGTGCCCGCGGTCGACGTCCTGCTGGTCGCGCTCGTCGTCCTCGACCTAGCCGCCGGTGCCGAGCCGACCCGCGCGCACGCCCTCGCCGCCGTGTACCTCGGCTGCACGGTCGCCTTCGGCCGCGCCACGATCGCCTGGGCGGACGTCCGGTTCCGCCGCCACTTCCGGGGCGTTCCGGCTCCGGCACCACCCGCGCCCGGCTCGCGGGCGGCGGTCCGCGCGCTCTGGCTGGAGTGGCTGCGCGTCGTGCTCGCCGGAGCCATCGCCGCCCCGCTGCTGCTGGCGCTGATCGCGATCGACGGCTTCGCCGTCCCGGCGACCGCCGAGGAAGTCGCCCAGCACCCGTGCTGGAGCACGCTGGCCCTGCTCGGCATCGTCATCGCGGTGTGGTTCCTCGCCGGACCCGCCTTCGCCGGTACCGGCCGCTCCGAGCGCGAGACGGCGCGCTGACCGGGCCCGGAGCGCGGCGCTCCGGGGCGTTGCCGCACCTCGCGGGCGGGAAGCCCGGTGTCCGCCTCGCGCGCCGCCGGATCGGTCTCGTCCTCGAACGGCCGCACGGCGACGAGCACCCCTTCGCGCCGTTCCCGCGCCCCCTCTGCGGCGACCGCCTCGACCGGCGCCGCCTCAGGCCGCCCGCTGCTGGGCCGGTTCCTCCGCCTGCTCGGCAGCGGGAGCGGCGTCCTCGGCCGCCCGGCGGGAACGCCGCCGCCACAGCCAGAACCCGATCCCCGCCAGCACGAGCACGCCCAGCACGATGCCGCTCGCGCGGCCGAGCAGGTGCTCGACGTACTTCGCCGAGGTCCCGGCGGCCCAGCCGATGCCCACGTGCAGCATCGACCACGCCGTCGCCCCGACCACCGAGGTCGCCAGGAAGCGCCAGTAGCCCAGACCGCTGGTGCCCGCCGAGACCGGGACCAGGGTGCGCACCACCGGCAGGAACCGCGCGACGAACACCGCCCCGATGCCGTACCTGCGCAACATCCGGCACGCCCGGTCCCAGTGGCGAACACCGAGCTTCGCGACCATTCGCGTCTCCCGGACCCGCGCACCATATCGACGTCCCAGGAAAAAACCGATGTTGTCACCGATCACCGCGCACAACGCCACGGTCAGCGACAAGACGAAGAAAAAGCCGATATCGGTCACGGCCGCCGAAGCGACCAGGAGACCGCTCTCACCCGGGACCAGGAAACCCAGGCCGATCGTGCACTCCCCCAGCACCAGAGCACCGGTGACCAGGATCAGCAGCGGACGCGGGAGCCCGCCGATCATGGCCAGGAAATCGCTGACGAAGGACACGTGGAACTCCCCAGTACCAGGATGCGCGGGCGAGACGACCAACGATTGCCACGTTAGCCGACACGACCCTACGGCAACTCAGGCGAGACCCGGAGCACCCCCGGTGACCTCCCCGAGATCAAATCGGAGAATCCCTCAGGGCCGATCGCGGATGCGCACTCCGCGGTTATCGGGCGCGAATCCGGCAATGATCGCCGGATCAGCACGACTTTGTCCACGAGCACTCCGCGCCCGATTCCGGGCCCGTTCCGGGGCCGCCACCCGCGGGCGCGGCGGGCGCCTGGCGCGCGTGCTCCGCCGGGCCCGGGTACTCGGCCAGCCGCACCGCGATCGCGTCCTCGAGATCGTTCGGGGCCTCGCCGAGGAAGTCGTTGAAGACCACCGCGAACACCAGCGGCCGACCGTCCGCCGCCGTCACGTACCCGGCCAGCGAGGTCACCCCGCTCAGCGATCCCGTCTTCGCCCGCACCTCGCCCGCCGCCGGGGTGCCGACCATCCGGTTCCGCAGCGTGCCGCCGACCATCCGGTCGGGCTCGCCCGCCACCGGCAGCGCGTCCCGCAGGTCCGCGAACCACGGCTGCCGCCGCACCACCTCCAGCAACCGCGCCAGATCCGCCGGGGACACCGCGTCCATCGCGGACAGGCCCGAGCCGTCCACCAGCCGCAGCGCGGCCGGGTCCACGCCCAGATCCGCCAGGCGTTCGGTGAGCACGTCCAGCCCGGCCGGCCAGGACCCCTCACCTCGGGCGTGCCGACCCATCTCCTTGACCAGCACCTCGGCGTGGCCGTTGTTGCTCAGCTTCAGGAACGGCACCAGCAGCTCGCGCAGCGGCATCGACTCCCGCTCGGCCAGGGTCCGCGCGCCCGGTGGGACCGCGCCGGACCCGGTTCCGCCCACGGTCACCCCGTGCGCGCGCAGCGCGCGGGCGAACACGTCGGCCGCGTAGGCGCTCGGGTCCCGGACCGAGGTGAACTCCTCCACCACCCCCGCGTCCGCCGGCAGCGAACCGGACACGACCACCCGGTCACCGCCGTGCTCCCGGGTCACGGCCAGGGTCGCCGCAGACCCGGGCTCGCCGGTGGTGGCCCGCACGTCCAGGTCGACCGCGTCCGTCGCGGGCTGCGGTCGCACCCGCACCGGCAGTCCCGGAGCCGCCGGGGACACGCGCAGCAGGACGGTGCCCGCGTCGTAGTCCTCGGTGGGCGCGACCGTCAGCGCCGAGACCGGGGCGGAGTAGTAGTAGGGCTCGTCGTCCCAGGCCCAGCCGGTGCCCAGCGGAACCCCGTCGAACCAGGTGTCGTCGGTGAGCAACCGGCCCCGCACCGCGCGCACGCCGGAGGCCGCCACCCGCTCCGCGAGCCGGTCGTAGTCGGCGGCGAGCATCGTGGGATCGCCCGCCCCGCGCAGGTGCAGGTCGCCGAGCAGCAGCGGACCCGCCTGCGGCCCGGCCGCGCGCACCTCGGTGCGGAACCGGTGCTCGGGACCGAGCTCCGCCAGCGCCGCGGCGGCGGTGAGCAACTTCGCGGTGGAGGCGGGAGTCGCCCGCTGCGCCGGCCGCCTGCTGTAGAGCACCTCGCCGCTGTCCGGGTCGCGCACGACGACCCCGGCGTGCGATCCGGCCAGGCGCGGATCGGCGAGGATCTCGTCCAGGTCGGCCCGCAGCGCGTCGGCCCGGGTCGGTGCCGCGACGACCGGCGCGGAGGCCACCGGTGCCGCGACGACGCCGAGGAGGATCAGGACCAGGACCGGAACCCAGCGACGCATCGCGCCCCCTCGTGGCGGGAAGGAGACTTCCGGGCGTCGAGCACGCCCGTGCCCAGGGGGAACCTAAACAACCGTCCGTGGCCGGTCAACGCCCGGACGGCGGAAGCGGCTCGCCCCTTCCGGTCGGCTCCGCCGCGGCGGCGGTCGGACCCGCTTCCCCGCGGGCGGCGTCGTCGGAGCTGAAGCCGCGCATGGCGTCGCGCATCCCGTGCAGGAAGCGGTGGATCACGTCGAGCTCGGCCCGGTCGAAACCGGCGAGCACCGCACGCCCCCGCTCGGCCAGCGCGCCGAAGTACTCCCCGGCCACCACCTGCGCGGAGTCCGTCGGGCGCAGCCGCACCTGCCTGCGGTCGGCGCTCTCCCGGCTGCGGCGCACGTGCTGCTTGGCCTCCAGCCGGTCGACGATCGCGGTGACGGCGCCGGAGGTCAGCACCAGGTCCTGACGCAACGCCCGCGGTGTCGCGGGGATCCCCCGGCGCTCCGCTTCCATGATCAGCACGAGCGCGCGCATGTCCGTCGGGTGCAGCCCGTTGCGGGCGGCGAACGCCTGGGAGATCCGCTCGCCCTCGACTCCCTGCTGGTGCAGCAGCTCCAGGACCTGCTGCTCGATCGATCCGGTCACCGGACTCCTCCGCGCCTGTTCCGCTCCGGATGGAGAGCATAACAACCGGCCACTCTCTCAATAGTTGACACACTCCACGATCGTCATTACCTTGAATTCCGGCGGACTGCTGGCCACCCGGCCGCGCACGGCCCCGCCGCCCGAGACTCGACATCGTCCCCCGATGCCGGGCGACGACCGAGGAGAGCAGGTGGGCACCGTGGCGGGACCGAACCGGCCGCACTGCGCGATCGCAGGCGGCGGACCAGGCGGGGTGCTGCTCGCCTACTTGATGGCACGCGCGGGACTGCGGGTCACGCTGCTGGAGTCCCGGCCGGACTTCCGCCGCGACTTCCGCGGCGACTCGCTGCACCCCTACACGCTGGAGCTGCTGGACCTGCTCGGACTGGCCGAACCGCTGCTGCGCCTCGAGCACAGCCGGGCCACCCGGTTCCGCTTCCACACCAGCGCGGGGACCGTCACGACCGCCGACTACGGCCGGCTCCCCGGCCCGTTCCCCTACGTCGCGCTGATGCCGCAGTGGCGATTCCTGGACTTCCTCGCGGACCAGGCGACGGTCTTCCCCGGGTTCCGGCTGCTGCTGGGCTCGAAGGTGACCGGACTGGTCGAGGAGGACGGCCGGATCCAGGGGGTGCGCTACCGGGACGAGACGGGCGAGCACCGGCTCGACGCGGACCTGGTGATCGGCGCGGACGGCCGCTTCTCCCGGATGCGCCGACTCGCCGATCTGCCCGCCCGCTCGCTGGGAGCCAGCTCGGACATCCTCTGGTTCCGGCTCCCGCGCCGCGCCGGAGACCCGCCCACCGCCGACGCCGACCTCTACTTCGGTCCGGGCCACTACGTCTCCACCCTGGGCCAGGACGACAGCTGGCAGGTCGGCTACACGGTGCCGAAGGGCGGCTACCCGGACGCGAAGCGGGCCGGAGTGGGACCGATCCGCGACTTCCTCACCGCGCGGGTGCCGTGGTTGGCGGACCGGGTCGAGGATCTCGCGGACTTCGACCAGATCACACTGCTGTCCGTGGAGATCTCCCGCGTGCAGCGGTGGCACCGGCCAGGGCTGCTGCTGCTCGGCGACGCCGCGCACGTGATCTCACCGGTGGGCGGCAACGGGATCCTGATGGCGATCCAGGACGCGGTCACCGCCGCGAACGTCCTCATCCCGGTGCTCCGCGAGGACCGCGCTCCGGACGAGACCGCGCTGGCCGAGGTCCAACGCCGCCGCGAGCCCGCGATCGAACAGGTGCAGCAGGCCCAGGTCCGGACCGAGCACCGGGTAGCCGGGGTCATCGCCGAAGGCGGCGACTTCCGCCCCGGCCTGCTGCTGCGGACCGCGCTGCGGATCCCCGCGGTGCGCCGCCGGGCCGCCCGCTCCAACGCCTACGGACCCGTGCCGCCCCGGCTCGACCTCGCGCTGCTGGACCCGGCAGCAGATCACTCGCCCGGTGGGACGACCTGAGCCCCCGCGACCTCGACGTCCCGCGCGGGGGCCGGTCGGCAGGACCAGCGGCCCGCCACCGCCGGGACGCGGGCGGTACCGCCCCTCTCCATTTCGCAACCAAGCAGTGAAGGAGCCGATGACGATGCTGGTGACCGTGCTCGGTGCCACCGGGAAGACCGGTGCGCTGATCGTGGGTGAACTGCTCGGGCGAGGCGCGACCGTGCGCGGCGCGGTGCGCCGCCCGGCCGCGCTGGAGGAGGTGCGGGCGCGGGGTGCCGACGCGGTGCTCGCCGACCTGCGCGCGGAGACCGAGGAGCTGGCCGAGGCACTCGCCGGATCGGACGTCGTGATCAACGCGGCGGCCGCCAGCGACCCGCAGCCGGGACTCGCCGAGGCCGTGGACCGGGACGGCGCCATCAACGCCGTGCGGGCGGCGCAGAAGGCCGGCATCACCCGGTTCGTCCAGGTGTCCTCGCTGTTCGCGGACCGCCCGGACGAGGGCCCCGAATTCCTGCACCGGGTGCTGCGGGCGAAGCAGATCTCCGATCAGGCGCTCGTCGAGTCCGGGATGGGATGGACGATCCTGCGCCCCGGTGGCCTCACCGACGACCCCGGGACCGGGCTGGTCCGGCTCGCGAACCGGCTCGACATCGCACCGGGGACACCGCGCACCGTTCCCCGCGCGGACGTCGCGGCCGTCGCCGCGGCGGCCCTCGACGAGCCGTCCAGCTTGGACCGGGCGTTCGACCTGACCAGCGGCGACACCCCGATCGCCGACGCGCTGGCCGCCCCGGCCGGAGCATGAGCGCGGCACAGCACGTGACGGGTGTTCACCACCGCTCCCGGCCGACACGGCGGGGCCGCGTCGAGCTGCGCGCCACCTGACCACTCGTGAAAGGGGGCCTCCCGCGCCAAGCGGGAGGCCCCCTTTCACGAGCGGACGCCGGTCAGTCCAAGACCCGGAGCAGGCCTTCCTGAACGACAGTGGCCACCAGGGTGCCGTCCTGGGCGAAGAACCGGCCGGTCGCCAGGCCGCGCGCACCCGAAGCGCTCGGCGAGGCGCAGTCGTAGAGCAACCACTCGTCGGCGCGGAACGGGCGGTGGAACCACATCGCGTGGTCCAGGCTGGCGCCGGAGACCTTGTCCATCATCCAGTAGACGCCGTGGCGCACCAGCACCGAATCCAGCAAGGTCAGGTCGGAGGCGAACGCGGCCATGCACACGTGCAGCAGCTCGTCGTCGGGCAAGGTGCCGTCCGCGCGCATCCACACCTGGCTGCGCGCCGCCCGGTCCTCGGACTTGACCCACGGTGGAGGGGTCACGTAGCGGACGTCGATCGGCCGGGGCTGATAGGCCTGCCCGCCCAGTTCCGCCAGCAGGCCGCCCACCTGCTCGCCGTAGGTCGGCAAGGACTCCGGGTCCGGGACGTCCGGCATCGGCTCGGCGTGGTCGATGCCCTCCTCCACCAGCTGGAAGGAGGCCGACAACGAGAAGATCGGCTTGCCGCGCTGCACCGCAACCACCCGGCGGGTCGTGAACGACCGGCCGTCCCGGGTGCGGTCCACCTCGTAGACGATCGGGACGCTGGGATCACCGGGTCGGATGAAGTAGGCGTGCAGCGAGTGCACCGGCCGGTCCTCCGGCACCGTGCGCCCGGCGGCGACGAGCGCCTGCCCGGCGACCTGGCCGCCGAAGACCCGCACCGGTGACTCGGCGGGGCTGACCCCGCGGAAGATGTTCTCCTCGATCCGCTCCAGGTCCAGCAGCGCGATCAACCGGTCCAGCACCGGCTGCCCGTGCGGCACGCCGTTGACGTCCACCGGAACCGAGCTGTCGATGTGCTGGCCAGCCGGATCGGCGGCCGCGGCCCGTGCCGCTTCGGTCACTTCTGCTCCTCATGCGAGATCGAGGGGTGCGCGGGACGGGAAGCGCCGCTGGTTCCCGCCCGCGGCCGTTCGACGTCGCGGGACCGAGCTCGGATCAGACGTGGTCTTCTTCGCCGAGGCGGTGCACCCGGATCAGGTTCGTGGATCCCACGGTCCCCGGCGGCGACCCCGCCACCACGACGACCATGTCCCCGCGCTGCGACCGCCCGAGCGACAACATCGCCTGGTCCACCTGCCGGACCATCTGGTCGGTCGTGTCCACCTTAGGCACGAGGAACGTCTCCGTCCCCCAAGTGAGAGAGAGCTGACTGCGGACGGATTCCTCCGGCGTGAACGCGAGCAGCGGCAGCCGGGTGTGCAACCGGGCGAGCCTGCGCACGGTGTCGCCGGACTGGCTGAACGCCACCAGCGCCTTGGCGCTGAGCCGCTCCCCGATGTCGCGCGCCGCGTAGGAGATGACGCCCCGCTTGGTGCGCGGCACGTGGCTCAGCGGCGGCGGGGTCGGCGAACCGGCCTCGACCGCTTCGACGATCCGGGCCATGGTCTGCACGGTCTCGATGGGGTAGTCGCCGACGCTGGTCTCACCGGAGAGCATCACCGCGTCGGTCCCGTCCAGCACGGCGTTGGCGACGTCGGAGGTCTCGGCCCGGGTCGGACGCGAGTTGTGGATCATCGAGTCGAGCATCTGGGTCGCGACGATGACCGGTTTCGCGTTCTCCCGGGCGATCCGGATCGCCTTCTTCTGCACCAACGGCACGTGCTCGAGGGGGAGCTCCACGCCCAGGTCACCGCGGGCGACCATGACACCGTCGAAGGCCAGGACGATGGCCTCCAGGTTGTCCACGGCCTCCGGCTTCTCCAGCTTCGCGATCACCGGAAGACGGCGGCCGACGCGGTCCATCACCTGGTGGACGAGGTCGATGTCGGCGGGGCTGCGCACGAACGACAGCGCGATGAAGTCCACGCCGAGCTGCAGCGCGAACTCCAGGTCCTGAACGTCCTTGTCGGACATGGCGGGCACCGAGACGTCCATGCCGGGCATGGACAGGCCCTTGTTGTCGGACACCGGGCCGCCCTCGACGACGTCCAGGACGACGTCGTTGCCCTCGACGGCGGAGACGGTCAGGCCGACCTTGCCGTCGTCGACCAGGACGCGGTCGCCGACCTTGGCGTCGGCGGCCAACCCCTTGTAAGTGGTGGAAACGCGATCGCGGGTGCCTTGCACGTCGTCGATCGTGATTCGCACGACGTCGCCGGTGTTCCACTCGACCGGACCGTCCGCGAACTTGCCGAGGCGGATCTTCGGCCCTTGCAGGTCGGCGAGGATGCCCACGGCGCGGCCGCTCTCCTTGGCGGCGGCCCGAACCAGGTCGTACACCTGCTGGTGGTCGCCGTGGCTGCCGTGGCTGAAGTTCAACCTGGCGACGTCCATTCCGCTGCTGACGAGCTCGGCCACCTTCTCCGATGAAGCGGTGGCGGGGCCCATGGTACAAACGATCTTGGCTCGTCGACTCACGTTGGGTCAGCCTAGTCTCTCCGGCCGAGCGTGGAATACGCAGCCACCGGGAATCGAACCGATCGGGATCTTGCGGTGCTGAATCATTCCAGGCCACGGCCCGCTCAGCTGCTCTTCGGAGCGACCGTCGCGATCAGTCTGATCATCTTGTTCACCCCCGCCTCGGGGGTGCCCTCGGCGCCGCCGGGCACCGACAAGGTGGTGCACTTCGCGCTGTTCCTCGCCTTGGCGTGCACGGGCCGGGCGGCCCGGGTCCGTCCGCTGCCGCTGGCCGCCGGGCTGATCGGCTACGCGGCGCTGTCCGAGACCCTGCAGGCGGTGCTGCCGCTCGGACGCAGCGGCGACCTGGCGGACGGGCTCGTCGACGTGCTCGGCGCGGTGGCCGGTCTGCTGATCATCGCCGCCGTTCGCTCGGTCCCACGTGGTCGGCGCACCACCGGTTGAGCTCGCGCAGCTCACGCCAGCCCCTGCGCACCCGGGCGAGGCAACCCCGCTCGTGCAGCAAGTCGTCCGGCTCCCAGCGCCGCACCGCGTGGAGGGTGCGGTGCCGCAGCAGCTCCAGGCGCGGGTGGTCGGCGGGCACGCCGCGGGGCCGGGTGGCGAGGACGTCGCCGGCGAGCTCCCAGCGCGGGCCCAGCGCGTCGACGATCTCCGTCAACCGCTCGCCGTGCAGCGGCTCGTCCACCGCCGCCCGGTACCGGGCCAGCTGGTCCGGTTCGGCGTGGAAGCAGCCGCCCGCGACGAGCATTCCCGCGGCGCTGATCTCGACGTAGTAGGCGCCACCGCCGCGCCCGGCCTCGATCACCGCCCCGCAGTGGGTCTTGTACGGCGCCTTGTCGGCGCTGAACCGCACGTCCCGGTGCGGCCGGAACACCTTTCCCCTGCCGGGCGCGCCGCCCGAGCCGACCCCGGCGGCGAACTCGGGTTCGAGCTCGGCGAGCAGCGCCTCCATCGGAGCGCGCACGTGCTCGCGATACGTGGTCAGCTGGTCGGCCCAGTAGGCCTTGGAGTTGTCGGCCTCCAGGCCCTCGTAGAACTCGACCGCGCCGTCGCCGAAACCCTCGAACCGCATGGAACCAGCCTAAGCGGCCCCGGATCGGGGACATCACACCTGGTGACGCGCCCTCGGGCAGGGATCGGCGACGTAGGGTCGCGACGACGGACGCAGCCACTCTCGCGCGATCGGAGGCCGAAGTGCCCGGGACGACGGTGGCCGAGGTGATGGCCGAACTCGCCGAGCTGGAGGACCCGAAGGCGCGCGCCGTGAACCAGCGGCACGGCGACGACCACGGGGTGAACCTCGGGAAGCTGCGCGCGATCGCGAAGCGGCTGAAGACGCAGCACGAGCTCGCGCTCGCGCTGTGGGACACCGGCGATTCCGCGGCGCGGTTGGTGGCGATCCTGATCTGCCGCCCCAAGGAGTTCGAGCCCGCGGAGCTGGACGCGATGCTGCGCGCGGCACGCACCCCGAAGGTGCACGACTGGCTCGTGGGCACCGCGGTGAAGAAGAGCCCGCACGCCGAGCGGTTGCGCCTCGTCTGGTCCGCCGACCCGGATCCCGTGGTGGCCAGCGCCGGGTGGCGGCTGACCGCGGACCGGGTGGCGAAGGCTCCGGACGGCCTCGACCTGCCGGGGCTGCTCGACGTGATCGAGGAGCGGATGCGGGATGCACCGGACCGGTTGCAGTGGGCGATGAACCACTGCCTCGCGTGGATCGGGATCGAGCACCCCGAGCTCCGGGAGCGGGCGATCGACATCGGGCAGCGGCTGGAAGTGCTCAAGGACTACCCGACGCCGCCGAACTGCACGTCCCCGTACGCGCCGGTCTGGATCGCGGAGATGGTGCGTCGCAGGCAGCGGGCCTAGCGGCTCGCGCGGGCGATCTCCTCCAGCCGGTCGTGGTAGTCAGTCCACCACGCCTGGTCGTGCTCGGGCAGGTTGCTGCTGCCCTCCCGCCTGCCCGCGGCGCCGTCGACGAGTTCGCGGACGATGTCGGCGTGGCCCGCGTGCCGAGCGACCTCCTCCAGCACGTGCACCAGCAGCCGGTGCATCGTGATCTCCGCGCGTTCCGGTGGCCACCACGGCACCCGGCCCGGGGCGTCCAGGGGCAGGGCCTCGATGGTCGCGTCGGCGTGCGCCCAGGCCCGGTGCCAGAACGCGATGATCTGCTCGCGGGACTCCTCGGCGGAGGCGTGCATGTCCTCGTTGGCCTCGCCGCCGTTCTGGATCCACGGCATCGGCTCCGGGAAGGGACGGCCGAGCACCGTCCCGAAGTACTCGACCCCGACGCTGGCGACGTGCTTGAGCAGACCGAGCAGGTTGGTCCCGGTCGCCGTCAGCGGCCGCCGGACGTCGTAGTCGGAGAGCCCGTCGAGCTTCCACAGCAGGGCCTGCCGCGCGGCGCGCAGGTACTCGTGCAGGTCGTCCTTGGCATCGGTTCCCATGCGCGCAGCCTCGCACCCGGCACCGACATCCCGCCCCCGGTTTTCCGCGCCCGGCCGGAGAACGCGGTCGCACCGGGACTCCCACCGCGTTCCCGCGGCAGGTGCCGGGTGCCCGGCGCATCGATCTCGCCCGGGCCTGCTCGACGGCGCGAGGCCCTGACCTGCAAGATCGCTCCGACGGTGGGCGGAGAACGGGGTTAGGCTCAGGGCGTGGTCTCCAGCGCGCGCTCGGCCCGCGTCCGCGAGTCGGCGGGCAACCTACCGGTCGACGTCACCAGCTTCGTCGGCCGGCGGCACGAGATCACCCGGACCAAGCGGCTGCTCGCCGAGTCCCGGCTGGTGACGCTCACCGGGCAGGGCGGGGTCGGCAAGACCCGGCTGGCGCTGCGGGTGGCGGGCAGCATGCGGCGCAACTTCCGGGACAAGGCGTGGTGCGTGAGCCTGGAGGATCTCCGGGACGGCGCGCTGATCGCCGAGGCCGCGATCGAGCAGCTCAGCCTCGGTGGCCCCTCCTCCGGCGCCGACGTGGACTCCGTGGTCGAGCACCTCCGGCACCGCGAGATGTTGCTCGTGCTGGACAACTGCGAGCACGTCATCGAGGACGCCGCGCTGTTCGTGGATTCGGTGCTGCGCTGGTGCCCGGGCGTGCGGATCCTCGCCACCAGCAGGCAGTCGCTGGGCGTGGCCGGGGAGGCGACGGCGGTGGTGCCGCCGTTGCAGATGCCGGACCTGGACGATCCGCCGCCGCCCGGTTCCCACGAGCAGTTCTCCTCGGTGCGGCTGTTCCTGGACCGGGCGCGGGCCACGGTGCCGGACTTCGAGGTGAGCGAGGAGGACGGCGCGGTCCTGATGCGGCTGTGCGCCCGGTTGGACGGCAATCCGCTGGCGATCGAGCTGGCGGCGGTGCGGCTGCGGTCCCTGTCGCTGCCCCAGCTGGAGGAACGGCTGGTGGAGCGCTACGCCCTGCTCAGCGAGGGTCGGCGCGGCGCCCCGGCGCGGCAGCAGAGCCTGCGGGCGATGGTGGACTGGAGCTACGAGCTGTGCTCGGAGCAGGACCGGATGGCGTGGGCGCGGGTCTCGGTGTTCGCGGGCAGCTTCGCGCTGGGCGCCGCCGAGCACGTCGCCAGGAACGGGCTGAGCCGGGTGGACGTGCTGGGAGCGATGCACTCCCTGGTGGACCAGTCGATCCTGATGCGCGAGCAGGAGGGCGACGAGGTGCGGTTCCGGTTGCTGCACGCGCTGCGCGACTACGGGCACGAGCGGCTGGTGGCCTCCGGGGAGCGGCAGCGGGTGCTGGACCGGCACCGGGACTGGTACGCCGAGGTCGTGGAGCGGTTCGCGATCGACTGGCCGGGGCCCAACCAGGTGGCGTGGGTGCGGGAGCTGCGGCTGGACCTGGACAACCTGCGGCTGGCGCTGGACACGGCCGCGCACCGGCCGGGCACCGCGCCGATCGCGCTGCGGATGGCGTCGCGACTCACCCCGTTCTGGGGCGTCCGCGGGCTCAACGGGGAGGCGCGGCACTGGCTGGAGATGGCGTTGGCGCACGTCGCGCCCGACGCACCGGAGCGGGTGTCGGGCCTGCGGGCGAACGCCTGGTTCGCGCTGCTGCACGGCGACACCGCGGCCGCCGAGCGGCTGCTGGACGAGGCGGCGGAGCTGGCCGACGAGCACCAGGACGAGTTCGACCTGGCTTACGTGGCGCAGATCCGGGGCCTGGCGGCGTTCTTCCACGACGATCTCGATTCGGCGCAGCGGCTGCTGGGCGAGGCGTTGGAGAGCTTCCGGTCGGTCGAGGACCCGTCCGGGGAGTGGTTCGCTCTCTCGGCGCTGGGCCTGGTCACAGGCCTGCTCGGAGAGCACGACCGGGGGATCGCGCTGCTGCGGGAGTGCGTCGAGGAGTCGATGGCGCGGGGTGAGCTGTTCTGGCGATCGGCGGCGTTGTGGGGCTGCGCGCAGATCGAGATCATCCGGGGTGCCTCGGCGCGGGCGGAGACGGCGGCGAAGGAAGCGCTGCGGTTGCAGCGCACCCTGGACAACCGGCTCTCCAGCGCGTTCACCATCGACATCCTGGCCTGGATCGCGCACGGGCTGGGCCGCGACGAGCGGGCGGCGCGGTTGTTCGGAGCGGCCGCGGCGGTGTGGGACGCGGTCCGGGCGGCGCCGGAGTTCTTCGGGACGTTCCGCGCCCTGCACGAGGAGCACGAGACGGGGACCCGCCGGGAGCTGGGCGAGCGCGCCTACCGGGACGCCTTCGACCGCGGCTACGAGATGTCCCCGGAGGCCGCCGTGGACTACGCGCTGGAGCTCAAGCGCACTACCCGCTCGGCGCCGCCGGACGAGTTGGCGGTGACGACGCTGACGAAGCGGGAGCGGGAGATCGCCGAACTCGTCGCGCAGGGCCGCACGAACAAGGAGATCGCCGAATCGCTGGTCATCGCGCAGCGCACCGTGGAGGGCCACGTGCAGCACATCCTGACCAAGCTGGACTTCTCCTCCCGGGCCCAGATCGCCGGATGGCTCGCGGGACGCCGGTCGTCTTGACCCGGAGGGACCTCGGCAGGAAGGATCCGCCCCGGCGATCACCCGCCGCTCGCGTCCGCTTCGGCACCGAGCGTGACCGGCGCCGTCCCAGGTTCCCCCGGACGCCCCTGAAGCAGGTACCCGCGTAGGTAAATACCGCGATGCAGGTGCACGGGCGGTGAGGGAACGTCGGATCTCGTGAGTTCCCCCGACCACACCTTCCCCGACGTCCTGTCCGACCCCGACCGCACCGCGCCAGGCAGGGCCCCGGCCGCGCTGCGGCGCCTGCGCGAACGGGCGGTCCCGGCGCTGCGCGAGCTGCGGAGCATCGGCGACGACGCCGCGGCCGGCCCCCACCGGCTCAGCCCGAGGATGCGGCGCGCGCAGCTCGGCGCCGCCGTCCTCGCCACCGGAGTGCTCAGCGCCGCGCTCGGCGGATCCCCCGCCGCCGAGCAGGTCGCCGCACCCGGAGCCCCGGCCGCCCCCGTGCCCGCCGCCGACGAGCAGGTCGCCGACCCCGGGCTCCCGGCCGCCGAGGTGGCCGGGCAGGTCCCGCCCGGACCGGTGAGTCCCCCGAACACCGGTCCGGGTCCGGGCATCGTTCCCGCTGACCCGATCGACGGCTGGATCGGGCAGGCGACCGCGGTGCTGGAGGCGCACGGCGTGCCCCGCGACCAGGTGGACCCGGCGGCGCTGCGCACGATCATCGAGCACGAGTCCGGCGGCGACCCGACGGCCGCGAACGCCTGGGACTCGAACGCGGCGGCCGGCACCCCCTCCAAGGGCCTGATGCAGACCATCGACCCGACCTTCGAGTCCTACGCGCTGCCCGGGCACCAGGACATCTGGAACCCGGTGGACAACATCGTGGCCGCGACCCGCTACTCGATCGAGCGCTACGGCTCGGTGTCGAACGTGCCCGGCGTCGTCGGCGTCGGTGGCGGCGGGTCCTACGAGGGTTACTGAGCCCGCCCGGCGGCGAGGCCTTCGAGGGTGCCCTCGAAGGCCTCCTGCACGAGTTCCCGCATCGCCGACTCGGCCCGCTCGTGATCACCGGCGCGGACGCACTCGGCGATCTCGCAGTGCAGGCGCAGCGCCACCGGCTCGGGGTGCTCGGGCATCAGTCCCTGGCCGGTGCGCCAGCGCAGCACCTCCCCGAACACGTCGCGCAGCTGCGCGAACATCTCGTTGCCGGAGGCGGCGAGCACCGAGCCGTGGAAGTCGACGTCGGCCTCCAGGAACGCCTCCAGGTCCCCGGCGCGGGCGGTGGCGACCATCCGCTCGGCGAGCGCGACCAGCCGTGCGGCCTGCTCGTGACCGGCGTTCCGGGCGGCGGCCGCGGCGGCGACGGGTTCCACCGCGGTGCGCAGCTCGACGAGGGTGCGGACCTGGGCGGCGCGGTCCACCGCGAGCAGCCAGCGGATCAGCGCCGGGTCGAAGGTGTTCCACTCGGCGCGGGGGCGCACCACGACGCCGACGCGCTTGCGGCTGACGACGAGCCGGATCGAGGCGAGGGTGCGCACGACCTCGCGGGCGACGCTGCGGGAGATGCCGAAGCGCCGCTCCAGCCCGTCGATGCGCAGCACGGTGCCGGGCGGGTGCTCACCCGCGCTGATCTCGTGGCCGAGCACGTCGACCACCTGCCCGTGCAGTCCGCCGCTCACCGGTTCCCCCTCGTCCCGTCTGCTCTCAACCTAGCCGCCCGCTCTCGAACCTCTCGCTCCCCGCACCGGGTGCCGCGGTGAGCGCTCGTCCGCAGTGTGCCGGTGAGCCGATTAACAGGGCCTACTTAATCGGTTCACTGGCGAAAAAAGTCATACTTAAAGGTGATGAGCATCTAGGCTGATCGCGCACCAGCTCAGCGAGGAGCCCCCATGCCATCGATTTCCCCCGCCGCGGCGAGCCTGCTCGCGCAAGCCCCGGCCGACGCCTGGACCGCGCACGACACCCGGCTGGTGGCGGCCGCGGTAGGCGGCATCGCCGTGATCGTCGTGCTCATCAGCTGGGTGAAGCTGCACCCCTTCCTGGCGCTCGCGCTCGGCGCGACGACGCTCGGCGTCGTGGCGGGGATGCCCTTCGCGGACCTCGTCGAGACGTTCACCGGAGGCCTCGGCAAGACGGTCGGCGACGTGGGCCTGCTGGTCGCGCTCGGCGCGATGCTGGGCAGGCTGCTCACCGACACCGGCGGCGCCGAGCAGATCGTCGAGACCGTCCTGTCGCGCACCACCCGGCGCACCCTGCCGTGGGCGATGGTGTTCGTGGCCGCGCTGCTGGGCCTGCCGATGTTCTTCGAGGTCGGCGTGGTCCTGCTGGTGCCGATCGTGGTCATGGTCGCGGCCCGCTCCGAGCAGCCGATGCTGCGGATCGGGATCCCCGCGCTGGCCGGGCTCTCCATCCTGCACGGCCTGGTGCCGCCGCACCCGGGGCCGCTGGCCGCGGTCGACGCGCTCGGCGTGGACCTCGGCACCACCCTCGCCCTCGGCATCCTCGTCGCCATCCCCACCGCCGTGGTCGCCGGGCCGGTGTTCGGCTCGTTCATCGCGCCGCGCGTGGAACTGCCCCCGGCGTCGGCACTGCTGGGCAAGGCCCCCGGCCCGGACAGCGGCGGACGCCGCCCCGGGTTCGCGCCCTCGGTGGTGATGCTGCTGCTGCCGGTGGTGCTCATGCTCGGCAAGTCCGTCGCCGACCTGTGGCTGGCCGAGGACAGCGCGGGCTACGTCGTGCTCGACACCCTGGGCACGCCGGTGGTGGCGCTGATGCTGACCGTGCTGATCGCGATGGCCGTGCTCGGACCGCGCTCCGGGCTGGGGCGCGGCGCGCTGTCGGGCATCGTCGGAGGATCGCTGCCGCCGGTCGCGGGGATCATCCTCATCGTCGGCGCGGGCGGCGGGTTCAAGGAGACCCTCGTCGAGTCCGGCGTCAACACCATGATCACCGACGTGGCCTCGGGCGCGAACCTGTCGCCGCTGCTGCTGGCCTGGCTGATCGCCGTGGCCATCCGGGTCGCGACCGGCTCCGCGACGGTCGCCACGATCTCCGCCGCCGGCATGGTCGCACCGCTGGTGGTCGGGCTCGATCCGGTGCACGGCGCGCTGATCGCGCTGGCCATCGGCTCCGGTTCGCTGTTCTTCTCGCACGTCAACGACGCCGGGTTCTGGCTGGTGAAGGAGTACTTCGGCATGAGCGTCGGGCAGACGCTCAAGACCTGGTCGGCGATGGAGACGATCCTCTCGGTGGTCTCCTTCGCGGTCATCTGCGTGCTCGACCTGCTGCTGTAGCCGACAGGCCGCCTCCTCGCGGCCGGTATGATGGTTGGTCGGACTTCTCGCCCGGGACGCACCGCGGCCCGCCGATGCATCGTTCCGACACATCACGCTTGAGCACGAGGTGGAGCCACGTTGTCCAACGCCCGAGCTGATCGGGGACCCGACCGCACCGACGACCTAGCCGCTGAGCAGCAGTACGTCTCGACGCTCTACGACAAGCTCGACGAGCTCCGCCGAGATGCCACGAAGCGGCTCACCGACACACTGCGACAGACCGGCGGCACGCCGCAGGCGCGCACCGAGCGCGACATCTCCACCACGATGTACACCGACAAGCTGACCCAGCTCAGCGCCGTGGAGCACGGGCTCTGCTTCGGCCGCCTGGACCTGGACAGCGACGAGGTGTTCCACATCGGACGGCTCGGCCTGTTCGACGAGGAGCGCGAGTACGAGCCGCTGCTCATCGACTGGCGCGCCCCGGCCGCGCGGCCGTTCTACCTGGCCACCGCCGCCGCCCGCGACGGCGTGTGGCGGCGGCGCCACCTGCGCAGCAAGTGGCGCACCGTCGTCGAGCTGGAGGACGAGATCCTCGACCTCGACGCCGCCGAGCAGGGCAGCGACCTCGGCCTGGCCGGCGAGGCGACGCTGCTGGCGGCGCTGGACGCGCGGCGCACCGGGCAGATGGGCGACATCGTCGCCACCATCCAGGCCGAGCAGGACCGCATCATCCGCGCCCCCATGAACGGGGTGCTCGTGGTGCAGGGCGGCCCCGGCACCGGCAAGACCGCGGTGGCGCTGCACCGGGCCGCGTTCCTGCTCTACACCTACCGCGAGCAGCTGACCCGGCGCGGTGTGCTGGTCGTCGGCCCGAACTCGACGTTCCTGCGCTACATCGGCCAGGTGCTGCCCTCGCTCGGCGAAACCGGTGTGCTGCTGTCCACCGCGGGCGAGCTGTTCCCCGGCATCACCGCCACCGCCGCCGAACCCGCCGCGGCCGCCGAGATCAAGGGGCGCGCGACGATGGTGAGCGTCCTCAACTCGGCGGTGCGCGATCGCCAGCAGGTCCCGAAGAACCCGATCGAGGTGCAGTTCGACCGGGAGCCGCTGACCATCGGCAAGAACCTCGTCTCGCACGCCCGCAGCCGCGCCCGCCGGTCCCGCAAGCCGCACAACCACGCCCGCAAGATCTTCCGCAAGGAGATGATCTCGGGACTGACCCGGCAGGTGGCGGACCGGCTCGGCCGGGACCTGCTGGACCGGCGCGACCTGGACGACATCGGCGCCGAGCTGCGCTCCGACGAGGCCGTCGGCGAGGTCCTCGACGCGCTGTGGCCGCAGCTCACCCCGCAGCGGCTGCTCGACGAGCTGCTGAGCACCCCGAAGCGGCTCACCACCGCCGCCCGCAAGCACCTGTCCGAGCAGGAGCGGGCCGCGCTGCTGCGCGCTCCCGGTTCGCCGTGGACCCCGGCGGACGCGGCGCTGCTGGACGAACTCGCCGAACTGCTCGGCGAGGACGACACGAAGGCCCACGAGGAGCAGGCGCGCCAGGAGCGGGAGGAACTCGCCTACGCCCAGGGAGTCCTGCACCTCATGGAGCAGGACGAGGAGATCGCCGACGAGGAGCGGCTCCGGGTCTCGGACGTGCTCGACGCCGAGCTGCTGGCGCAGCGGCACCGCACCCGCAGCGATCTGACGGCGGCCGAGCGCGCGGCGGAGGACCGCACCTGGACGTTCGGGCACGTCATCGTCGACGAGGCGCAGGAGCTCTCGGCGATGGCCTGGCGGGTGCTGATGCGCCGCTGCCCGAGCCGGTCGATGACGCTGGTCGGCGACATCGCGCAGACCGGGGCGCTGGGCGGGGCCTCGTCCTGGGACGAGGTGCTCTCCCCGTACGTGATGGACCGGTGGGCGTTGTCCGAGCTCACCGTCAACTACCGGACCCCGGCGGAGATCATGTCGGTGGCCGCCGAGGTGCTGGAGGCGATGGACACCGAGCTGGAGGCCCCGACCTCGGTCCGCACCAGCGGGCACCAGCCGTGGATCCGGCAGGTGCCGGAGGCGCAGCTGGCCGCGGAGCTGCCGGAACTGGTGCGCGCCGAGCTGGACGCGGTCGAGGGCACCCTCGCGGTGCTGCTGCCACCGGAACACCTCGCCGAGGTCGGAGGGCGGGTGGCCGACCTCGTGCCGGAGGCGGAGCTCGGGGCCGGGCAGGACGGGCTGGAGTCGCGGGCCGTCGTGCTCACCGTGGAGCAGGCGAAGGGCCTCGAGTTCGACTCGGTGCTGGTCGCCGACCCGGACCGGGTGCTCGGGGAGTCCGCGCGCGGGCTCAACGATCTCTACGTCGCCCTGACCCGCGCCACCCAGCGCCTCGGCGTCGTGCACACCGGCCCGGAACCACCGGAGGTGCTCTCCGCCCTGGCGGAGTGATCGACGGCTCGGGGCCGGTGGCCGCGCTCCACCGGCCCGGCCCGAGGCGACCGCCGGAACTGCCCCGTACGGCCGGGCGCGCGGCGCGGGCGGATCGCACGGCAGTGGGAGAGCGTCGTCGGCAGGCCGGGGAGTCCGGCGGAGTCGCGGGGAGGTGCGGATCGATGGGGTTGCCACCGGAGCTGGCGGCGGCGGTGCGGACGTTGTGGGACTACCACGACCTCCGGCACGAACTCCGGGTGTGCGACGCGGGGGTGGGGCTCGGGAGCCACGACCTCGGGGTCGCGACGCGCGCCGCGGAGCTCTACCACCAGGGCTGGTTCCCCCGGATCGTGTTCACCGGTGCCAACGCGCCCACCACCGTCGAGCGGTTCCCGCGTGGGGAGGCCGTGCACTTCCGGGAGCACGCGCTGGCGCTCGGCGTCCCGGACGAGGCGATCCTGCTGGAAACGGCGGCGACGAACACCGGGGAGAACATCGACTTCACCCGGGAGCTGCTGGCGCGGCGGCGGTTGCCCGCCACCGAGATCATGCTGATCTCGCGCCCGTACCAGCAGCGCCGCGCCTACGCGACGGCGAAGCAGCGGTGGCCCGAGGCGGAGTTCGTCTGCGCGGGCGGATCCCTGCCGCTGGAGGAGCACGTGGCGAGCATCGGCGACCCGGCACGGGTGATCGCCATGCTGGTAGGCGACACGCAGCGGATCACCCGCTACGCCGAGCTCGGGTTCGCGATCCCGCAGCCGGTCCCCGGCGAGGTGCACGCGGCCTACCGGCGGCTCGTCGACGCGGGCTACACCGCGCGGCTGCTGCCCTGAGCCCGCGCCCGCCCCAGCGGCGGGGCGGGCGCGGGCGGCGAGCTAGACGGCCGCCAGCGGCAGGGCCGTCGGGTGCACCGGCGAGGGCAGGCCGGAACTGCCGGTGAGGTGGGCGTCCACGGCGCTGGCCACGGACCGGCCCTCCGCGATCGCCCACACCACCAGCGACGCCCCGCGGTGCGCGTCACCGCAGACGAACACGCCCGGCGCCGAGGTCTCCCAGTTCGAGCCGCAGCCGATGGTGCCGCGCCCGGACAGCTCGATGCCGAGCCCGCCGAGCAGCGGCAGGTGCTCCACGCCCTCGAACCCGATCGCGAACAGCGCCAGGTCGCACGGCAGCTCCTCGGCCTCCTCGGACACCGGGACCACCTGGCGCCTGCCGTCGGCGTCGCGCTCCACGCGCACCTCCCGCAGCCGCACCGCGCGCACCCGGCCCTCGTCGTCGCCGACGAACTCCTCCACCGCCACCGCGAAGCGGCGCTCCCCCGCCTCCTCGTGCGCGGGGTAGGTGCGCAGCAGGTACGGCCAGGTCGGCCACGGGGACAGCTCGTCGTCGCGCTGCGTCGGCGGCTGCGGGTACTGGTCGAGCTGCAGCACGCTCAGCGCGCCCTGCCGGGTCGCCGTGCCGTAGCAGTCCGCGCCGGTGTCACCGCCGCCGATGACCACGACGTGCTTGCCCGCCGCGGAGATCGGCGTCGGGCCGTCGCCCTCGACCTCCTTGTTCGCCGGCACCAGGTGCTCCATCGCCAGGTGCACGCCGTCGAGCTCCCGGCCGGGCACCGAGCGGTCGTCGCGGCCGCGCAACGCCCCCACCGCGAGCACCACCGCGTCGTGCCCGGCGCGCAGCTGCTCCACGGTCAGGTCCACCCCGACCTCGCAGCCGGTGACGAAGCGGGTGCCCTCGGCGCGCATCTGGCCGAGCCGCCGGTCCAGGACGGACTTCTCCATCTTGAACTCGGGGATGCCGTAGCGGAGCAGGCCGCCGAGGCGGTCGTCGCGCTCGTACACCGTGACCTCGTGCCCGGCGCGGGTGAGCTGCTGGGCGGCGGCGAGACCGGCCGGGCCGGAGCCCACCACGGCGACGCGGTGCCCGGTGCGGATCTCCGAGGGCTGCGGCCGCACCTGGTCGTGCTCCCAGGCGACCTCCGCGATGGTCTCCTCCACCCTCTTGATCGCCACCGCGCCCCCGGCGTCCGGGGAGATCGCGAGCACGCAGGCCGCCTCGCACGGCGCGGGGCAGAGCCTGCCGGTGAACTCGGGGAAGTTGTTCGTGGCGTGCAGCCGCTCACCCGCCCGGTCCCAGTGACCGCGGCGGACCTGGTCGTTCCACTCGGGGATGAGGTTGCCCAGGGGGCACCCGGCCGAACCGGAGTGGCAGAACGGGATGCCGCAGTCCATGCAGCGCGACGCCTGCGTCGAGACCTCCCGGTCTCGGTCCGCGGTGGACAGCGCGGCGTAGACCTCCCGCCAGTCACCCAGCCGCTCGTCGTGGGAGCGCTTCGGGGCCTCGGCCCGGGAGAACTTCAGGAAACCCTTCGGGTCAGCCACGGGACGCCTCCATGATCGCCTCTTCGACGTCGCGGCCCTCGGAACGGGCCAGCCGCATCGCCTCCAGCACCCGCGCGTAATCGCGGGGCATGATCTTCGTGAACGCCGCCGAGCGCCGGGTCCAGTCGCCCAGCAGCGAAGCGGCCACCGTGGAACCGGTCCACTCGTGGTGGCGGCGCACCACCTCGTGCAACCACCTGAGGTCCTTCGCGGTCGGCCGCTGCACGTCCACCATCGCCGTGTTCACCCGCACCGGATCCAGGTCCAGCACGTAGGCGATGCCGCCGGACATGCCGGCCGCGACGTTGCGGCCGGTGCCGCCGAGCACCACCGCCCGGCCCCCGGTCATGTACTCGAAGGCGTGGTCCCCGGCGCCCTCGGCGACCGCGGTCGCGCCCGAGTTCCGCACGCAGAACCGCTCCCCCACCTTGCCGCGCAGGAACAGCTCGCCGGAGGTGGCGCCGTAGCCGATCACGTTGCCCGCGATCACCTGGTCCTCGGCGGCGAACGCCGAATCCCGGTGCGGGCGCACCACCACGCGGCCGCCGGAGAGGCCCTTGCCGACGTAGTCGTTCGCGTCGCCGACCATCTCCAGCGTGATGCCCGGGGGCAGGAACGCGCCCAGCGACTGCCCGGCCGAGCCTTCGAGCTGCACGTGGATCGTGTCCTCCGGCAGGCCGGCACCGCCGTAGCGCCGGGTGACCTCGGCCCCCAGCAGGGTGCCGACGGTGCGGTTCACGTTCCGCACCGGCAACCGCAGCCGCACCGGGTGCGCGTCCTCCAGCGCGGCCTCCGCCAGCTGGATCAGCGTGCGGTCCAGGGCGTGCTCGAGGCCGTGATCCTGCTCGCGGACGCGGCGGCGCACCGCCGAGCGCGGCGCCTCCGGTTCAGCGAACACCGGGCTCAGGTCCAGGCCGGTGGTCTTCCAGTGCTCCACGGCCTCGTCCGTGCGCAGGGCGCTGACCTGGCCGATCGCCTCGTCCAGGGAGCGGAAGCCGAGCCGCGCCAGGTGCTCGCGGACCTCCTCGGCGACGAACTCGAAGAAGTTCACCACGTGCTCGGCGCGGCCCGTGTAGCGCTTGCGCAGCTCCGGGTTCTGGGTGGCCACGCCCACCGGGCAGGTGTCGAGGTGGCAGACGCGCATCATCACGCAGCCCTCGACGACCAGCGGGGCCGTGGCGAAGCCGTACTCCTCGGCTCCCAGCAGCGCCGCGACCACCACGTCCCGGCCCGTCTTCATGCCACCGTCGACCTGCACCGTGATCCGGTCCCGCAGGCCGTTGAGCAGCAGCGTCTGCTGCGTCTCGGCGAGTCCGATCTCCCACGGGGTGCCCGCGTGCTTGAGCGAGGTCAGCGCCGCCGCGCCCGTCCCGCCGTCGTGCCCGGAGATGAGCACCACGTCGGCGTGCGCCTTGCTCACGCCCGCCGCGACCGTCCCGACGCCGACCGAGCTGACCAGCTTCACGTGCACCCGCGCCCGGTCGTTGGCGTTCTTCAGGTCGTGGATCAGCTGGGCCAGGTCCTCGATCGAGTAGATGTCGTGGTGCGGCGGTGGCGAGATCAGACCGACGCCGGGCGTGGAGTGCCGCGTCCTCGCGATCCACGGGTACACCTTGTGCGCGGGCAGCTGGCCGCCCTCGCCGGGCTTCGCGCCCTGCGCCATCTTGATCTGCACGTCCTCGGCGTTGACCAGGTATTCGCTGGTCACGCCGAAGCGGCCGGAGGCCACCTGCTTGATCCCGGAGCGGCGCTCCGGGTCGTAGAGGCGGTCCGCGTCCTCGCCGCCCTCGCCGGAGTTGGAGCGGCCGCCGATGCGGTTCATCGCGATCGCCAGCGTTTCGTGCGCCTCCGCGGAGATCGCCCCGTAGCTCATGCCGCCGGTCGCGAACCGCTTCATGATCGCCGAGATGGGCTCGACCTCGTCCAGCGGCACCGGATCGCGGCCGCTGTCGAACTCGAACATGCCGCGCAGCGTGCCGCCCTCGCGGGCCAGCCGGTCGCACTCGTCCGTGTAGCTGCGGTACGCCTCCACCTTGCCGGTCCGGGTGGCGTGCTGGAGGTGGAACACCATCTCCGGGGAGAACAGGTGCAGCTCGCCCTCGCGGCGGTAGGCGTACTCGCCGCCGACCTCCAGCCTGCGGTGCGCGCGGTCGGTCGGGTTGTCCGGGTAGGCGCGGCGGTGCCGCTGCGCGACCTCCTCGGCCAGCACGTCCAGCTCGACCCCGCCGAGCTGGGTGCCGGTACCGGTGAAGTACTCCTCGACGAGCTCCTTCGACAGCCCCACGGCCTCGAAGATCTGCGCCGCCGTGTAGGCGCCGACGGTGGAGATGCCCATCTTCGACATCACCTTGAGCACGCCCTTGACCAGCGCCTGCACGTAGTTGCGGATCGCCACCCGCGGCCGGGTCCCGGTGATCTGACCGGTGGCGATCATGTCCTCGATCGTCTCGAAGGCCAGGTACGGGTTGACCGCGGCGGCACCGAAGCCGAGCAGCGCCGCCACGTGGTGCACCTCGCGGGCATCACCGGTCTCCACGACCAGCGCGACCTTGAGCCGCTCCTTGGTCCGCACGAGGTGGTGGTGCACGGCGGAGACCAGCAGCAGCGACGGGATCGGAGCCCGCCGGTGATCGGAATCGCGATCGGAGAGCACTAGTACCCGGGCGCCCTGCGCGATGGCCTCGGAAGCCTCGCGGCGCACCCGCTCGACGGCCTCGGCCAGCGCGGCCCCGCCGCCGTCCGCCTCGTACAGGCCGGAGAGCACCGTGGAGGCGAACCCGGGCAGGTCACCGTCGGAGTTGATGTGGATGAGCTTCGCCAGCTCGTCGTTGTCGATCACCGGGGTGGGCAGCACGACGTGGCGGCAGGAGGCCGGGACCGGCTCCAGCAGGTTCTGCTCCGGGCCCATCACGCGCGCCACCGAGGTCACGATCTCCTCCCGGATCGCGTCCAGCGGCGGGTTCGTGACCTGCGCGAAGTGCTGCACGAAGTAGTCGTAGAGCAGCCGGGAGCGCTGCGACAACGCCGCCTGCGGGGTGTCCGATCCCATCGAGCCCAGCGGCTCCGCACCGCCCACGGCCATCGGGGACAGCAGCAGCGCCAGCTCCTCCTCGGTGTAGCCGAAGGTGAGCTGGCGGCGCACCACGGACTCGTGGCTCTGCACCACGTGCTCCCGATCCGCGAGCTGCCCGAGGTTCAGCTGGCCCGAGTGCAGCCACTCCCCGTAGGCGTGCTCGGCGGCCAGCGCCGACTTGACCTCGTCGTCGTCCACGACGCGGCCCTGCTCGGTGTCGATCAGGAACATCCGGCCCGGCTGCAAGCGGCCCTTCGCCACGACCTCCTCGGGCTTGAGGTCCAGCACGCCGGACTCGCTGGCCAGCACCACCCGGTCGTCCGCGGTGCGCCACCAGCGCGCCGGGCGCAGCCCGTTGCGGTCCAGCACCGCCCCCACCAGGGAACCGTCGGTGAAGGTGACGCAGGCCGGGCCGTCCCACGGCTCCATCAGGCCCGCGTGGAAGCGGTAGAAGGCCTTGCGCTCGGCGTCCATCTCCGCGTGGTTCTCCCACGCCTCCGGGATCATCATCAGCACCGCGTGCGGCAGGCTCCGCCCACCCAGGTGCAGCAGCTCCAGGACCTCGTCGAACGAAGCCGAATCCGAACCGTCCTCGGCGCAGATCGGGAACAGCCGGGACAGGTCGCCCGGGATCAGGTCCGAGGCCAGCAACGCCTCCCGGGACCGCATCCGGTTCCGGTTCCCGCGAATCGTGTTGATCTCGCCGTTGTGCGCCAGGTAGCGGAACGGGTGGGCCAGCGGCCAGGAGGGGAAGGTGTTCGTGGAGAACCGGCTGTGCACCACGGCGATCGCCGAGACCAGGCGCTCGTCGGTGAGATCCGGGAAGAACAGCGGCAGCTGCTCGGTGGTGAGCATCCCCTTGTAGACCAGGGTGCGCGCCGACAGCGACGCGAAGTACAGCTCCGCGCCCTCCCGCGCCGACTCCCGCTCGGCGCGCTTGCGCAGGCAGAACGCCAACCGGTCCAGCTCCAGACCCGCTTCGTCGGCCGAACCCTCCACCAGCAGCATCGCGAAGTGCGGCATGCACGCGAGGGCGGTGCTGCCGACCCCGGCGCGCTCCGGCGCGATCGGCACGTCCCGCCAACCCAGCACGTGCAGGCCCTCCTCGGTGGCGACCCGCTCCACCAGGGCCACGGCCTCGGCGCGGCGCTCCGCCTCGGCGGGCAGGAACGCGATGCCCGCCGCGTAGCGGGCCCGGCCCGCCGCGTCCGGTTCCGGCAGCGCCACGCCCGCGCAGGCGCGCAGCAGCGCATCGGGCAGCTGCAGCAGCAGCCCGGCCCCGTCACCGCTGGTCGGCTCGGCGCCCGCGGCCCCGCGGTGATCCAGGTTCGCCAGCGCGGTCAACGCGTCGGCCACGATGCCGTGCGAGCGGCGGCCGCGGACATCGGCCACCATGGCGACGCCGCAGGAATCGTGCTCGGCAGCGGGGTCGTAGAGACCCTGCTCGCTGGGAAAGGCAGAGAAGGCCACTGCGCAAACCTCCCTCGTCGGTTCTCGTGCTGGAGAGCACCGCGGAACGAGCGATGATCTCTTCGGGGCACGGGACGACGCTGGCCCGCGGTGGTCGTCCGGCGCTGGACGAGGAACCGAGCCGGGAATGGGCACCGCGCTCGGCGAACAACAGCAAGGAGTTCGGCGATCGGACCAGGGGCCGGTGCTCGGGCGCGGAGCCCCGCGTCGATCCGTTGCGCGGAGCGTCGGAGTTCTCAACCACCCGGGCCGCGACGGGACCGCCGCACCGCTGACGGCCCTCCCCCGCACCCGCGAGGGGCCCGCTCACCGCTGCTGGGCACCGTCGCCCACGGTCGGAATTCGTCGAACCTTAACAGGCACGATACCCGGAAGCAGCACCACAAGTAAGCTCTCGGCCCGCGTGAATATTCCGACTTCCGATGGAACCGGCGAGGTCCGGGCGCGGTCGGGACGACCGCGCACCCGCTCCGCACGGGTCACCGATCCGCCCCTGGTATCTTTCCAGCTCGGGGCGCTCGCGGCAGCGAATTCCGGTGCGTTCGCGCGGGCGTCGCCGCCCGCCACCGCGCCCGGTGCGCACCCGTGGTGCACCGGCCCGACCACGAGGACGTCATGCTCGGGTTCCGCCGCCTGCCCGCCCTGCTGCTGACCGTGCTGGCCCTGCTGTTCGCCGGCACGGCGTGCGCCACGCGCACCCCTTCACCGGCGCCGGAGGCCCCGGTCGAAGATCCCGCCGCCGCGTTCCCCGCGCAGATCACCCTCGCGGGCCAGGAACCGGTGACCCTGACCCAGCAACCCAAGCACGTCGTCTCGCTCAGCCCCACGGCCACCGAATCGCTGTACGCGATCGGCGCCGGGGACCAGGTCGCGGCCGCCGACCAGCTCTCGACCTTCCCGCAGGACGCGCCGCGCACCGAGCTCAACGCCCTCACCAGCGACGCGGCCGCCGTCGCCGGGCACGACCCGGACCTGGTCATCGCGCCCGAGGGTGCCGCCGAGCTCGTCGACGGGCTGCGGAAGCTGGAAATCCCGGTGCTGGTCACGCCCGCGGCGGCCAGCCTCGACGAGGCCTACGCGCAGATCGAGACGCTGGGCCAGGCCACCGGGCACAGCAGGCAGGCCCGCGACGTCACCGGCCGGATGCGCGAGGACATCAAGAAGATCGTCGCCGACACGCCGACACCGCCGGAGCCGCTGAGCTACTTCCACGAGCTCAGCCCCGACCACTACACCGCCACCTCGGGCAGCTTCATCGGCGGCGTCTACGGGCTGTTCGGGCTCACCAACATCGCCGACGAGGCCGGCACGGGGGGCAACGAGTACCCGCAGCTGTCCCAGGAGCGGATCGTCGAAGCCGACCCCGACCTGATCTTCCTCGCGGACGCGGAGTGCTGCGGGGTCACCTCCCGGGCCGTCGCCGAGCGGCCCGGCTGGAACACCCTCACCGCCGTGCGGGAGAACCACGTCATCGCCCTCGACGACGACATCGCGAGCCGCTGGGGACCGCGCGTGGTGGACCTGGTGCGCTCGGTCAGCGACGCGGTGTCGCAGACCCAGCGGCCCTGAGCGGGGTGCCGCGCCCGTCCCGGCTGCGGCCGGGCCCGCTGCTGGCGGGAACGGCCGCGCTGCTGCTCGCACTGCTCGCCTCGGTGCTGCTCGGCGCCGCCGACCTGGGCTGGACCCGGGTGCTCGCGGAGATCACCGCGCAGCTCACCGGCGGGCACAGCCCGCTGTCCGAGCGCGAGGCCGCGATCCTCTGGCAGCTGCGGGTGCCGCGCGCGGTGCTCGGGGCGCTGGTGGGGGCGGCCCTGGCCGTGTCCGGAGCGGCCTTCCAGGGCGTGTTCCGCAACCCGCTCGCCGATCCCTACCTGCTGGGCGCCGCCGGGGGCGCCGGGCTCGCCGTCACGCTGCTCATCACCGCCTGGCCGCAGGCCGCCTCGGCACCGGGCACCGCGCAGGCCGCGGCGTTCGCCGGGGCGCTCGGCGGCGTCGGCCTCACCTGGCTGCTGGGACGCTCGGCGGGCGGCGACGCGGCGACGCTCGTGCTGGCCGGGGTCGCCGTCGGCGCGTTCCTCGCCGCCGGGCAGACCTTCCTGCAGCAGCTGCGGCTGGAAAGCCTGCAGCAGGTCTACCTGTGGATCCTCGGCCGGGTGAGCACCGCGGGGTGGAGCGACGTGCTGCTGGTGCTGCCGCTGCTCGTGCTCTCCGGCGCGGTGCTGTGCGCCTGCGGACGGCTGCTGGACCTGCTCGGCACCGGTGACGAGGAGGCCGCTTCGCTCGGGGTGCACCCCGGCCGGGTGCGGGCCGCGGTGCTGCTCGCCGCCTCGCTGGCCACCGCCGCCGCGGTCTCGGTCGCGGGGCTGATCGGGTTCGTCGGGCTCGTCGTCCCGCACCTGGTTCGGCTGGTCTTCGGCGGGAGCAACCGGATCGTGGTGCCGCTGTCGCTGCTGTTCGGCGGGGCGTTCCTGGTGCTCGCGGACGTGCTCGCGCGCACGGTGCTCGCCCCCGCCGAACTTCCGATCGGGGTGGTCACCGCCTTCACCGGGGCGCCGTTCTTCGCCGTGCTGCTGCACCGGAGCAGGCGCACGTGACCGAGCTGCGGGTGCACGAGCTCACCGCCGGATACCGGCGGCGCACCGTGCTGTCCGGGGTGTCCGCGCGAGTGCCCGCCGGGAGCTGGCTGGCGATCATCGGACCCAACGGTTCCGGCAAGTCCACCCTGCTCAAGGCAGTCGCCGGGCTGCTGCCGCACGGCGGGACGGTGCGCGTCGGCGGGAGGGAGCTGCGCGCGGCGGGCCGCCGGGAGCGGGCGCGGCTGCTCGCCTACTCGCCGCAGGTCCCGCAGCTCCCGACGGGGCTCACCGTCGCCGACTACGTGCTGCTCGGCCGCACCCCGCACCTCGGTCCCCTGGGCCGGGAGGGCGCTGCCGACCTGGAGATCGTCGAGGGGATCCTGCACCGCCTGGACCTGCGCGGGCTCGCCGGGCGGGCGCTGACCGAGCTGTCCGGCGGGGAGCGGCAACGGGCCGTGCTGGGGCGGGCGCTCGCGCAGCGCGCCGGGGTGCTGCTGCTCGACGAGCCGACCACGGGGCTCGACATCGGGCACGCGCAGGCGCTGCTGGACCTCGTCGACGAGCTGCGCCGGGAGCTGGGCACCACGGTGATCACCACGCTGCACGACCTGACGATCTCCGGGCAGTACGCCGAGGAGCTGCTGCTGCTCGCCGACGGCGGCATCGCCGCGCGGGGCACGCCCGCCGAGGTCCTCACGCCCGCAGTGCTCACCGAGCACTACGACGCCCGGGTCACCGTGCTGACCGGCCCGGACGGCAACCCGGTCGTCACCCCCGCGCGGGGGTGACCCCGGTGCGACGACGGCCGCGGCCCCGGGATCCGGTGCCGCGGCCGCGAGCGGTTCGCTACTCCTGGTCCCGCTCCTCGCGGGAGCGGTCCGGCTCCGCCTTCTCCCCGGTCGTCGCCGTTGACGGCTCCTGGGCGTCACCGCCCGTCTTCGCACCGGAGGCAGGTTCCGCCTCGTAGTCGTCGTCCCCGGGCAGCGGCTTGCCGCGCACCAGTTCCGGGTCCTCCCGCTTGCCGCGCACCACCAGCAGGTAGATCACCGCCAGCGCGAACACGATCAGCGAGGTGAACACGTTGATGCGGATGCCGAACAGGTGGGTGGCCGCGTCGGTGCGCATCATCTCGATCCACACCCGGCCCGCCGTGTACCCGGCGACGTAGAGCGCGAACACCCGGCCGCGCCCCATCCGGAACCTGCGGTCCGCCCACACCAGCAGCACCGCGATGAGCAGGTTCCACAGCAGCTCGTACAGGAACGTCGGGTGCACCACCGCCAGCGGGGCGCCCTGGTCGATCGCGTGCCCCCGGATCGGGTCGACCATGCCGAACTCGTCGACCCGGCGGTAGATCTCCAAGCCCCAGGGCACCGTCGTCGGGCTGCCGTAGAGCTCCTGGTTGAACCAGTTCCCCAGCCGGCCGATGGCCTGCGCCGTGATCAGCGCGGGCGCGATCGCGTCGGCGAACGCCGGCAGCGGCACACCGCGCCTGCGACAGCCGATCCAGGCGCCGAGGGCGCCCAGCGCCACCGCCCCCCAGATGCCGAGGCCGCCCTCCCAGACCTTCAGCGCGTCCAGCGGATCACGGCCCGGACCGAAGTACTTGTACCAGTCCGTCGCCACGTGGTATAGACGCCCGCCGACCAGGCCGAAGGGGACCGCGAACACCGCGATGTCGGTGACCGTGCCCTTGCGCCCGCCGCGCGCCTGCCACCGCCGGTCACCCCACAGGATCGCGACCACGATGCCCGCGATGATGCACAGCGCGTAGGCGCGCAGCGGCACCGGCCCGATGTACCAGACCCCCTGCGGTGGGCTGGGGATGTTCGCCAAGAACTGGGTCATCGGGCCCTGCGTCACCGGGCCGGCCAGGTTGTGCGCGCTCACCCGACCACCGTATCGGTCCTCTCCGGACCTCCCGATCGTGGTCCGCTCAGCGGGACCGCACGCCGCGTCCGAGCTCCGCCGCCAGCTCCCGCACCCCGTCGGCACCGTCCCGCTCGGCGCGGTTCACGAACGCCGAGCCGACGATCACGCCGTCGGCGAACTTCGCGACCTCCGCGGCCTGCGCCCCGGAGCGGACACCGAGGCCCACCCCCACAGGCAGGTCGGTGTGCGCGCGGGTGCGCCGCACCAGGCCCTCCGCCTGGTCGCCGACGGCGTCGCGCGCACCGGTCACGCCCATCACCGAGGTGGCGTAGACGAACCCGGAGCTGGCCTTCGCCGTCATCGCCAGCCGCTGCTCGGTGGAGGACGGGGCGACCAGGAAGATCCGGTCGATCCCGTGCGCGTCGGAAGCGGCCATCCAGTCCTCGGCCTCGTCCGGGACCAGGTCCGGGGTGATCACGCCGAGGCCGCCCGCCGACCGCAGGTCGCGGGCGAAGGCATCCGGACCGTAGCGGTGCACCGGGTTCCAGTAGGTCATCACGACCGCGTGCCCACCCGCCTCGGCGACCGAGGACACCACGTCGAACAGGTCGCGCAACCGGAAACCGGCGCGCAGCGCGGTGTCCCCGGCGGCCTGGATGGTCGGGCCGTCGATCACCGGATCGGAGAACGGGACGCCGACCTCGACGAGGTCGCAGCCGGGCTCCTCAGCGGTCCCGGCGAGCATCGCCGCCAGCAGCTCCTTCGAGCCCGGCACCGTGGGGTATCCGGCGGGCAGGTAGCCGACCAGCGCCGCGCGGTCCTCGTCGCGGCAGCCCGCGAACACCTCCTGCAGGTTCCCCGCGCTCACCGCGCCGCCTCCCCGTCCGCGTCGTCCGCGACCGCTTCGCCCGCCTCGTCGACGAGACCGAAGTACTTCGCGGCGGTGTCCATGTCCTTGTCCCCGCGGCCCGACAGGCTCACCAGCAGGGTCGCCTCGGGGCCGAGCTCCCGGCCCAGCCGCAACGCCCCGGCGAGGGCGTGCGCGGACTCGATCGCCGGGATGATGCCCTCGGTGCGGGAGAGCAGCTTGAAGGCCTGCATCGCCTCGTCGTCGGTGACCGCCCGGTACTCGGCGCGACCGGAGTCCTTGAGGTACGAGTGCTCCGGGCCGACGCCCGGGTAGTCCAGGCCCGCCGAGATCGAGTAGGCCTCGGTGATCTGGCCGTCGTCGTCCTGCAGCAGGTAGGAGCGCGCGCCGTGCAGGGTGCCCGGGGTTCCCCTGGTCAGCGTCGCCCCGTGCTCCCCGCTGTCGAGGCCGTGGCCCGCGGGCTCGCAGCCGACCAAGCGCACCGCCGGGTCGTCGATGAAGCCGTGGAAGATCCCGATCGCGTTGGAGCCGCCGCCGACGCACGCGACGACCGCGTCCGGCAGGCCGCCGAACTGCTCTACGGCCTGGGCGCGGGCCTCCTCGCCGATGATCTTGTGGAAGTTGCGGACCATCACCGGGAACGGGTGCGCTCCCGCCGCCGTGCCCAGCAGGTAGTGGGTGTCGTCGACGTTGCTGACCCAGTCCCGCAGCGCCTCGTTGATCGCGTCCTTCAGGGTGGCCGAGCCGTGCGCCACCGGGCGGACCTCCGCACCGAGCAGCCGCATCCGCGCCACGTTCAGCGCCTGCCGCTCGGTGTCGACCTTCCCCATGTAGATCACGCAGTCGAGGTCGAGCAGCGCGCAGGCCGTCGCGGTCGCGACGCCGTGCTGGCCGGCCCCGGTCTCGGCGATGACCCGGCGCTTGCCCATCCGCTTGACCAGCAGCGCCTGCCCCAGCACGTTGTTGATCTTGTGGGAACCGGTGTGGTTCAGGTCCTCGCGCTTGAGCAGGATCCGCGCCCCGCCCGCGTGCTCGCCGAACCGCTTCGCCTCCGTCAGCAGCGACGGCCGCCCCGCGTAGTCGCGCAGCAGCCGCGCGAGCTCGTCGACGAACTCCGGGTCCAGCTGGGCCTTCTCGTACTCCGCCGCGAGCTCGTCCTGCGCGGCGATCAACGCCTCCGGCATGAAGCGGCCGCCGTAGGGACCGAAGTGGCCGCGCTCGTCCGGGTCGTGCCCCTCGGGCACCGGACGGTCCGGCCGGTGCGCGCGGTGCTCCCGCGCGTCGTGCACCGTCGCCATCAAGGTCACCTCTCCAATCGTCCTCGCCAGCCGCGACCGGCTGGGTCGCCCCCATCGCGGGCGGCGGACCGCCCGAAAACTCCCCGCGCCACACCATCCCGTCCCCGGGTTCCCGACACCACCGCCCCGACACCGGGAAGCGGTGCCGGGGCGGCGGAGCGGAACCTCAGCGGCTCGGTCGCGGGCAGGCCGGATGCGAACCGGCCGTCACCAGCTGGGTGACCGCGACCCGCGGGTTGTCGCTGGTCACCAGCCCCTCCCCGACGAGCACGGCGTCCGCGCCCGACCCGGCGTAGGCCATCAGATCGCTCGGGCCGCGCACCCCGGACTCCGCCACCTTGAGCACGTCCGGCGGCAACCCCGGCGCGATCCGCCCGAACACCTCCCGGTCCACCTCCAGGGTGTGCAGGTTGCGCGCGTTGATGCCGATGACCTTCGCCCCGGCCTCCAGCGCGCGGTCCGCCTCCTCCGCGGTGTGCACCTCGATCAGGGCGGTCATGCCCAGCGACTCGACCCGGTCCAGCAGGGCCTCCAGCGCGTTCTGCTCCAGCGCCGCCACGATCAGCAGCACCATGTCCGCGCCGTGCGCGCGGGCCTCGTGCACCTGGTACGGGCTCACGATGAAGTCCTTGCGCAGCAGCGGCGTGCCGCTCACCTTCGCCCGCACCGAGTCGAAGTCCGCCAGCGAACCGCCGAAGCGGCGCTGCTCGGTCAGCACGCTGATCACCCGCGCGCCCGCCTCCGAGTAGTCCCGGGCCAGGTCAGCGGGCTCACCGATCTCCGCGAGCTCGCCCTTGGACGGGCTGCGGCGCTTCACCTCCGCGATCACCCCGACGCCCGGCGCGCGCAGGGCCGCGAGAACGTCGTGCGCTGGTGGAGCAGCCGCGGACCGCTGCTTGATCTCGTCGAACGAAACGGCGGACTCGCGGGAGGCCATGTCCTCGCGAACGCCCTCGATGATGGTTTCCAGAACGCTCACCCGAACACCTCGTCACGTGTGCCCCGAACACTCGCCCGCAGGTCTCGAACACCGTCTTCAACGCAGACGATCGCCTTGCGCTCGATCACGACACTCCCCTTCCCGCCGTGCCGTTCGCATGGCCGATGCTAACCCCGCGCGGTGCGGCCTCCGCCCAAGGGGTCGGTACAACGTCCCTGCACAGCAAGGACCTTCGTCCCTTGCCGACTCCCATCGCGGGACCTCCACCGCCGGGCGGAGGCACCCGCACCGGTGCCGGGACCACGGGGCGTGCGCGGCTAGCGCTCGTCCGTCGGGTCCGCTCCCTCGTCCAGGGCATCCCAGAGCCTTTTGTCCGGATCGGTCGACTTCGGCCGCTCCGCGCCCGGCGCGGAGTACTTCGCCCCCATCGCGGGCATCCGGGTCGCGCGCAGCGCGACCAGGAGACCGGCGCCGACCAGAGCCAGCGCGGCCAGCAGCACCAGGGCGGGCCCGTGCGGCGAGCGCACCAGCTCCCCGACCGGCTCGGCCCCCGCGGGCGCGCCCGGCGGGGTGGCGTCCGCAGCGGGCCCCGCCAGCCACGACACCACCCGCCAGCCCAACAGCACCCCGCCGAGCATCGTCAGCGCGCCCACCGCGCGCCGCAACCAGCCCCCGGTGGCCAGCACCGCCGCCACCGCCGCCAGCGCGGCCAGCGCCAGCGGCACCAGCTCCGGACGCACCTGACCGCCCGTGGCCGCCGCGGTCACGTCACCCGAGAACGAGGTCCGGTAGGGGCGGGAGGACCAGGTCAGCGCGCTCGCCCACCACAGCAGGCCCGCGCCCGCCACCAGCAGCAGCACGACCACCCACAGCAGCCGCGCCGAGCGCGCCCGAGATCGGTCGACCGGTGCGGTGCTCACACCCGCCCCGCCACGTCCGGCTCGCTCCGCGGCTCCTCCCGCGCGGCCGGAGGACGCAGCGTCTCCGCCGTGGCGACCGCGTTGAGGACCGCGCGGGCCTTGTTCAGCGTCTCCTGGTCCTCGGCCACCGGATCCGAGTCCGCGACGATGCCGCCGCCCGCCTGCACGTAGGCCACCCCGTCGCGCACCAGGGCGGTGCGGATCGCGATGGCCGTGTCCGCGTCGCCGGCGAAGTCCAGGTAGCCCACCACACCGCCGTACTGGGCGCGGCGCGTCGGCTCCAGCTCCTCGATCAGCTCCAGGGCGCGCGGCTTCGGGGCACCCGACAAGGTGCCCGCCGGGAAGCACGCCGCGACCGCGTCGATCGCCGCCCGATCCTCGGCCAGGCCGCCCGTCACCGTGGAGACCAGGTGCATCACGTGGCTGTAGCGCTCGATGCGGAAGAACTCCACGACGTGCACGGACCCCGGTCGGCACACCCGGCCCAGGTCGTTGCGGCCCAGGTCGACGAGCATCAGGTGCTCGGCCCGCTCCTTCTCGTCGCCGAGCAGCTCCTTCTCCAGCCGGACGTCCTCGTCCTCGTCCGCCCCGCGCCAGCGGGTTCCCGCGATCGGATGTGTGGTCGCCTGGCCGTCGCGGACCGTCACCAGCGACTCCGGACTCGATCCCACGATGTCGAACGGCGCTCCGCCGTCCGGGTCCGAGAGCCGCAGCAGGTACATGTACGGGCTCGGGTTCGTCGTCCGCAGCACGCGGTAGACGTCCAGCGCGTCGGCGCTCGTCTCCATCTCGAAGCGCTGCGAGACGACCACCTGGAAGGCCTCGCCGGCGCGGATGGACTCCTTGGCCGACTCCACCGCCCGGTAGTGCTCCTCGGGGGTGCGGCGGCGGGTGAAGTCCGGCTTCGGACGGGAGAACGCGGCCACCGTCGGCTCGGCCGGGGTGCACAGCCGCTCCGTCATCTCGTCGAGCCTGCGCACCGCGTCGTCGTAGGCGGCGTCCACCCGGTCGGAGCAGTCGTCCCAGTTCACCGCGTTGGCGATGAGCGTGATCGTCCCCTCGTGGTGGTCCAGCGCGGCCAGGTCCGTGGCCAGCAGCATCACCAGCTCCGGGATCCGCAGGTCGTCCTCGGTGAGCTCCGGCAGCCGCTCCAGGCGCCGCACCGCGTCGTAACCCAGGTAGCCGACCATGCCACCGGTCAGCGGCGGCAGCCCGGGCAGCGGGTCGGTGCGCAGCAGCCGCAGCGTCTCGCGCAGCGCCTCCAGCGGATCACCACCCGTCGGCAACCCCACCGGCGGCGTGCCCGTCCAGCAGGCCTCGCCGTCCCGGACGGTCAGCGCAGCCGCGCTGCGCACCCCGATGAACGACCAGCGCGACCAGGAACGGCCGTTCTCCGCGGACTCGAACAGGAACGTGCCCGCCCGGTCGTTCGCCAGCTTCCGGTACACCCCCACCGGGGTCTCGTCGTCCGCCAGGAGCCGCCGCACCACGGGAATGACCCGTCGCCCGGCGGCGAGCTCGCGGAACTCCGCGCGGGCCGGGGTGATGCAGCCGATGTCGCCGTCGCCAACCATGCCGACATTGTGCCGACACCACCTATATCGCGTCGCAGCGGTCAGGCCCGCGCGGCGGATTTTGCGGCCGGGCCCCACCGGCCGGAAGGATGACGGAGGTGAACGGCACCCCTGGCCAGGACGGCACCGGCGACGAGGCACCGAAGCGGCGCGGCCGCAGACCCGGCGGGCAGGACACCCGCGCGGCACTGATCGAAGCCGCCCGGGAGGTCTTCGCCGAGTCCGGCTACAACGACGCCACGGTGCGGACCATCGCCACCCGCGCCGGGGTGGACCCGGCCATGGTCAACCACTGGTTCGGCGGCAAGGAGGCCCTGTTCACCGCGGCCGTGCAGATCCCGGTGGACCCCGCCGAGGTGCTCCCGGAGCTGCTGGCCGGCGACCCGGAACGGCTCGCGGAGCGGATCCTGCGACGGTTCCTGCTCGCCTGGGACGAGGCCGGGGGCGGGGCGTTCGCCGCGCTCGTGCGCAGCGTCGCCTCCCATCGCACGGCCGTGCGCCTGCTCCGCGAGTTCGTCGCGATCGTCGTCATCGACCGGCTCGCGCGAGCGCTGGAGGTGGACCGGCCCGAGCTGCGGGCCTCGCTGGCCGCCTCGCAGCTCGTCGGCCTCGGGATGGCGCGCTACGTGGTGCGGCTGGAACCGCTGGCCTCCGCCGACCACGACACCGTGGTGGCCGTCATCGGGCCCAACCTGCAGCACTACCTCACCGGTGCGCTCGCCGCGCCGGAATGACCCGGATCAGACCTCGGCGGCGAGCAGCGGGTCCGCGTCGAAGCAGGTGCGATCGCCGGTGTGGCAGGCGCCGTCGACCTGGTCGACGACCACCAGCACGGTGTCGCCGTCGCAGTCCAGCCGCACCTCGTGCACCCGCTGCACGTGCCCCGAGGTCTCACCCTTCAGCCAGAGCTGCCGCCTGCTCCGGGAGTAGTAGGTGCCGCGCCGGGTCGTCAGCGTGCGGTGCAGCGCCTCGTCGTCCATCCACGCCATCATCAGCACCTCGCCGGTGCCGCGCTGCTGGACGACCGCCGCCACCAGGCCGTCCGCGGTGCGCTTGAGCCGGGCGGCGATCGCCGGGTCGAGCCCGCTCATCGGACCGTGATCCCTTCCGCGCGCAGCGCCGCCTTGACCTCGCCGATCCGCAGCTGGCCGAAGTGGAAGACGCTCGCGGCCAGCACGGCGTCCGCCCCGGCGCGCACGGCCGGGGCGAAGTGCTCGACCGCCCCGGCACCACCGCTGGCGATCAGCGGCACCCGCACCCGGGCCCGCACCGCCTCGATCAGCTCCAGGTCGAAACCGGCCTTGGTGCCGTCGGCGTCCATCGAGTTGAGCAGGATCTCGCCCACGCCGAGCTCCTGGGCCCGCTCCGCCCACTCCACGGCGCAGATGCCGGTGCCGCGCCTGCCGCCGTGCGTGGTGACCTCGAAACCGGACGCGGTGGGCGTCTCCCCCGCGGGCACCCGGCGGGCGTCGGCGGAGAGCACGACGCACTGGGCGCCGAACCGGCGGGAGGACTCCCGCAGCAGCTCCGGGCGCGCGATCGCGGCGGTGTTCACGCTGACCTTGTCCGCGCCCGCGCGCAGCAGCCGGTCGATGTCGTCGGGCGTGCGCACCCCGCCGCCCACGGTCAGCGGGATGAACACCTGCTCCGCGGTGCGGCGCACCACCTCGAAAGTGGTCTCCCGGTCCGAGGAGGACGCGGTCACGTCCAGGAAGGTGAGCTCGTCGGCGCCCTCGGCGTCGTAGGTCTCGGCCAGCTCCACGGGATCACCCGCGTCAACCAGGTCCGTGAAGTTGACACCCTTGACGACCCGCCCGGCGTCCACGTCCAGGCAGGGGATCACTCGTACCGCGACGCCCATGCCTCCAGCCTAGCCACGGGCCGGTCGCGGTCCGGTGCGCGGTCCGATCAGGACACCGCGGCGAGGGCCTGCTCCAAGGTGAAGTTGCCCGCGTACAGGGCCTTGCCCACGATCGACCCCTCCACGCCCAGCGGAGCCAGCTCCGCCAGCGCCCGCAGGTCGTCCACGCTGGACACGCCGCCGGAGGCGACGACGGGGGCATCGGTGCGGGCGCACACCTCGCGCAGCAGCTCGACGTTCGGCCCCTGCAAGGTGCCGTCCTTGCTCACGTCGGTGACGACGTAGCGGCGGCAACCGGCGGCGTCCAGCCGGGCCAGCACCTCCCACAGGTCACCGCCGTCCCGGGTCCACCCCCGCGCGGCGAGGCGGTGGCCCTGCTCGGTGATGCGCACGTCCAAGCCCACCGCGACCTGCTCGCCGTGCTCGGCGACGATCCGGTCCGCCCACGCCGGGTCCTCCAGCGCCGCGGTGCCCAGGTTGACCCGGTCGCAGCCGGTGTCCAGCGCGGCCTTGAGCGACGCGTCGTCGCGGATGCCCCCGGAGAGCTCCACCCGCACGTCGAGGCGCCGCACCACGTCGGCCAGCAGCTCCCGGTTGGAGCCGCGGCCGAAGGCGGCGTCGAGGTCGACCAGGTGGATCCACTCGGCGCCGGCCCGCTGCCAGGCCAGCGCGGCCTCCAGCGGATCCCCGTAGGAGGTCTCGGTACCGGCCGCACCTCGAACCAGGCGGACCGCCTGGCCTCCGGCCACGTCAACAGCGGGAAGAAGCGTGAAAGTCACCCGTTCATCCTAGGATCCGCCGTCTCGGCCGGTGCGCTCGGCACCGGCATCGGGTCAGCGGTTCCGGTGCGAGCCGCGGGAGGCGGCCACGATCGGCACCAGCAGCGCCAGCAGGGTCACCACCAGGATCAGCCAGCCCGGAACACCGGCCTGCACCAGGTAGGTGGAGCTGAATCCGGCGATCACGCCGATCGCGAGCAGCAGCGCCACGACGCGCGCCGCGCCCCTCGGGTGCATCAGACCGTGGCGGCGCACCTCAGAGCGTCCCGAGCCAGTTGCGCAGCAGGCGAGCCCCGGCCGCCCCGGACTTCTCCGGGTGGAACTGGGTGGCCGACAGCGGTCCGTGCTCCACGGCGGCGATGAACGGTTCGCCGTGCTCCGCCCAGGTGACCTTCGCCGGGGCGATCGTCCCCGAACCCGGCTGCTCCCAGCGACGCGCGGCGAACGAGTGCACGAAGTAGAACCGGGTCCCCGGGTCCATGCCCTCGAACAGCACCGAGCCGGCCGGGGCGGTGACCTCGTTCCATCCCATGTGCGGCAGCACCTCGGCCCGGAGTCGCTCCACGTCGCCCGGCCACTGGCCGCAACCGTCGGCCTGCACGCCGTGCTCGACCCCGCGCTCGAACAGCACCTGCATCCCCACGCAGATGCCCAGCACCGGCCGGTCCCCGGCCAGGCGCTGATCGATGATCTTGTCCCCCCCGGCGGCGAGCAGACCTTCCATGCAGGCCGCGAAGGCACCGACACCGGGAACCACGAGCCCGTCGGCCTCGACGGCGGCGTGCGCGTCCGAAGTCACCCGCACGTCCGCGCCGGCGTGCTCCAGGGCGCGTTCAGCGGATCGCAGGTTGCCGGAGCCATAGTCCAGTACGACGACGCGTGCCACGAGGCCAGGCTACCGGCCGTCCAGAACGAGGAATCGCCGGATCGCCCCCGCCAGCCCGGCTGCGTCCAGGCCGTGCGCGGCATCGTGCTCGGCGGCGGTCCCGTAGGCGCGCAGTTCGGCGTCCCGGGCCACGCCGAGCCCGAGCACGCGGTGCGGCAGATCGGTCAGCGCGCCGCTCACCGCCGCGGTGGAGGTGTCCCGCAGGCAGGGCTCCACCAGCACCACGTCCGGCACCGCCGCCAGCGCCGCGGACCGCAACGCCGCCCCGTCGAACGGTCGCACCGTCGAGGCGTACAGCACCGTCACGTCCAGCGACCCGGTCGCGGCCAGCACGGGGCGCAGCATCGGCCCCACCGCGAGCACCACCCCCGCGCTCCCCCGCCGCACCACCTGGAAACCCCGTCCGGCGGGGAGCGGGAACTCGTTGGTGCGCTCGCTCATCCGCAGGTAGGCCAGCCCGTCGGCGAGCAGCTCGCCGCGCAGCAGCTCGGCGAACTCGGCGGGGTGGCCGGGCACGTGCACCGCCCAGCCCGGCAGCGCGTCCAGCAGCGCGACGTCCCCCGGGGCCATGTGGGTGCGGCCCGCTGCCGGGTAGTCGTAGGAGGCGCCGGTGCTCACCAGCACCGCGCCGACGCCCTGGTGGTTGAGGTCCAGCTTGAGCTGCTCGAACGGACGCTCCACCAGGAACGGGGCGATGGAGTGCACCACCGGCCGCATTCCGGTCAGCGCCAGCCCACCGGCGACGCCGATCAGCGCCTGCTCCCGGATGCCGACGTTGAGCACCCGGTGCGGGTGGCGGGACGCGGCGGCGGCGAACCGGTCAGCGGAGATGTCGGCGAGCACCACGGCCAGCCGGGGATCCACGTCCAGGGCGGCCCCGACGATCTCGGTGAACTGCTCGCGCATCGGCGGCGCCGGGGCTCCAGCGGGCGCGGTGGGACGGACGGCGGTCATGCGGACTCCTTCGGCTCGACGCGGGCGATCACCGCGAGCGGCTGGCGGGGGCGGGTGTCGGTGAGGGCGCGGTGCAGGGCGTCGTGGTCCCGGCCGTCGACGGTGCGCGCGGCCCAGCCCTCGCGGGCGAAGCGCTCGTCGAGACCGCCCGGCCAGCCGAGCGTCGCCGAGGCGTTGTCCACGACGACGGCGGTCAGCGAACCCAGCCCGAGCCGGCCCGCGACCGCGATCGCCTCGTGGTTGCTGCCCTCGTCGAGCTCGGCGTCGCCGAGCAGCACCACGACGCGGGGGCGGTGCAGGCCCTGGGCTCGGAGGCCGAGCGCGGTTCCCAGCGCCAGCGGCAACCCGTGGCCGAGGGAACCGCTGCCGATCTCCACCCCGGGCACCAGCACCCGGTCCGGGTGCTGGCCGAGTCGCGAGTCGAAGCGGCTCCAGCCGTCGAGCTCCGCCGGGTCGAAGAAGCCCTTCGCCGCGAGCACCGCGTAGTAGGCCATCGGACCGTGGCCCTTGGACAGCAGGAAGCGGTCGCGGTGCGGGTCGTCCGGCCTGTCCGGGTCGACCGCGAGCACGCGGTCGTAGAGCACCTCCAGCACGTCGGCGGTGGAGGTCGCCGCGGGCGAGTGCTTCTCGTCGCCGGACATCCGGGCCAGGAGGGCGGTCAGGTCCGGCCGGTCCGGAACTCCGCGCGGGGCGGCGGCTGAGGTCGTCATGCGGACAGCCTGGAACTTCGAGCGCGCTCCAAGTCAAGGACCGGTAGTTCAGGTGAACTCCAGGGTTACCGTGGGGGCATGTCCACGCTCCCGCCCCTGCTCACCATCGGCGAAGTGGCGCACCGCAGCGGAGTCGCCCCGACCGCGCTGCGGTTCTACGAGCAGCGCGGTCTCATCACCTCCACCCGCACCAGCGGCAACCAGCGCCGCTTCGAACGCGCCGTGCTGCGCAGGCTCGCGTTCATCCGCGCCGCCCAGCGGGTCGGGCTCAGCCTCGACCAGGTCGCCGAGGCGCTCTCCACCCTGCCCACCGACCACGCCCCCGGCCAAGCCGACTGGAGCAGGCTGTCCCGCTCGTGGCGCGACGAGCTCGACGCGCGCATCGACGGCCTGCAGCGGCTCCGGGACCGGCTCACCGACTGCATCGGCTGCGGCTGCCTGTCGCTGCGCACCTGCGGTCTCAACAACGCCGAGGACCGGATGGCCGAGCTCGGTCCCGGCGCGCCCGTGCTGCGGCCCGCGGCGGATCAGAGCTGAGCACCGGGCTACCCGTCCCAGCGGTAGAACATCTCCGGCCTGCCCACCCCGCCGTAACGCGGATCGCGGCGGGCCATCCCGTTGTCCACCAGGTACTCCAGGTAGCGCCGGGCCGTCACCCGGGACACCCCGGCCAACTCCCCCACCGCACCCGCGGCCGCGCCCTCCCGGTGCGAGCGCAACGCCGAGACCACCGCGGCCAGCGTCTCCTCCCCCATGCCCTTCGGCAGGGACGCGCGGTCGACACCGCGCAGCGTGGAGAAGGCGCGGTCGATCTCGCTCTGCCCGCTGGCCTCGCGATCGTGACCGAGGCTCTCCCGGAACCGGGCGTAGTGCTCCAGCTTCTCCCGCATCGCGGCGAAGGTGAACGGCTTCAGCAGGTACTGCACCACGCCGCTGGCGACCGAGGCGCGCACCACCTTCAGATCGCGCGCCGAGGTCACCGCGATCACGTCGGTGCCGCTGCCGGCGGTCCGCAGCGCCCGCGCCACCGACAACCCGTCCACGTCCGGCAGCCGCAGGTCCAGCAGCACGAGGTCCACCGAGGTGTGCTCCAGGAAGCGCAGCGCCTCCTGGCCGGTGCGGGCCCGGCCCGCGACCGCGAACCCCTCCACCCGGTTCACGTACAGCTCGTGCGCCTCGCCCGCCACCGGGTCGTCCTCCACCACCAGAACCGAGATCACGACGACACCTCGGGCAGCGGGATCCGGACCGCGAACACCGCGCCGCGCTCCCCGCCGACCTCGACCTCGCCGCCGTAGCGCCGCACGCTCTGCCCCACCAGGGCCAAGCCCAGGCCGCGGCCCGGCCGCTTCGTCGACCAGCCGCGGGTGAACACCGCACTGGCCACCTCCGGGTCCACGCCCGGGCCGTTGTCGGCGACCACGACGGACAGCTCCCGCTCCGCGGAGCGAACGCTCACCTCCACCCGGGGTGACGGCACGTCGAAGGTCGCCTCCACGGCGTTGTCGATCAGATTCCCCAGGATCGTCACCAGGTCGCGCGCACCGACGTGCTCCAGCGCCCGGTCGTCCACGGCGCTGTCCTCGGTCAGCACGACCTCCACGCCGCGCTCCCGCGCTTCGGCGCTCTTGCCCAGCAGCACCGCCGCGAGCACCGGTTCGCGCACCGCCTCCACCACTCGATCGGTCAAGTGCTGGGCGACCTTCAGCTCCGAGGTCGCGAAGGCCACGGCCTCCTCCACCCTGCCCAGCTCGATCAGGGAGACCACCGCGTGCAGCCGGTTCGCCGACTCGTGCGCCTGCGAGCGCAACGACTCGGAGAACCCGCGCATCGAATCCAGTTCCCCCGTCAACGCCTGCAACTCGGTGTGGTCCCGCAAGGTCACCACGCTGCCCAGGTCCCGGCCACCGCTGCGCACCGCGGACCCGTTCACCAGCAGCACCCGGTCATCCGTCACGTGCACCTCGTCGCGCACCGGACGGCGGGACGCCAACGCGTCCACCAGCGTTCCCGGGAACCCGAGCTCGGCGAGGTTCGTGCCCGTCACCTCGGCGGGATCCGAACCGAGCAGCACCGCCGCTCCGTCGTTGCACAACGTCACCTCCCCGGTCGGCGCCACCAGCAGCAGTCCCTCGCGGACCGCGTGCAAGATCGCGTCGTGGTACTCGTACATCCGGCTCAGCTCCCCCGGGGTCAAGCCGTGGGTGTGCCTGCGCAACCGGGCCGCCACCAGGTAACTAGCCACGCCTCCGAACAGCAGCGCGACCGCGCCCACCCCGGCCAGCACGAGGATCTGCCCGCTGAGCTCGGCGGTCAGCACCCGAACCGTGATGCCCACCGCCACCAGCGCGCGCACCCGGCCCACGTCGTCGAACACGGGGACGACCACCCGCACCGACGGACCGAGCGTGCCCGCGAAGGTCTCGGTGAGCACCCGGCCCCGCTGCGCCTCGGCGATGTTGCCCAGGAACGGCCGTCCGATCAAGGCCGGGTTCGGGTGCGTGTAGCGGATCCCGGACGGATCCATGATCGTGATGAAGGCGACGCCGGTCGACGCGCGAGTCCGCTCCGCCAGCGGCTGCAGCACCCGCGACGGGTCATCGCCCGTCACCGCGGCCACCACCTCGGGCTCCACCGCGAGGGTGCCCGCCACGCCGGCGACCTCGTCCGCCGCGGCCTGCGCGGTGCGCCGCTGCGCGTCCAGGTAACCCAGCGCGACCCCGGCCAGCACGACGAGGGCCACGACCACGACCTGCAGCACGAACAACTGCGCGGCGAGACTGGTCCGGCGGAACTGGGAGGCGCCGGTCCGGGGCACCCGGAACTGCGAAAGCCGGAACTGGGACATGACGTTGTTGTTGCTCCCGCATGAACTCAATGAACACAACCGTGACGGTCACCACCTGCGAGTCCGATAGTCTCCCCGACGTCCTCGTGATCCAAGACACGACCGAATGAGTGAGCACCGACCGGTGTGATCGGTACACCCCGTAGGAGTTGACCCGTGGCAAGCAAAGACGCTGCACCCGAGGCCGCCGGTGCACCGCCGAGGAAGCGGGACCGCACCCACTTCCTCTACATCTTCGTCATCGTGGCGGTCCTGGCCGGCATCGCGGTCGGGTTCGCGTTCCCGGACTTCGCCACCTCGCTGAAACCGCTGGGCACCGGCTTCGTCTCCCTCATCAAGATGATGATCTCGCCGGTGATCTTCTGCACCATCGTGCTCGGCGTCGGCGGCGTCCGGCAGGCGGCGAAGGTCGGCAAGGTCGGCGGGCTCGCTCTCGGCTACTTCATGGTGATGTCCTTCGTCGCGCTCGTCGTCGGACTCCTCGTCGGCAACATCCTGCACCCGGGCGAGGGCCTCCAGCTCACCGAGGAGCTGCGCGCCAGCGGGGGCGAGCAGGCCTCCGGCGAGGCGGAAGGCCTCACCGGCTTCCTGCTCGGCATCATCCCGAACACGCTGGTCTCCGCCCTCACCGAGGGCGAGGTGCTGCAGACCCTGCTGGTCGCGCTGCTCGCGGGCTTCGCGCTCCAGTCGCTCGGCGACAAGGGCACCCCGATCCTGCGCGGGATCGAGCACGTCCAGCGGCTCGTGTTCAAGATCCTCGCGATGGTCATGTGGGCGGCCCCGATCGGCGCGTTCGGCGCCATCGCCGCCGTGGTCGGCGCGACCGGCGTGGACGCGCTCAAGGGCCTCGGCATCATCATGTTCGGCTTCTACACGACCTGCGTGCTGTTCATCTTCCTCGTGCTCGGACCACTGCTGTGGGCGTTCGCGCGGGTCAACGTGTTCAAGCTGCTGGGCTACCTCGGGCGCGAGTTCCTGCTGATCCTGTCCACCTCCTCGTCGGAGGCGGCGCTGCCGCGGCTGATCGCGAAGCTCGAGCACCTCGGCGTCAGCAAGCCCGTGGTCGGCATCACCGTGCCCACCGGGTACTCGTTCAACCTGGACGGCACCGCGATCTACCTGACGATGGCCTCGCTGTTCATCGCCTCCGCAATGGGTGAACCTCTCGCCCTCGGCGAGCAGATCTCGCTGCTGGTGTTCATGATCATTGCGTCGAAGGGCGCCGCGGGCGTCAGCGGCGCCGGGCTCGCCACACTCGCGGGCGGCCTGCAGTCGCACCGCCCCGAGCTCGTCGACGGCGTGGGGCTCATCGTCGGCATCGACCGGTTCATGTCGGAGGCCCGCGCGCTGACCAACTTCGCGGGCAACGCGATCGCCACCGTGATCATCGGAGCCTGGACCAAGGAGATCGACCGGGAGCAGATGCAGCGGGTGTTCGCGAAGGAATCGCCCTTCAACGAGAAGAGCTTCGTCGACGAGGAGGACGGCTCCGCCACCAGCGGACCGGAGCCGGAACCGGCCGCGGCCACCCGATGAGAACCGCGCGGACGTCGTGATGCGGCGGACCGCGCCGAGACAGGAGTCGAAGATGCACAGAGCAGTGCTGAGCCTGCTGGTAGCCCTCGGCGCGGTCGCCGCCACCGCCGCGCCCGCCCACGCCGCCCCCACCCCCGAGCGGCACTCGCCGCGCGGTGGCTGCGGGGCGGACCCCGCCGTCGAACCGGGCACCACCACCGCGCAGCGGGTCACCTCCGGCGGGCTGACCCGCGAATACCTGGTGCACCTGCCCGAGGACTACGACTCGCGGCACCCGCTGCCGGTGGTGCTGTCCTTCCACGGGCACGGCCGCACCGCCGAATACCAGGAGGAGCTGTCCCGCTTCTCCGAAGAGGACGCGATCGCCGTCTACCCGCAGGGGCTCATCGGCACCGACGGCAAGAGCGCGTGGCAGGGCGCGCCGTACTCGGCGGACGCTGACGACGTCCGGTTCACCGAAGACCTGCTCGACCGCGTGCGGGCCGACTTCTGCACCGACCAGGACCGGATCTACGCGGCGGGCAAGTCCAACGGCGGCGGGTTCACCAACGTCCTCGCCTGCCGCCTCGGCGACCGCATCGCCGCGTTCGCCCCGGTCGCGGGCGCCTACTACCCGCAGAGCGGCGAGTGCTCGCCCGACGAACCGGTGCCGATGATCTCGTTCCACGGCACGGCGGACGCCACCATCCCCTACGAGGGCAATCCGACCAAGGGCCTGCCCGCCATCCCGGACTGGCTGGACGGGTGGGCCGAGCGTGACCGGTGCGACTCGGACCCGGTCACCGAGCACCCCGGGAACCGGGTGACCCGGCAGGAGTGGACGGACTGCGCGGGCCGTGGCGAGCTCGTGCACTACCGGATCGACGAACTGGGTCACGACTGGCCCAGCCGCTCCTCCAACCCGGATTCCGACGAGCCGACCGTCATCGACGCCACGCCGCTGATCTGGGAGTTCTTCCAGGACCACCCGAAGGACTCCTGACCGGCGCCACCAGGACTTCGCCTGGCTGCTGTCACTCCCCCGTCACAGCAGCCAGGCGATCCCAGCCGCCGCCGCCACGGCGGCGAGCACGCCCAACGCCACCGCGGCCACCCGGGCGGTCCGCCACAGGGAGGCGACCCCGCCCACCAGGAAACCCGCGACGGCCAGCAGCACGATCGGCCCCAGCGCCTCCCTCACAGGGCGCCCTTGGTCGAGGGGACCACACCCGCGAAGCGCGGATCCGGCTCCACGGCGGCGCGCAGAGCCCGCGCGATCGCCTTGTACTGCGCCTCGGCGATGTGGTGCGGATCCCGGCCGTGGATCACCCGCACGTGCAGGTTGAGCTGCGCGTGGAAGGCCAGCGACTCGAACACGTGCCGGTTCAGCACGAACGGGTAGTTCCCGCCGATGGTGAAGGCGTTGTACTGCTCGGGTTCCCCGTCGAGCACGCAGTACGAGCGTCCGGACACGTCCACCGCGGCGTGGGCGAGCGTTTCGTCCATCGGGATCCAGGCGTCGCCGAAGCGGCGAACGCCCTTCTTGTCACCCAGCGCCTGCCGCAACGCCTGCCCCAGCACGATCGCCGTGTCCTCCACGGTGTGGTGCGCGTCGATGTCGACGTCGCCGGAGGCCTTCACCTCCAGGTCGAACGCGGCGTGGGTGCCCAGCGCGGTCAGCATGTGGTCGTAGAACGGCACCGCGGTGTCGATGTCGACCTGCCCGGTGCCGTCGAGGTCCAGCCGGACCAGGACCGAGGACTCCTTCGTGGTGCGTTCCACCCGTCCCGTGCGGGTGCCCGGCGCGAACGTCGTGTCGGTCCCCGTCATCGCGTGCCCCCCTCGTTCACCAGAGCCCCGGCCGCGGCCAGGAACGCGTCGTTCTCCTCCGGCGTGCCGATGGTCACCCGCAGGTGCCCCTCGATTCCGACATCGCGGATCAGCACCCCGGCGTCCAGGAAGCGCCGCCAGGCGGCACGCGCATCGGCGAACCGGCCGAACAGCACGAAGTTCGCGTCGCTGCGCACCGGGGAGAAGCCCGAGTCCCGCAGGGCCGCCACCACCCGCTCGCGCTCGTCCACCAGGGCCCGCACCGAGGCGAGCGTCGCCCGCGCGTGCCGCAGCGCCGCGCGCGCCGCCGCCTGGGTCGGAGCCGACAGGTGGTACGGCAGCCGCACCAGCAGCAGCGCGTCGATCACGGCGGGCGAGGCGGCCAGGTAGCCGAGCCTGCCACCGGCGAACGCGAAGGCCTTGCTCATGGTGCGGCTCACGATCAGCTTCGCCGGGTACTCGTCGATGAGTTCGACGGCGCTCGGCTCCGCGCAGAACTCGACGTACGCCTCGTCGACGACCACCACGCCCGGGGCCGCGTCGAGCACCGCACGCAGGTCCGCCTGCGCCACCGCCTGCCCGGTGGGGTTGTTCGGGCTGGTCACGAAGACCACGTCCGGACGCCGCTCGGCCACGATCGCCGCCGCCTGCGCTCCGTCCAAGCTGAAGTCCGCACGTCGGGGCGCGGGCAGCCAGTCCGTGCGGGTTCCCGCGGACAGGATCGGGTGCATCGAGTAGGAGGGTTCGAAGCCCAGGGCGGTGCGCCCAGGGCCGCCGAAGGCCTGCAGCACCTGCTGCAGGACCTCGTTGGACCCGTTGGCCGCCCACACGTTGTGGACCGAGACGGTGACCCCGGTGGCCCCGCTGAGGTAGGCGGCCAGGTCCTCGCGCAAGGCCACCGCGTCCCGGTCCGGGTAGCGGTGCAGCGTCTCGGCGGCCTCCCGGACCGCCTCGGTCACCTCCGACACCAGTTCCGGCGGCGGCGGGTACGGGTTCTCGTTCGTGTTCAACCGCACCGGCACGTCCAGCTGGGGCGCGCCGTACGGGCTGCGGCCGCGGAGGTCCTCGCGCAGCGGAAGATCGGTCAGCGCCACCTCGGCGCCGAGCACGTCACTCATGGTTCTCTCTTCGGGATCGCGGGGTCGTCAGTCGAGTCCGGAGGGGAAGCGGGCCGCGACGGCCTGCCCGTGCGCGGGCAGGTCCTCGGCCTCCGCGAGCGTGACCACCTGGCCCGCCACGTCCCGCAGCGCCCGCTCGTCGTAGGAGATGACGTGGATGCCGCGCAGGAAGCTCTGCACGCTCAGCCCGGAGGAGTGGCGGGCGCAGCCACCGGTGGGCAGCACGTGGTTCGACCCCGCGCAGTAGTCGCCCAGCGAAACGGGGGCGTGCGGCCCCACGAAGATCGCACCGGCGTTGCGCACCCGGGACGCCACGCCCGCGGCGTCATCGGTCTGGATCTCCAGGTGCTCGGCGGCGTAGGCGTCCACCACCGTCAACCCCTCGTCGAGGGTGCCGACCAGCACGCAACCGGACTGCTCCCCGGTCAGCGCGGTGCGGATCCGGTCGACGTGCTTCGTCAGCGGCACCTGGCGGGCGAGTTCCGCGTCCACCGCGTCGGCGAGCTCGGGCGAGGTCGTCACCAGCACGCTGGCGGCCAGCGTGTCGTGCTCGGCCTGGCTGATCAGGTCGGCGGCCACGTGCACCGGGTCGGCCGTGCCGTCCGCCAGCACCGCGATCTCCGTCGGTCCGGCCTCCGCGTCGATGCCGATGACGCTGCGCAGGTGGCGCTTGGCCGCGGTCACGTAGACGTTGCCGGGGCCGGTGACCAGGTCAGCGGGCGTCAGCGGTGTGCCGTCGGGATCGGTGCCGCCGTAGGCGAGCAGCGCCACCGCTTGAGCTCCGCCGACCGCCCAGACCTCGTCGACCTCCAGCAGCGCGGCCGCCGCCAGGATCGTCGGGTGCGGCAGCCCGCCGAACTCCGCCTGCGGCGGCGAGCACACCACCAAGGACTCCACCCCGGCGGCCTGCGCGGGCACCACGTTCATCACCACGCTGGACGGGTACACCGCCAGCCCGCCGGGGGCGTACAGCCCCACGCGGGCCACCGGCACCCAGCGCTCCGTCACGGTGCCGCCGGGCACGACCTCGGTCGTGACGTCGGTCCGGCGCTGCTCCGCGTGCACCCGGCGGGCGCGATCGATGGACTCCTGCAGCGCGGCGCGGATCTCCGGGTCCAGGCCGTCCAAGGCGGCCGCGAGCTCGGCCCGGGGCACCCGGACCCGCTCGGGGCGCACCCCGTCAAACTTCTCGGTGTACTCGAACGCCGCCTCCGCGCCGCGCTCGCGGACGGCCTCGATCACCGGCCGGACCTGGTGCAGCACGTGCTCGACGTCCGTGTCGGCGCGCGGCAGCGTGGCGCGCAGCTCGGCGGTGGACGGAACACGACCGCGCAGGTCGGTACGGGTGAGCATGGGCGTCCTTCCGAAGCGGAGCGATATCGGCGAGTAGCTCGACCACCAGGGTAATCGCCCAGCTCGGCGCCGTCCGACGCGCGTCCGCGCACGAACGGGAAAACGGCGATCGGCGGGTTCCGACGTAAGTGGGTTGCCAGGGCCCCGTAACTCGGGGAATCTCACCCGATCACCATCCGTGATCGATCGGAGGCCCCGATGTCCAGCGCACGGCGCAGAGCAACGGCGGTGGCGGCCGCCGCCTCCCTGGCCCTGCTACTCCCGGTCCAGGCGAGCGTCGCCGCACCCCAGCAGGAGCCCGCGGCGGAGGCCACCGGGGTCTACGCGGTGCCGAACACCGACAGCCGCATCCGCACCGACATCAACTCGTCCGGCGCCCAGGTCCTCGGAGCGAAGGACGGTGTCGCGACGGTGGAGGCGACCGCCGCGCAGGCGGAGGAGCTGCGCGCCCAGGGGCTCTCCCCGCGCCCCAAGGCGTCGCCGAGGGACTTCCCGCCCGGCGACGAGGCCTACCACAACTACGACGAGATGGTCGCCGAGCTCGACGCGATCACGGCGGACCACCCGGACCTCGCCGCCAAGTCGAGCCTCGGCACCAGCTACGAGGGCCGCGACATCCCGCTGCTGAAGATCAGCGACAACGTGGCGGAGGACGAGGACGAGCCCGAGGTCCTGTTCGACTGCAACCAGCACGCCCGCGAGCACCTCACCACCGAGATGTGCCTGCAGATCGCCAATCGCCTCACGGACGGTTACGACGACCCGGCGATCCGGGAGAACGTCGACAACCGCGAGATCTGGATCGTCCCCTCGGTCAACGTGGACGGTTCGACCTACGACGTCGAGTCGGGCGAATACCAGGGCTGGCGCAAGAACCGGCAGGACAGCGGCACCGACCTCAACCGCAACTGGGGTTACCTGTGGGGCTGCTGCGGCGGTGCCAGCGACGACCCGCGGGACGAGACCTACCGCGGCCCGGAGGCGTTCTCCGCGCCGGAGACGGCCGCGCTGGCCGAGTTCATCGACTCCCGCGTCGTCGGGGGCACCCAGCAGATCAAGTCGGCGATCGACTTCCACACGTTCTCGGAACTCGTGCTCTGGCCGTTCGGCCACACCCAGGACGACGTGACCGAGGGCATGACGCAGGAGGAGTACGACCGCTTCGAGGAGGTCGGCACCGAGATGGCGCGGACCAACGGCTACACCCCCCAGCAGTCGAGCGACCTCTACACCACCGACGGCGACAGCCTCGACTGGATGTGGGGCAAGCACAAGATCCTCGCCTTCACGTTGGAGATGTACCCCTCCGATGGCGGGCTCGACGGGTTCTACCCGCCCGGTGATGTGATCGAGCGCGAGACCTCCCGCAACGACGCGGCGGTGGACATCGTGCTCCGCGAGGCGGGTGCCTGATCCGGACGGCCTGACCCACCTGCCACGGGAAAGCCCGGATGCCCGCTCGGGGTCCGGGCTTTCCCCTCGCCGGATCGCGGGCGAACGCTAGTGTCGCGATCACCGGCTCGGGCGGGAGGGGTTCGCGATCAGCAGCGATGACGATCTTCTCGAGGAGCTGGCGGACATCCACGGGGACCTGGACCTCCAGCGGCCCAACGCCGCGCGCATGTACGACTACTACTTGGGCGGGACGCAGAACTTCCCGGCGGACCGCGAGGCCGCCGAGCAGCAGCTGAGCCTGCTCCCGGAGACCCGGACGGGAGTCCGCGAGAACCGCGCCTTCCTGCGCCGGGTCGTGCGCTACTGCGTCGAGCGCGGCATCCGGCAGTTCCTGGACCTCGGCTCGGGCATCCCGACCGCCGGAAACGTCCACGAGGTGGCGCGCCGCGGACGGCGGGACGCCGTGATCGCTTACGTCGACGACGAGCCGGTGGCCGTCGCGCACGCCAGGCGCCTGCTGCACGGCGAGCCCCAGGTGTCGGTGACGCAGGCCGACCTGACCAGGCCCGCGGACGTGCTCGCCGCACCCGGGGTGCGCGACCTGCTCGACTTCGACGAGCCGGTCGCCGTGCTGGCGCTGTCGGTGCTGCACTTCGTTCCGGACGAGGCGGACCCTCCCGGGATCCTCGCCGCGTACCGGGAGGCCTGCGCACCGGGGAGTACGCTCGCGATCAGCCACGCCTCCGGCGCCGGTCTGTCCTCCACGCAGGTGGTCGAGGGGCTGCGGATCTACGACCAGACCGCGACGCCGCTGAGCCTGCGACCGGCCGAGCAGGCTGGGGAACTGCTCGACGGCTGGTCGCTGATCCCGCCCGGAGTGGTGTCGGTGGTGGACTGGCGGCCGGACTTCCCGGTGCCCGGGGAAGTGCGGGCGGCGGTCAGCAACGGCTGGGCCGCCGTCGGCGCACTTCCGCCACCGCCTCGCTGAGCGACGGCACCCGGGCGCGCGGGGGTGCCCGTGCCGCCGTCAGGACGCGGACAGGTCGGGTGGTTCGTGCTGAGCCCGGTTGCCGGGCCTGGGTGTTCGGTGCCGGTCGACCCACTCGGGCGGGGTGAACACGGGCCGTCCCGCTTCGAGCTCGACCTCCCACCGCTGCTCGTGCACCACCGAGTGGTGGTGGGCGCAGAGCATGACCAGGTTGTCCAGCGCCGTCGCGCCACCGTCGGCCCAGTGCCGGACGTGGTGCGCCTCGGAGGCGCCGGTCGGGGGATCGCAGGCGGGGAAGGCGCACTTGCCGTCCCGGGCGAGCAACGCCGCGCGCAGGTGCGGCGGCGCCGAGCGCCGCGCACGACCGACGTCCAGCGGGCGGCTCTCACCGTCCAGGAGGACCGGCAGCAGCTCGGCATCGCAGGCGATCCGGCGGGCGCTCTCCGCGGTGATCGGCTGGCCGGTGGTCTCGATCGTGCCGCCGAGCCGGTCGCCCGCGAGCGATTCCCGGAGCTGCTCGTGGCCGATGGTGATCGTCAGCTGCGGGCGCTGCCCGCCGTGGCGGGGGAGTTCGTCGGCGCTGAGCGCGATGTCCACGAGTTCCGCGAGCGCGTCCGCGTTGCGCTTGGCCGTCGTCCGGCGATCCCGCTCGCCCCCGTCGCCGGGGCGCGGGACGGCCAGCGGTTCGAGCGCGGCCCGCAGCTTGGCACCGCTCTCGCGGTCCAGCCGCCCCTTGAGCAGGGTCCTGCCGTCGCGGTCGGTGGTCAGGTGCAGTTCGCGGTGCTCGACGTGCGACCGCTCGTCCCGCAACGCACCGTCCTGGTCGAGGAGGTACCGCACCCGCTCGGCGGCGATCTCCAACTCGCGCGGGGAGAGGACTTTGGCCTCCTCGGCGAGCAGCTGCTCCACTCCGGCCCGCTGCCCGGCATCGATCCGGGACGGCAGCTTGTCCATCGCGTGCTCGATCACCTGGGCGTGCGCGAGGCTCGCTTCCCGGTCGTGAAAAACCCGGGCGGTCGCGGGCAGCACGGGCGGTAGCGGCTCACCGCCGAACTCGACTCGTTCCGCCACGACTCGTCCGACGACCACGCGGGAACGGGCGTCGCCGTAGCCGATGTTGAGCAGTTCTCGCAGCCATGCCGGGGCGGAACGAGCACCAGCGGTGCGGTGCAGGCCGCGGCGCTCGGCCTCGGCGATGAGTTCGGTCTGCCAGGACAGCGCGGCCCGGAGCGCCGACTCGGCCTCGCGGATTCCCTCGACCAGCTCGGCGTCCGAGCGGGACGGAGCGGGCCGCTCGCCGCGGCCCAGGAGTCCGTCCACCGCGCTCGCGAGCTCGGCCCGGGCGTCCGGGGCTGCGGTGGCGCCCTCGGCAGCACCGGCCGACTCGCGCCGCGGCTCCGGTGAACGGGGCTGCGGCACGCGGGTCTGCGACGCGACCAAGGGCTCCATGACGACGAGTGTTCCCGCTCGAACAGCGGTTCGTCATCACTTGAAGGTGGTGTATCCACCCCGGAACGGCCACCTCGCGACCCGGACCGCCCGCCCCGCGGGGCCGTCCGGATCTCGCCAGGGCCTCCCCGAACCGATCAGGACAGCAGGAGGACGACGACTCCCACGAGGATGCCCACCAGGACTACCACCGCAGCGGTGATGAGCACCGCCCGCATCTGGGGCCGGTCCTCCTGGACCTCCGACTGCGCCCGCTCGCGCCACTGCATGAAAGTGGTGCCTTCGCCGCTGTCGCTCACGTCTTCCTCCCACTCGTCGTGTGCTGCTCCTGGCACCGTTCACGGCGGGCCGCCGCGAACTTGCAGGGAGTCACGATGCCACATCGGGCGGATCACATTCCGACCACGTGCCCGGTGGATCGACGAAGCCCGCGACGCGACAGGACCTTCGGGTGACCACCGCAGGTCAGGCGATCGGCCCCGGCAGCTCGCGCACGGTGTAGCCGCACTCCAGCACGTCCCCGGTGACGGGATCGGCGAGCGCGACCCGCCAGGACCCGGCGAACTGGTCGACCGCCCCGTCCATCGGGATCGTGCCGGAGAGCAGCACCGTACCGGTCTCGTCCAGCCCGAGCTCGCGAAGCCGGTCCAGCCAGTACCGCGGGGTGAGCAGCTCCGCCAGCGTTCCCCGCTGGATGCGCCGACCACCGGCCTCGCCGATGAGGGTCAGCGAGTCGATCCGGTCGGCGACGTCGACCAGTCGCCACGCCCGGGAGCCGAGCACGTCGGGGCCGGCCTGCTTGCTCCACGCGACCCCGTGCACCTCCAGCTGCCGGTCGGTGTGGTCGCAGGCGGCGGTGAGCAGCACGTCCTCCTCCCCGGGTCCGGCGATGACCAGGGCCCACTCGGCCTCCCCCGAGGTCCGCGCGTGCTGCGCGGGGACCTCGTCGACCTGCATCGCCAGGTAGGGCGCGACTGGGTAGAGGCAGGGGGTCCGGGTCGGCGCGGGCACCCCGAGCTCGGCGAGCTCGGCGACGTGAGCGGCCACGTCGTCCTGGCTCCGCCCGGCGTACCCGGCGTTGAGCAGGGAGCGCACGGGCACCTCCACGGACCTGCCCGCGACGTCGAAACGAAGTGGAAACATCAGACCCTCCCCATCGGCATACTTCTTGTATACAGTTCGTACCACATCTCGGCCGGGCACCCGGTCGATGTGACGGACCCCCTCGACAAGGACCGCCGATGAGTCGAGCACTCGCCGACACGCCCACCCGCCCGCCGCGCAAGGACCTCGTCAAGGCCTTCGTCGCCGCGCTGTCCGGGACCTCCCTGGAGTGGTACGACTTCGCCGCCTACTCGGTGGCCTCCGCACTGGTCTTCGGAGATCTGTTCTTCCCCAGCCACGACCCGCTCTCGGGCACGCTGCTGGCGTTCTCGACCTACGCCGTGGGTTACCTGTCCCGGCCGCTGGGCGGCTTCGTGTTCGGCCGCCTGGGCGATGTGCTGGGCCGCAAGCAGGTGCTGGTGATCACGCTGCTGCTCACCGGCATCGCCACGGTGCTCATCGGCGTGCTGCCCACGCACGAGCAGGTGGGTCCGCTGGGCGCCGTGCTGCTGGTGGCCCTGCGCTTCGCCCAGGGCGTCGGGATCGGTGGCGAGTGGGGCGGTGCCGTGCTGCTCTCCAGCGAGTTCGGCGACGAGCGGCGCCGCGGCTTCTGGGCGTCCGCCGCGCAGATCGGCCCGCCGGCGGGCAATCTCCTGGCCAACGGCGTGCTCGCCGTGCTGGCCGCCGCGCTCACCGCGGAGCAGTTCCTGGCCTGGGGCTGGCGGGTCGCGTTCCTGCTCTCCGCGGTGCTGGTGCTGTTCGGCCTGTGGATCCGGGTGAAGCTGGAGGAGACCCCGGTGTTCCGGCAGTTGCAGCGCTCCGGCGAGCGGGCCTCGGCACCGCTGCGCGAGGTGTTCACCGAGGAGCCGCGCGCCCTGCTCGCCGCGATCCTCTCCCGCGTGGGCCCGGACGTGCTCTACGCGCTGTTCACGGTCTTCGTCCTCACCTACGTCACGAAGGAGCTGGGGCTCCCGCAGGGCTGGGCGGTCACCGGGGTCATGATCGGCTCGGCCTGCCAGCTCGCGTTGATCCCGGCCGCGGGCCTGCTGTCGGACCGGTGGGGGCGGCGCCGGGTGTACGCGATCGGAGTGGTCGGCGGGGCGGTGTGGCCGTTCGCGTTCTTCCCCCTGATCGGCGTCGGTTCGGCGCCGCTGCTGGTGGTCGGGGTGGTGGTCGGCCTGCTGTGGCACTCGCTGATGTACGGCCCGCAGGCCGCCTTCGTGGCCGAGCAGTTCAGCACCCGGCTGCGCTACACCGGCTGCTCACTCGCCTACACCTTGGCCGGGGTGATCGGTGGAGCGCTGGCCCCGCTGCTGTTCACCGGGCTGTTCGCGTACTTCGACACCTGGATCGCGCCCGCCTGCTACCTGCTCGCGGCCTGCGCGGTCACTCTCGTCGGCCTGGCGATCAGCCCGCGAGCAACACCTGCTGCGTCGCGCCCAGATGCGCGGTGATCGCGGCCTCGGCGGCCTCGGTGTCGCCCTCGGTGAGCGCGGCGAGGATCGCGTCGTGCTCGTCGACGACGGCGGTGCGCCGGTTCTCCGCAGAGAACAGCGCGACGATGCCCGCGCGGATCTGGCGTGCTCGCAGCCCGTCGTAGTTCTTGGTGAGCATGTCGTTGCCGACGGCCCGCACCAGGGCGGAGTGGAACCGGTGGTCGAGGTCGATGAAGGCCCTGGCGTCCTCGCCCGCGCGCAGCGCGCGCTGCCGGTCCAGCTCACCGCGCATCTCGGCCACCGGAACGGTCCCGAGTTCCAGGGTGCGGCGGGCGGAGTAGCGCTCCATCATCCCGCGCAGCTCGAACAGCTCCCGGATCTGCCTGCCCCCGACCGGTGCGATGTAGGCGCCGCGCTTGGGGACCAGCTGCACGAGTTCCTCCGCGGCGAGCAGCAGCAGCGCCTCCCGGATCGGCGTGCGCGAGACCCCGATGTCGTCGGCGAGGGTCTGCTCGTTGACGAACCGGCCCTGCATCGCCGGATCGCTGAGCACGGTGTCCTTCAGGTGGTCGTAGGCGAGCTGGCGGCCCGAGGTCAACGGTGGCTCCTAGCGGTGCGGGCGGTCGTCCGGAACCGGAACTCTTGCATATCCTGGGTATGCAACCACAGTGGAGAGGCTGAACCCATGCGCGTGGCGCTGTGCCAGATCGTGTCCACCCCCGACCCCGCGGCGAACCTGGAGCTGGTGGCGGACGGCCTCCGCGAGGCCGCCGCCGCGGGCGCGCGGCTCGTGGTCTTCCCCGAGGCGACCATGGCCTGCTTCGGGGTCCCGCTGGCACCGCTCGCCGAGCCGCTGGACGGCCCCTGGGCGACCGAGGTTCGCCGGCTCGCCGCCGAGGCCGGGATCACCGCGGTCGTCGGCATGTTCACCCCCGCCGGTGATGGCAGGGTGGCCAACACCCTGCTGGTGACCGGGCCGGGGGTGGAGGCGCACTACGACAAGATCCACCTCTTCGACGCGTTCGGCTTCGCCGAGTCGCGCACCGTCGCGCCCGGCGCGGAGCCGCTGGTCGTCGAGGTCGACGGCACCCGGGTCGGCGTCACGACCTGCTACGACGTGCGCTTCCCCGGGCTGTTCACGACGCTGGCGGAACGGGGGGCGACGGCGATCGTCACCGCTGCCTCGTGGGGAGCCGGTGAGGGCAAGCGCGAGCAGTGGGAGCTGCTGGTGCGCGCCCGCGCCCTGGACAGCACCTCGTGGGTGGTGGCCTGCGGCCAGGCCGACCCGCGCACCGCGGGCGTCGAACCGGGCGGCAAGGCCCCCACCGGCATCGGGTACAGCACGGTGGCCACCCCGACCGGCACGGTGCACGAGCAGCTCGCCGACGCGCCCGGCGTGCTCGTCACCGAGCTGGATCCCGAGGCCGTGGACCGGGCTCGGGCGAGCATCCCGGTGCTGGCGAACCGGCGGTTCTGACCCGGCGCGCGCTCACATGTCCAGGCCTAGGTCCAGCGCCGGGGACGAATGGGTGAGCGCGCCGACCGCGAGGTAGTGCACCCCGGTCTCCGCGTAGGCGCGGGCGACGCCGAGCGCGAGCCCGCCGGAGGCCTCCAGCTCGGTCCCCGGGGAGATCTCCTTCGCCCGCCGCACCGCGTCGGCGCAGTCCTGCGGGGAGAAGTTGTCCAGCAGCACGAGCTCGGCACCCTCCTCCAGCACTTCGTCGAGTTCCTCCAACGTGGTCACCTCGACCTCGATCGGGAGCTCCGGCGCGTGCGCGCGGCAGGCGCGCAGGGCGGCGACGGCCGAGCCGGCGGCGACGACGTGGTTGTCCTTGATGAGCATCGCGTCACCCAGGCCCATCCGGTGGTTCACTCCGCCGCCGCAGCGGACCGCGTACTTCTGCAGGACCCGCAGCCCCGGCAGCGTCTTGCGGCTGTCCCGGATCCGGCAGCCGGTGCCTTCCACCGCTCGCACCCACTCGGCGGTGGCGGTGGCGATTCCGGAGAGGTGGCAGAGCAGGTTGAGCGCGGTGCGCTCGGCGGTGAGCAGGCCGCGGACCGGTGCGTGCACGCTGAGCGCGCTCTCCCCGGGCATGATCATGTCGCCGTCGTTGCGGCTGTGCAGGACCTTGTAGCCGTCCGGCCCGAGCACCTCGTCCAGCACCGCCCGCGCGACCGGGACACCGGCGACGACCCCGGCGGGCCGGGAGCTGAAGGTGGCTTCGGCGATGGCATCCACGAGGACGGTGGCCTCGGTGGTGACGTCGAGCCCGTAGCGCAGGTCCTCGGCCAGCGCCGCGCGCACCAGCGAGCGGACCTCCTGCGGGTCGAGCCCCGCCGAGCGCAGGTGATCGGTGGTCACCTCGGACAGGGTCATGCGACGCTCCTCACGGGTTCGCGGTCGGTGCGGAACAGCCAGCCGGACACGTCCAAGCGCAGCGCGATGCTGCGCCGCCAGCGTACGTCGTCGATCTCCGGGTGATCCCGCCTCCGGTGGCTGCCGCGGGATTCGGTGCGGGCTTCGGCGGCGGTGAGCAGGGCCTGCGCGGTGAGCGCCAGCGACGCGTCCTCGACGGCTTCCCTGGTCCGCAGCGGCCGGACGACCCCGGCCTGGTCCAGCGCGATGCGAGCCTCCGCGAGTCCTTCGGCGCTGCGTCCGATCCCGGCGTGCCGGGACAGGGTGCGCTGCAGCAGGTCCCGGTCCACCACGGCGGCCGCGGGCACCGGGACCAGGACCGGTCTGCGGACCGCGGCCCCTCGGGCCAGGTCGCGGGCGACGGCCTCGGCCGCGCGGGCGCCGACGACGAGGCCTTCCAGCAGGCTGTTCGAGGCCAACCGGTTCGCCCCGTGCAGGCCGGTCCTGGCGACCTCCCCGGCCGCGTAGAGCCCGGCGACGCCGGTCCTGCCCTCCACATCGGTCACGACACCGCCGCAGGCGTAGTGCGCGGCGCTGGTCACCGGGATCGGTTCCCGCACCGGATCGATGCCCGCGCGCAGGCAGGAGGCGTGCACGGTCGGGAAACGCGCGGCGAAGCCGTCGATCCCGGTGGCGTCGAGCAGCACGTGCTCCGCCCCGGTCTCGCCGAGCCGGCGGTTGATCTCCGCGGAGACCACGTCGCGCGGGGCGAGGTCCGCCTGCGGGTGCGCACCGGCCATGATCCGCTCGCCTCGCACGTCCAGCAGCACCGCGCCCTCGCCGCGCACGGCCTCGGTGATCAGCGGCCGCCTGCCCCTCGCCGCACCGGGGGTGTGCAGCACGGTCGGGTGAAACTGGACGAACTCCAGGTCGGCGACGGTCGCTCCCGCGCGCAGCGCGAGCGCGATTCCGTCGCCGGTGGCCACCTCGGGGTTGGTCGTCGCTGCGTAGAGCTGGCCAAGACCGCCGGTGGCGAGCAGCACGGCGGGGGCACGCAGCACGCCGGGGTTGCCGTGCTCGTCCAACGCGAGCACGCCGGCGAGGGCACCGCTCTCGTCGCGGACGGGTTCCACGACGCAGTGCCGCTCCAGCACCGGGATCCCGTCGGCGCCCACGGCGCTCGAGAGCGCGCGCTGCACCTCGGCGCCCGTGGCGTCGCCTCCGGCGTGGATGACGCGGAACGCGGTGTGGCCGCCTTCGCGGGTGCGGGCCAGCGCGGCGCCTGCGAGGTCGAACCGGGCGCCCGCCGCGCGGAGCCGTTCCACGGCGGCGGCCCCGTCGGCGAGGATGGCGCGCACGGCGTCCTCGTCGCAGAGCCCGGCTCCGGCGGTGCGGGTGTCGGCCGCGTGCCGCTGGACGCTGTCACCGTCGTCGTGCTCGTCGTCCCGCACCACCGCGACCCCGCCCTGGGCCCAGGCCGTGTTGCCCGCTCCTGCCGAATCCTTGGTCACCACGAGGGTCCGCAGCCCGAGCTCGCGGGCGCGGAGCGCGGCGGTGAGACCGGCGACTCCGGTGCCGACGACGACCAGGTCGGCGCGCGCCTCCCAGTTCACTCGCCGCCTCCGGGATCGCCGATGCTGATCATGCGCTCCACCGAGGCGCGGGCCCGTTCCGCGACGTCGCGGGGCACGTGCACCTCGTCGGCCTCCTCGCGAAGGCACCGCAGCAGCGCCGCAGGGGTGATCATCTTCATGTAGCGGCAGGACGCGCGGTCGTTCACGGCCTGGAAGTCGATCTCGGGGGCGGCGCGGCGCAGCTGGTGCAGCATCCCGACCTCCGTGGCCACCAGGACCGACTCGGCGCCGGTGGCGCGGGCCGCGTCGAGCATCCCGCCGGTGGAGAGGATCTTGACCCGGTCCGCGGGTAACGTCCCCTCCCCGGCGAGGTAGAGCGCGGAGGTCGCGCAGCCGCACTCGGGGTGGATGAACAGGTCCGCGTCCGGGTTCGCGGCGGCGCGATCGGCGAGCTCGGCACCGTTGATCCCCGCGTGCACGTGGCACTCCCCCGCCCACACGTGCACGTTCTCCCGGCCGGTCTCGCGGCGCACGTGCGCGCCGAGGAACTGGTCCGGGCAGAACAGCACCTCCCGTTCGGCGGGGATCGAGCGCACCACGTCGACCGCGTTCGAGGAGGTGCAGCAGATGTCGGTCTCGGCCTTCACCTCGGCGGTCGTGTTCACGTAGGAGACGACGACGGCACCGGGGTGCTCGGCCTTCCAGTCCCGCAGCTGTCCGGCGGTGATCGAGTCGGCGAGGGAGCAGCCCGCGCGGGCGTCCGGGATCAGGACCTTCTTCCCGGGACTGAGGATCTTCGCGGTCTCGGCCATGAAGTGCACGCCGCAGAACACGATGGTCGAGGCGTCGCTGGAGGCCGCGATGCGGCTGAGCGCGAGCGAATCCCCGGTGTGGTCCGCGATGTCCTGGATCGCGGGCAGCTGGTAGTTGTGCGCCAGGAGCACCGCGCCGCGCTCGTCAGCGAGCCGCCGGACCTCCCGCGCCCACTCCTCGTCCGGCTCGACACCCGTGTAGGGCACGAGCTGTTCGGCCACCACCATCTGTTCCTCCTCACCCCCGGGCGCGCACTCCCGCGCGCCTCCCGGCGTTTGCCCGCCGAGTAGTTTTCGCCTTAGGATCGAAAACATGCCCCATCGTAACACCGCTGCTTGCGGGGACAAGGGAGATCCGGCTCACGAGGTGCTCGCCGGCGTGCTGCGCGCCTGCGAGGGGCGGCTGCACGTCCTGCTCTGGCAACGCGCCAAGCCCCCGCACGAGCACCGCTGGGCCCTGCCCGGCGGCAGGCTCGGAGCGGACGAGGACGTGGAGACCTCCATCCGCCGCCAGCTCGCGGAGAAGGTCGACGTGCACAAGCTCAGCCACGTCGAGCAGCTCTCGGTGTTCAGCGCTCCCGACCGGGTCCCGGGCGTGCGGGTCGTGGCGACCGCCTTCCTCGGCCTGGTGCCCTCGGACGTGGATCCCGAGGTCCCGGCCGACACCGCCTGGCACCCGCTGGACGACCCGCCCCCGACCGCCTTCGACCACGAGGCCATCACGCACGCGGCGCGGGCCCGGCTCCGCGCGAAGCTGTCCTACACCAACATCGGTTTCGCGCTCGCCCCGACGGAGTTCACCATCTCGGAGCTGCGTCGGATCTACTCCGCGGCGCTCGGCTACGAGGTCGCCGCGACGAACCTGCAGCGGGTCCTCACCCGCCGCGGAGCCCTGCGGCCCACCGGCCGGACGGTGCCCGCGGGCCCGGCGGGAGGCAGACCGCCCGCGCTGTTCCGGTTCACCGCTCCCGACCTGGAGGTCACCGATCCGTTCGCGGTGCTGCGGCCACCGGCCGAACGTGCGTGAGGCCACCGGGGCGTCGTGCTGGCAGGACCGCGGGCCCGGGACGTAGGTTGGCGGCTGTGACCGAGACGCTCCCGCTGTTCCCGCTGAGCACGGTGCTGCTGCCCGGCGCCGACCTCCCGCTGCACATCTTCGAGGCGCGCTACCGGCAGCTCGTGCTCGACCTGGTCAACGACGTCGTCCCGGACCGGCGCTTCGGCGTCGTCGGGATCCGGCAGGGTTGGGAGGTCGGCGACGACAACGTCGACTCGATGTACGACGTGGGTTGCTCGGCGCGGCTGCGCCAGGTGCGGCAGCTGCCGCAGGGCCGCTACGACATCACCGCCGACGGCTGCCGGCGCTTCCGCCTGCTGCAGATCGACCGGGAGGCGGCGCCGTACCTGATGGCTCGCGTCGAGTGGCTCCCCGACACCGAACCGGCCGAGGACCCGAGGCTGATCTCCCGGCTGGACTCCGCGGCCCGCGCCGCCCACGAGCGCTACCACGGCACCGGTCTGCGCGGGGAGCACTACGACGCGCCCGACGCGGAGCTGACTCCGGGCGAGCTGTCCTACGCGCTGGCGGAGGACTGCGTGCTCAGCGCTGACGACCGCCAGGAGCTGCTCGCCGAGACCGACCCGCTGGAGCGGTTGCGGCTGGTGCGGCGGCTGCTCGTGCGGGAGGCCGAGTTCCTGCGCGAGCTGCGGGCCGTGCCGGCGCCGCTGGCGGAGTTCGCCGAGCAGACCAGCCCGAACTGACCCCGGGCCGCGCGGGGCGCTCGCTAAGATCGCCCCCATGTCATCACCTGGAGGGCCGGGGAACTGGGGTTCTCCGGACAACGGGGGATCCGGGGAGCGCTGGGGCGGATCGGGCGACCGGCCCCCGCAGCAGCACCCCGGTGCTCCCCAGCAGCAGTTCGCGCGGTCGCCGTACCAGAGCGGCATGGAGTACCAGGGCTTCGGCACCTTCCAGCAGCCGCAGTCCTCGGACCAGTGGGGCGCCTCCCCGCACTTCCCCCCGCCACCACCTCCGGGACCGCGGCGATCGAGGCGGGGTCCGCTGATCGCGGCGCTCGCCTCGGGCGCGGTCGTGGTGATCGCGACCGTCACCTCCGTGCTGCTGGTGAACGCGCGGCAGGAGCAGGCAGCGGGCCCGGCCACGCCTTCCAGCGCCCCCGCTCCCCCGCCGGCCTCCTCGCAGCGGCCCACCGCCTCGGCACCGCCGCCGGAGCCGGTGGTTCCCGGTTGGCAGGTCGTGGCCGTGCCCAAGCGCGGCGCCGTGTACGACGCCCCGCTGGAGTGGCAGCTGGAGACCCCGGAGAACATCGTCGGATTCGGGCCGCCGGAGGACCCGGTCACGATGTCCGGCGTGGCGATCTTCCAGGAGGGCTTCTGCCCGGACGCTCCGGGCAGCTACCGCGCGATCGCCGGGTCCACCGGCCGGGCCGGGACGGACGACGCGACGGTCGCCACCGACACGGCGCGGAAGTTCGCCGAACTCGCCTACGGTGGTCCCGGCGCGCGGATCGACCTCGCCCCGCCGCGGCCGGTGCGGCTGGCCGGCGGCATCGCGGCCAGCAAGGTCGTCGCCACCGTCGTGCCCGCACCCGGCCCCTGCGGATCGCCCGGCGTGGTGATCAACGTGCTGGCCACCAACAACGACGGCAAGGGCTCGGTGGTGCACATCGCCGCCGCTGACCAGGGCATCCCCGGCGCGGTGCCTCCCGAGGCCCTGGACCAGGTCACCGCGTCGCTGCGCCCGGCGGGGTGACCCTACCGGCGGCCCAGGTCGTCGAAGCCGTTCCACGAGGTGGCGATCCCGTAGCCGAGCGCCATCGCCAGCGGCTGCGCGAGCACCGCCCACCAGCTCGCCACCTCGGGCGGCGCGGTGAGCGGGTCCCCGAAGCCGAGCCCGGCGGGCGCGGGGTAGAGCTCGGCGGCGAAGGTGGCGCCCATCCGGATCGCCAGCCACGAGGAGATCAACGAGCCCAGCACGCCCGCGACGAGCAGCACCGGTCCGCGCCGCCCGCGCAGCGTCCACAGCACCGCCGACGCGACCAGCCCGGTCCCGAACGCGAGCAGCAGGAACACCGCGAGCGCGTCGAACCGGTGGTAGCTCTCCACGATCTGCGCGGGAACCGGTGCGCCGGAGCGGCCCAGCAGGCTCTGCTGCGGGGGGGCCAACCGCGACCACGCCCAGGCCAGCGGCATCCCGAGCAACGCCACCAGGGACAGCGCGCTCAGGCCGGGCAGCAGGTCGGCGCGCACCACGACGGGGGCGGTCCGCTCGGACGACCATCCCCGCGGTTCGGGGACGGCGCTGGTCTCGACCGCTCCTGGGGACAACAGCCGATCCTCCTCGATGTGGGGCGAACGCGGCGAACCGCGCTGCGGTGCCGGTTCGGCGATGAGCAGCCAGCACTGTACTGCCTGCCCGACCGCTCCAGCTCCGCCGCTGCTGCCGCGGTCCGGTCGGCGGCGAGAGCACGGCGCGGCACCGCGAGTTCGCCGGGAGACCGTCGGCCGCACCCGGCCAGGCGCGGCGCGGACGCCGGGTGGCCATCCTCTATTCTGCGCGGGCGTCCTGTCCCCCACTGCCGAAGGATCGAACTCACGTGGCGGGAACCTTGCCGAGTCCGGTGCTGACCGGACCCCGACCCATCGATGCGCCGCACCAGGATTCCGCCGTGCGACTTCCGCTGCGCAGCGCGGTCTCCGAACTGCTGGTGGGATCGGTGCTCGCCGCGGTCGTCAGCCTGGGTCTCCAGTTCGGGGTGGCGCGGCTGGGCATCAGCGAGCCGAGCTTCGCCCCCGAAGCGCTGGCGTCGCTGGGCGCGGCCCTGGTGTTGTTGATCACCTTCGGCCTGCTGGCGTTCGGCCCGAACCGCTTCCCGCGCCCGTTGCGGCTGGCGGGGACCTGGGCGGCGCTGTCCGCGTTCACCACCCTGGCCCTGGCGATCCCGCTGCAGGCGACCCGGTTCTACTTCGGTGGTTCCTCCACCGACAACGGCTTCCGGTTGCAGTACATGACCAGGATGGCCTCGACCTGGGGCCTGTCGGACATGAACTACGCGGACACCGCGCCGTACTACCCCGGCGGCTGGTTCTGGCTGGGCGGTCGCTTCGCGAACCTGCTCGGGTGGGAGGGCTGGGCCGCCTACAAGCCCTACGCGCTGATCTGGGTGGCGGTGACGAGCGTCGTCGCGTTCACCCTGTGGAGCATCGTGGTGCGGCGGCGGCTCGCGCTGCTGGCCGCGCTCGCGACCTCGCTGGCGGGGATGCTGCACGGCATCGAGGAGCCCTACGCGTGGCCCTCGGCGGCGTGGCTCGCGCCGGTAGCGGTGCTGACCTGGAACGCGATGCGGCGCGAGGGGCGGTCCCCGAGGTGGACGCTGGTCTGCGTCGGCGGCTACGTGGGTTTCGCCGCGATCACCTACACGCTGCACTTCGGCTTCGCGGTGCTGCTGATCGTGGCGATGGCCGTGGTGGCCGGCGCGCTCCGGGTGCGGCGGGGGGAGGCGCTGTGGCCGACGGTGCGGCGGATGTTCTTCCGCCTGTTGCCGATCGGCGTGGTGAGCGGCCTGATCTCGCTGCTGGTGTGGCTGCCGTACGTGCTGAGCACGCACGTGTTCACCGACAACCCGCGCAGCGCGGCGCTGCACTACCTGCCGGAGGACGGGTCGTTCCTTCCGGTGCCGATGATGGACGCGAGCCCGTTCGGCGCGCTGTGCCTGGCCGGTGTCGCCTGGCTGGTGCTGCGCGGCAGGCGCAGCGAGGTCGCGGGCGCGATGCTCACCGTGGTGATCGCGATCTACACCTGGTTCGGCCTCTCCACGCTGGCGCTGGTGGCGAAGACGACGTTGCTGGCGTTCCGGCTCAACGTGATCCTCGGCGTGGTGCTGGCCGTGGCGGGAGTGTTCGCCGTGCTGGAGCTCATCGGCTGGGTCCGGGAGCGGGTCGACCTGAGCTACGCCGCGCGGATCACCGGTCTGGCGTTCGCCCTGGGCCTGCTGGGCGCGATCACCTTGACCCAGGGGGCGATCGGGAGCGCGCTGGCACCTTCGACGGAGCAGGCCTACGAGGACTACTACCCGACGGGTGACAACGCGAAGGGCGCTCGGGACCCGCAGCGCACCGGTTCCTGGGCGGACGACGTGTACCGCACGATCTCCGGGCTCACCGGCCGCCCGCCGGAGCAGGACCTGCTGCTGAGCACCGACTACAAGCTGATGTCCTTCCGCCCGTACTGGGGTTTCCAGCAGGAGACGCCGCACTACGCGAACCCGCTGGCCGAGTACGACGAGCGCACCGCGGAGATCCAGCGGTGGACCGAGGCGCGCGACGCGGACGAGCTGCTGGGGATGTTGCGCGGCAGCGAGTTCGCGGCGCCGAACGTGTTCGTGCTGCGGGTCCAGGACAGCCCGGTGGCTTCCGCGGCCGATCAGGAGCGGGCCGCCGATCCGTCCGACGAGGACGGTCGCAAGCTCGCGCTGAACCTGAAGGGCGACGCGTTCCCGCAGCTGCCGAACGTGCGGGACTACGACGTGTTCTTCGATCCGGCGGTCTTCGACGACCCGCGGTTCGAGCGCCGCGACGTCGGCCCGTACGCGGTGATCGCCGTGCGCGGCCGCTGAACCACCAGGACGACGTGAAGAGGGGG
>NZ_JBJZOI010000026.1:0-71009 GCF_047200635.1 Saccharopolyspora antibiotica | reverse complement strand
CTCCCCCCCCCCCCCCCCCCCCCCCCCCCCCCCACCGGCGCGAGCGCGTCGACGTCCTACGGCCAGTCGATCTGCGGGGAGCGGGTGTAGCCGATGCCCGCCGCCTCCCAGCGCGGTCCCTGCTGAGCCAGCCGGGCCCGGAACGACTCCCAGTCGTGCGAGGCGGCGGGCGACCAGCCCAGCTCGGCGATCGCGGGCAGCCTCGGGAAGGCCATGGCCTCGACGTGCGCGGAGGTCTCCAACGTCTCCGTCCACATCGGAGCCTCCACGCCGAGCACCGACTCCGCGGGCACGCCGGGCAGGAGTTCGGCCGGGTCCCAGCCGTAGGCGTCGGCGACCTCGATGAAGCCCGCCCAGCTCAAGCCGAGCTCGGTGGACTCGTCGTACTTCATGTCCAGGTAGGACTTGTCGGCGGGGGAGAGCAGCAGCTCGTTGCCCCGTGCCGCCGCCGCGGCCATCTCGGCGGCCCCGGCGCCCCCGGTTCCCCAGTACTGCACGACGGACCCGGCCCGCGGCTCGGCCTTGGCGTACTCGTGCCAGCCCACGACCGTCTTCCCGTGCTTCCGCACGATCGGCAGCGCCCGGTCCATGAACGCGCGGTACTGCTCGTCGGTGGTCGCGTCGGCCTCGTCGCCGCCCAGGTGCAGGTACGGCCCGGGGGTGAGCGCGGCGATCTCGCGGATCACGTCGTCCAGGAACTCGTAGGTGATGTCCTCGTCCACGCACAGCGAGCTGAACCCGACCTCGATGCCGGTGTAGAGCGGCGGGGCGACCCCGTCGCAGTTGAGCTCCGCGTAGGAGGAGAGCGCGGCGTTGGTGTGCCCCGGGGTGTCGATCTCCGGGATGATCGTCACGTGCCGGGAGGCGGCGTGAGCGACGATCTCGGAGTAGTCCTCCTGGGTGTAGAACCCGCCGGGCCCGCCGCCGACGGCGGTGCTGCCGCCGTGCTCGGTCAGCCGCGGCCAGGAGTTGATCTGAATCCGCCAGCCCTGGTCGTCGCTCAGGTGCAGCCGCAGGAAGTTCACCTTGTAGCGGGCGATCTGGTCGACGTAGCGCTTGACCTCCTCCACCCCGAAGAAGTGCCGCGCCACGTCCAGGCCCGCCGCCCGGTGCTCGTAGCGCGGGCGGTCGGTGATCTGGCCGCCGGGCACGGTCCACGGCCCGGGGCCCGCCCGCGGGCTCTCGATCGCCGCGGGCAGCAGCTGGCGCAGCGTCTGCACCCCGTGGAACAGGCCCTCGGACGCGCCCGCGCGCAGAGTGATGGCCTCGGCGGTCACCTCCAGCCGGTACCCGGCCGGGTCCGCGCCCGCGTCGTCCAGCCGCAGCACGACGTCGCCCGCGCCGCCCTCGGAGACGGGGAGCTCGAAGCCGGTGGAGGGGCGCAGGATCCCGGCGAGGTAGCCGGCGACCTCGGTGGCGCCGGGATCGGCGCTGATGGTGCTCCCGGCGGTCAGCTCGAACTCGACGCCGGGCGTCTCCTGGACCGCCTCCGGCGCGGGGACGACCTGGTGCAGCCGGGAGTCGGCGGCGGTGGCGGTGGGGGTGAGCGTGCTCAGCGCGCCCGCGGTGAGTACGCCGGTCAGCAGCGCGGCCGTGGTGGCGCGGACCCGGCGCGCGCGGAACGGCCGCGAGGAGGTGAGGGACATGGGAACTCGCTCCCGGTGGGGGACGTGATCGTAAAAGGTATAGACCAAACATCCCGCGCGGGCAGCGCCCGAACGGACGTATCGGGCGACTGACCGGGTCCCCGGAACCTCCTCTCAGCGCTCCCCGCGCAGCGTCGCGCGCAGGTCCTCCAGCACCGCGGGGTCCTCGATCGTCGAGGGCGCCGCCGCCCGCCCGGTGTCGGCGAGCTCCCGCATCGACTTGCGCAGCACCTTGCCCGAGCGGGTCTTCGGCAGCCCGTCCACCACGTCGACCTGGCGGAACGCCGCGACCGGCCCGATCTGATCGCGCACCGCCCCCACCAACTCCGCGCGCAGCCGGCCCGGGTCCACCTCCAGTCCTGCCTTGAGCACCACGAACCCGCGCGGGACCTGGCCCTTGAGCTCGTCGCGCACGCCGATCACCGCGCACTCCGCCACCGCCGGGTGCGCGGCGAGCACCGCCTCCATCGAGCCCGTCGACAACCGGTGCCCCGCGACGTTGATCACGTCGTCGGTGCGGCCCATCACGAACACGTAGCCGTCCTCGTCGACGTATCCGCTGTCCCCGCTGAGGTAGTGACCGGGGTAGCGGGACAGGTAGGACTCCCGGAAGCGCTCGTCGTCGCCCCACAGCGTCGGCAGCATCCCCGGCGGCAGCGGTTGCCGGAGGCACAGCGCCCCCTCGGTGCCCGGGGGCAGCTCCGCGCCGGACTGATCCAGCACCCGCACGTCGAAGCCCGGCACCGGCACGGTCGCCGAGCCCGGCTTCACCGGCAGCGGCTCCAGTCCGCGCGGGTTCGCGCAGATCGGCCAGCCGGTCTCGGTCTGCCACCAGTGGTCGATCACCGGAACGCCCAGGACGCGCACCGCCCACTGGTAGGTCTCCGGGTCCAGCCGCTCACCGGCGAGGAACAGCGTCCGCAGCGAGGAGACGTCGTAGCGGGCCAGCTGCTCGGCCTCGTGGTCCACCCGCTTGATCGCGCGGAACGCGGTCGGCGCGGTGAACAGCGCCTTGACCCCGTGCTCGGCGATGACCCGCCAGAAAGCGCCCGCGTCCGGGGTGCCCACCGGCTTGCCCTCGTAGACGACGGTGGTGGCCCCGGCCAGCAGCGGGCCGTAGACGATGTAGGAGTGCCCGACGACCCAGCCCACGTCGGAGGCGGTCCAGAACACCTCGCCGGGGCCGATGTCGTAGATCGCGCTCATGGACCAGCGCAGCGCCACCGCGTGCCCGCCGTGATCGCGCACCACGCCCTTCGGGCGCCCGGTGGTGCCGGAGGTGTAGAGCACGTACAGCGGGTCCGTCGCCGCGACCGGCACGCACCCCACCGGCTCGGCGGCGGCCAGCGCCTCCTCCGCGTCCACCTCGCCGGGGCCGAGCTCGGCGCGGGCCTGCTCGCGCTGGAACACCAGCACACCGCCCGCCGGGCGGTGCGCGGCCAGCCGCAGCGCCTCGTCGACGATCGGCTTGTACTCGACCACCCGGTTCGGCTCCAGGCCGCAGGACCCCGCGACCAGCGCGACCGGTTCGGCGTCGTCGATCCGGGCGGCGAGCTCCTTCGGCGCGAACCCCCCGAAGACCACCGAGTGCACCGCGCCGATCCGGGCGCAGGCCAGCATCGCGACCACCGCGTCCGGCACCATCGGCAGGTAGAGGATCACCCGGTCTCCCCGGTGCACGCCGCGCTCCCGCAGGGCGCCCGCGAAGCGGGCCACCCGGTCCAGCAGCGCCCGGTAGGTCCAGTGCTCCACCCGGCCGGTCATCGCCGAGTCCCAGATCAGCGCGTCCTGCTCGCCGCGCCCGTCGCGCACGTGCCGGTCCAGGGCGTTGAAGCAGGTGTTGAGCTCACCGTCCGGGAACCACCGCCCGGACTCGCCGAGCGCCGTGCTCGGGGGCCGGTCCCAGTCGATGGCGGTCGAGGCCTCCAGCCAGAACCCCTCGGGGTCCACCAGGCTGCGGCGGTGCGCGTCGGCGTGAGCACCCATGTTCGTTGACCTCCCGCTGGCCGTGTCCGGGTGCCAGTGTCCTACCCGAAGCGGTGATCCGGCGCCAGCGACCGCGATCGCCGCCGCGCCGGGGGAGCGCGTGGCGCGCGGCGCCGCGAACGTCCACAATGGGCGGTCGCGGGCGGAGCGGGACCAGCCGTCGCGGTGCCGGATTCATCCGGTTCGCGACGAGCGGTCGGGACCGCTTCGGTCGCGCCGAACACCCGCGCTTTGAAGATCATCCATTCGCCGGTGCCGTTCTCCCGCTGAGCGCAACCCGGCGTCGTCCCGCGGAACTCCAGGTTCCCGATCGAACACAATGCGTGGGTGGGAAGGGGGCCGGTTAACGCGGACCGCGACCCGGCCGACAACCGTGATGGAGGTGTCGAGAGTTGATCAGCGTGGACACGACCTACCGGGACGCCATCGCCGGCGGCGATGACGAGGCGTCGGAGCTGCCCACCACCCCGTGCAGCGTGGTGTGGAGCGGTGGTCACCCGTTCGTCCTCGAGGGTGCGGGCGGCCGCGCTCGCTGGGCGGGCGTCGACGACCGCGGGCGGGCCCGCTTCCTCACCGACGCGGAGCTGCGGCGCCGCGGCTGGAGCCGAAACCGCGGCTGACGACTCGCCCTTCCCGTGGCCGCTCCGGCCGTCCGGAGGGGGGTGTGGCACCCTGATCCGAGCGAGCGCCCCCGGGCGCCCGCCGGTCGCAGGCGCAGGTGAGCGCCTCGCGGCGGAACGCACAACCGCGTCAGGGAGGGCTGTGGTGCAGGACGCCGACGGCACCACGGCCGGAACCGATGGCCGAGGTGGAGCGGGCGGTCCAGCGTCCCCTGACCCGGCGGATCGGCGCCGGAACGACCCCGACGTCTCGCCTGCCGACCCCGGCATCGCCCGCATCAAGGAAGTCGCCGCGAGCGTCTGGGACGATCCCTGGCTGACCTGGCCCAACCTGCTCAGCGTGCTCCGGCTCGCGGGCGTTCCGCTGTTCCTCTGGCTGCTGCTCGGGCCGCGCTCGGACCTGCTGGCCCTGCTGGTGCTCGTGGTCAGCGGAGCGACCGACTGGCTGGACGGCAAGCTGGCCCGCTGGCTCGACCAGTACAGCCGCGTCGGCGAGCTGCTGGACCCGGCCGCCGACCGGCTCTACATCGTCGCCACGCTGGTCGCCTTCGTGCTCCGCGACGTGATCCCGTGGTGGGCGGCGGCCGCGCTGATCGGCCGGGACGTGGTGCTCACCCTGTGCCTGCCGGTGCTGCGCTGGCACGGGTTCGAGCCGCCGGAGGTGCACTACCTCGGCAAGGCCGCCACGTTCTGCCTGATGTACGCCTTCCCGCTGCTGCTGCTCGTGCAGGACGACTTCGCCTTCGCGGAGGTGGTCCGCCCGGTGGCCTACGCCTTCATCTGCTGGGGCGGTGCGCTCTACGTCTGGGCCGGGGTGCTCTACCTGGTGCAGGTCGTCGCCGCCGTCTGCTCCGCGCGCACGCGGCAGGCCTGAACTGCGAAGACAGCGCTGGGCGACCGCTCGGGCACCGCGGGTCCGCCTTGCGGTCGCGCGCGTGGCCGACCTAGGCTCGCGTGGCCCGTCGCGATCATCGCGAGCGGGTGCGGAGGCGCCGCGTTCGCCCCGCCAGACGGCTCGACGAGGAAGGCGGGACCACCAGTGGCCCCGGACGGGATCAAGTACACCCAGGAGCACGAGTGGGTGCTGCCCACCGACGCGAACACGGTGCGCATCGGGATCACCGATTACGCCCAGCAGCAGCTCGGCGACGTCGTGTTCGTGCAGCTGCCCGACGAGGGCGAGGCGGTGTCCGCGGGCGGCGGCATCGGTGAGGTGGAGTCGACCAAGAGCGTGTCCGACATCTACGCGCCGGTGGCCGGGAAGGTCGTCGCGCGCAACGAGCGGCTCGACGAGCAGCCCGAGCTGGTCAACTCCGATCCCTTCGGCGACGGCTGGATGATCGAGCTGGAGCTCGCCGAGCCCGCCGAACTCGACGGTCTGCTCAGTGCGGACGACTACCGAGGCCTCGTCGACCAGGCATGATCGTTGATCTCGGGCCGGTGATCGGTCCGAGGTGGGAGTCCCGCGTCTGCGACCTGGGACGGCACGGTACGTTGGAAAGCACTTGCACGACCCATCCGCGCAGAGGAGAGCTCAGGTGAGCCAGAACGACGGGCCCGGCGTGCCGCCGGAGCAGTCACCGGAGACCACCTCGGTCTTCAGGCCGTTCCTCTCGGAGCCGGAGAGCACCGAGAGTGCGACCCCGGAGCCAGCGGCCTCCGGGGTCGATGCGCTGCCCGCCGGGGCTGCCCTGCTGGTGGTCAAGCGCGGCCCGAACGCCGGGTCGCGGTTCCTGCTCGATCGGGAGACCACCAGCGCCGGACGCCACCCGGACAGCGACATCTTCCTCGACGACGTGACGGTGTCCCGTCGGCACGCCGAGTTCCGGCGAGAGGGCAACGACTACGTCGTCGTCGACGTCGGAAGCCTCAACGGCACCTACGTCAACCGGGAACCGGTGGACACCTCGGTGCTCGCCAACGGCGATGAGGTCCAGATCGGGAAGTTCCGGTTGGTGTTCCTGACCGGTCCGATCGACGGCCAGGACCGCTGAGCCGAGCGGTCCCGCGGGACCGAGCGCATCGGGGCGGCGCCTGCGGGTGCCGCCCCGACCGCTCTCGGGGCCGGGCGCGCCGCCGTTCCGACGATCTCCACCGCCGCCCGGCGGCGGGTGGGGAGCGCCCCGGAGCGGTGGAGCGTCCCGGGACCTGAGACGGGTTCTGCCGTGAGCGGTGCGGTGTATCGTGGGATTGACATCGTGAGCTCCGCGAGCGGTCGCATCCCGTCGCGGAGCGCGGGTCCACGAAATCCGCGTGAGCCCCGTCCGCACTCCCAGCGAGGTGCTGCGGCAGCGGTGCGCAACGGCGTCAGCAACCGCCTCGGGCCTGATCGGGGCCGAGGCGGACAACGGAAGCACCGGGTACCGGCCGTCGGCCGGTGCGAGCCGGGAACGAGCCGGAAAAGCCGTCCACCGAGCGGAAAATCCGGGCGGAAGCGGTGACGAGTGGTCGGCATGCCCGCCTCGACGCGAGTAGCGTCGGAGGAGTTCGGTGCACGATCCTCGACCAAGGATGTCACGCTTCGGCGCGCTGGAGGAGGCGATGAGACGATGAGCAGCGAGATGCGCGTCGTCGGCGTGCGAGTGGAACTACCAGCCAACCAGCCGATCCTGCTGCTGCGCGAGACCGAGGGCGAGCGGTACCTGCCGATCTGGATCGGATCGGTGGAGGCGACCGCGATCGCGCTGGAGCAGCAGGGCGTGCGACCGGCGAGACCGCTGACCCACGACTTGCTCAAGGACGTCATCGGCGCCCTCGGGCGAGACCTGGAGCAGGTGCGGATCACCGACCTGCAGGAGGGCACGTTCTTCGCCGAACTGGTCTTCGACGGGGACGTGCGGGTCTCGGCGCGTCCGAGCGACTCGGTCGCGCTGGCGTTGCGGATCGGGGTGCCGATCCACGCCGACGAATCGGTGCTGGACGAGGCGGGACTGATCATCCCGGACGAGCAGGAGGACGAGGTGGAGAAGTTCCGGGAATTCCTGGACTCCGTCTCGCCGGAGGACTTCCGGGGCGCCGACACCTGACGCCCCCGGTCGACGTCGTGAAGGGGCTCCCGGTCGCGGACCGGGAGCCCCTTCGCATCGGCGGGCCGCCCCGTCGAAGCGGGTGGTCCCGCGCGTCGCGTTGACCCGTCCACGGGCCGGGCTTACCTTCGGGGTGCGCGAATCGCCCCGATGTGATTTTCCAGGCCGGGGAAGGTCGCAGCCCCGGTTCCACCGTCGTCGCGCCGCCCGGCCGGTGATCGCGTGTCGAGCCGGGTCCTGGTGGTTCGCCGGCTTCGGGCCGGTCGAGGGGAGGCAGGCGTGGTGGAGCGAGCACCTGGCGAGGACGCTTCCGAGGAGCGCTCGGTCCTGGAGGCGGAGCTGCCGGACGAGCTCGTCGGCTACCGCGGCCCCGCCGCGTGTCAGATCGCCGGCATCACCTACCGGCAGCTCGACTACTGGGCCCGCACCAAGCTCGTCGGTCCCTCGATCCGCGGGGCGGCGGGGTCGGGTTCGCAGCGGCTGTACTCCTTCAAGGACGTCCTGGTGCTCAAGGTGGTCAAGCGGCTGCTGGACACCGGCGTCTCGCTGCACAACATCCGGGTCGCCGTGGAGCACCTGCGGCACCGCGGCGTGCAGGACCTCGCGAAGATCACGCTGTTCAGCGATGGCACCACGGTCTACGAGTGCACCTCCGCGGAGGAGGTCGTGGATCTGCTGCAGGGCGGCCAGGGCGTGTTCGGCATCGCGGTGAGCGGGGCGATGCGCGAGATCACCGGCACCATCCACGAGTTCCCGGCCGAGCGCGCGGACGGGGGCCAGGTCGAGGAGCAGGTGAACGACGAGCTCTCCCGCCGCCGACGGGACCGCCGCACCGGCTGAGCGACCGGCTCGCCACCCTCCGCGGTCCAGCCCCGGCTGCGGTGTTCGGATCAGCGGACGCGACGTAGATCGCATCTTTCGGGCGACACCGCATCGGGTAGGCTCGGTGCATCGCTGACCCCGCGCGGGAGAGATCGCGGGTGACCTCGTCACCTGCGGCGCCGAAGGAGCAAACCCTCCCCGACAACCTCTCAGGCCGGCTGGACCGCACGGGCGAGATACCTCTGGAAAGAGGGACCACCGACAGGTGGCCCCGCCGACGGTGCAAGCCCAGTGCTGGATCGGGTGAAGCTCTCAGGCGTTCGCATTGCGGACAGTGACAGAGGGGGAGAGCAGCATTCGTGCTGTCGCCCTGTGTCCGTCGCGATGAATGAGGTGTGGCGATGACGACCGAAGACCGCATCCCGCTGGCCGCCCTGGAGCACGGGACTCCGTTCGCCGACCGCCACGTCGGACCGCTTCCCGCAGAGCTCGCGCGGATGCTGGACGTGATCGGGGTCGGTTCCCTGGAGGAGTTGGGGCAGGCCGCGGTGCCCGAGGGGATCCGGGAGCGGGACCTGCACCTGGCGCTGCCGGAGCCCGCCACCGAAGCCGAGGCGCTCGCGCAGCTGCGCGACCTGGCCAGGCTGAACACCCCGCGCACCGAGATGATCGGGCTCGGCTATCACCCGACGATCACCCCGCCGGTGATCCGGCGCAACGTGCTGGAGAATCCGGCCTGGTACACGGCGTACACGCCCTACCAGCCGGAGATCTCGCAGGGGCGCCTGGAGGCGCTGCTGAACTTCCAGACGATGGTCGCCGACCTGACCGGCGTGCCGGTGGCGAACTCCTCGATGCTCGACGAGGCCACGGCCGCCGCCGAGGGCATGACCCTGGTGCGCCGGGCGGGCCGGTCGAAGTCACCGCGCTTCGTCGTCGACGACGACGTCATGCCGCAGACCCTGGAGGTGCTGCGCACCCGCGCCGAGCCGCTGGGCATCGAGGTGTTGGTGACCGATCTGTCGGCGGGCCCCGACGCGCTGCCGGAGGACGACTTCTTCGGCGCCCTGCTGGCCTATCCGGGCGCGTCCGGGCGGCTCCGGGACCACGAGGCGATCGTGGAGCGGGTGCACGAGCGCGGCGGGATGGTCGTGGTGAGCGCGGACCTGCTGGCCCTCACGCTGCTGCGGCCGCCGGGGGAGATCGGCGTCGACGTGGTCGTGGGCACCACCCAGCGCTTCGGAGTGCCGATGGGCTTCGGCGGGCCGCACGCGGGGTACATGGCCGTCCGCAAGGGCGTGGAGCGTCAGCTCCCGGGTCGGCTGGTGGGGGTGAGCGTGGACGCCGACGGCAACCAGGCCTACCGGCTCGCGCTGCAGACCCGCGAGCAGCACATCCGCCGGGAGAAGGCGACCAGCAACATCTGCACCGCGCAGGTGCTGCTGGCCGTCGTCGCCGCGATGTACGGCGTCTACCACGGTCCGAGCGGGCTGCGGGCCATCGCCCGGCGGGCGCACCGGATGGCCGCGGTGCTGGCCGAGCGGCTGCGCCGCGCCGGGGTCGAGGTCGAGCACGCGGAGTTCTTCGACACGATCGTGGCCCGGGTGCCGGGCCGGGCGGACGAGGTCCTGGCGGCGGCCCGGGAGAACGGGATCAACCTGCGCCGGATCGACGAGGACCGGGTCGGCGTCAGCTGCGACGAGACCACCACCCGGCAGATCCTGGTGCGGGTGCTGGCCGCGTTCGGCGCGGAGACCACCGTGGCCGAGGTGGACGAGCTGGACGCAGGGACCGCCGATGCGCTGCCGGGGGCGCTGCTGCGCACCTCGGAGTACCTGACCCACCCGGTGTTCCACGCGCACCGCTCGGAGACCTCGCTGCTGCGCTACCTGCGCGGGCTCTCGGACTCCGACCTGGCGCTGGACCGGACCATGATCCCGCTGGGCTCCTGCACGATGAAGCTCAACGCCACCGCCGAGATGGAACCGATCACCTGGCCGGAGTTCGCCGAGCTGCACCCGTTCGCCCCGGCCCAGGACGCCACCGGGCTGCTGGAGGTCGTGCGTGACCTGGAGCGCTGGCTGGCGGAGATCACCGGTTACGACGCGGTGAGCCTGCAGCCGAACGCGGGCAGCCAGGGGGAGTTCGCGGGCCTGCTGGCCATCCGCGCCTATCACCACAGCCGTGGTGATCAGGCTCGTGACGTGTGCCTGATCCCGGCCAGCGCGCACGGCACCAACGCCGCCAGCGCCGTGATGGCCGGTCTGCGCGTCGTGGTGGTGCGGTGCGACGACCACGGCAACATCGAACTCGACCACCTGCGCGAGGTGGTCGACCAGCACCGCGACGACCTCGCGGCGATCATGATCACCTACCCGTCCACGCACGGCGTGTACGAGGACACGGTCGCGCAGGTCTGCGGTCTGGTGCACGACGCGGGTGGGCAGGTCTACGTCGACGGCGCGAACCTCAACGCGCTCATCGGTCTGGCGCGGATGGGCCGGTTCGGATCCGACGTCTCGCACCTGAACCTGCACAAGACCTTCTGCATCCCGCACGGCGGTGGCGGGCCGGGAGTGGGGCCGATCGGGGTGCGCGAGCACCTCGCGCCGTTCCTGCCCAACCATCCGTTGCAGCCGCTGGCCGGGCCGGAGACCGGGGTGGGACCGATCAGCGCGGCCCCGTGGGGCAGCGCCTCGATCCTGCCGATCTCGTGGGCCTACGTCCGGATGATGGGCTCGGACGGGCTGCGGCGGGCGACGCTGACGGCGGTCGCGGCCGCGAACTACGTCGCCCGGCGTCTCGACGAGTACTTCCCGGTGCTCTACACCGGCAGCGGCGGGTTCGTCGCCCACGAGTGCATCCTGGACCTGCGGCCGATCACGAAGGCCTCGGGCGTGACCGTGGACGACGTGGCCAAGCGCCTCGCCGATTACGGACTGCACGCGCCGACGATGTCCTTCCCGGTGGCGGGCACGCTGATGGTGGAGCCCACCGAGAGCGAGAACCTGGCGGAGCTGGACCGCTTCTGCGAGGCGATGATCGCGATCAAGGGCGAGATCGACGCGGTGGTCGCGGGCCGCTGGCCCGCCGAGGACAACCCGCTCAGCCAGGCCCCGCACACGGCGGCCTCGCTGGCCGGCCCCTGGGAGCACCCCTACACCCGGGCTGAAGCCGCCTACCCGCTCGGCTCGGACAAGCCGAAGGTGTGGCCCGCGGTGCGCCGGATCGACGGGGCCCGCGGCGACCGGAACCTGGTGTGCTCCTGCCCGCCGCTGGCCGCCTACGAGAGCTGAGCGCACGCCCGGGGTGAGCGGGAGGTGGGCCGGATGCACTACGGTGGGCGGCTCCATCCGACCGCCCCGCGAGAGGAGTGCAGCAATGCTCACGATCAGCGAGAGCGCAGCCGAGGTCATCAAGGTCGTCCTGGCCGGGGGTGACTCGCCCGAGGGTTCGGGGCTGCGCATCGCCCCCGTCGCAGACGAGTCCGGGGAGGCCGAGCTGCAGGCGTCCATCGCCAGCGAGCCGCAGGGCGAGGACCAGGTGGTCGAGGAGTCCGGGGCCCGGGTCTTCCTGGAGCCCCAGGCCGCATCGCTGCTCGGCGACAAGGTGCTCGACGCCGAGCGCGACGACAACGGCGAGCTGAACCTCGCCGTCCGGGACTGAGCTCGACCGGCCCGCCACCACCAGTGGCGGGCCGGTCGGCGGTCAGGCCGGCAGCGGTTCCGGGTCGAGCAGCTCCGCGCAGTGCCGCAGCAACCGGGACCGCAGCGGCGCGGCCCGCTCGGCGAACGCGCGCTGGGCGCGGGCGTAGTCGGCCCGCCCCTCGGGCGTTTCGATCGCGATCGGCGGATAGCCGAGCGCGGCGAGGTCGTACGGGCTGGCCCGCATGTCGAGCTCGCGGATCTCCACCGCCAGTTCGAAGCAGTCCGCCACGAGTTCGGCGGGCACCAGCGGATCGAGCTTGTACGCCCACTTGAACAGGTCCATGTTGTTGTGCAGGCAGCCCGGCTGCTCCTGGGCGACCTGGTCCTGCCGGGTCGGCTGCAGCGCGTTGAGCGGCCGCGCCGGGGCGGTGAAGAAGCGGAACGCGTCGTGGTGGCTGCACCGGATCGGCATCGACTCCACGACCTCGTCGGTGCCGTCGTGGCCGAGCCGCAGCGGCCAGGCCTCGTGCCGGACGTCGCCGGGGGAGGTGCGGTACACCATCGCCCACTCGTGCAGCCCGAAGCAGCCCAGGTTCGGCCGCCGGGACTGCACCGCGCCGAGCAGGCCGTGCACGAAGCGAACGGTGTCCAGGCGCTTCGGCGTGAGCACGGCGGGGTCCAGCGCCACGCCCTCGGCGATCTCGCGGTAACCGCGCCGCGCCAGGAACTCCCGACCGCCGTCCAGCGCGACCCCGATCCCGGGGTGCCAGCGCTCCAGCAGCGACGGCCGGTGCGAGTAGTAGGTGAACAGGAAGTCCATCACCGGGTGCTTCTCCCCGGCCCGCTGCCTGCGCCGGTGCGGGCCGGTCCAGCGCCCGACCCGCTCGCGGTGCGCGTCCTGGCGGGACCGCCACTCCTGCTCGCCCAGCACTCGCATAGTGCGCCAGGATAGGCCCGGTTCTCAGCTGTCCCGCCGGGGGCCGGTCAGCCCGGTCCCGCGCGCTCCGCGGCCGACGCTCCCGGTACCGGCGGGCTCGTGGCGCCCGCGCCGGGGAGCACCACGTCGCCGTCCCGGAGCCGGATCGGCGACGACCGCCGCGCGGGGCCGGATGCCACCGGGGCCGGGGAGGAGGAGCGGCGCGGGCCCGTTTCCCAGGGGAACGACCCGCGCCGCTGAGAGGCTTCCTCAGGCGGTCACGTGGGTGGCGTCGCGCACGGTGCCCACGTACTCCTCCACGAGGTCCTCGAGGGCGACCACGCCGCGCGGGGACCCGTCCGCGTCGACCGCCGTCGCCAGGTGGCTGCGCTCCCGCCGCAGCGAGGTGAGCGCCTGGTCCAGCCGGGCCGCCACCGGCACGGTCGGCAGCGCGCGCACCCGGCCGGGCTCGACCGGCGTGGTCGGCTCCGCCCCCGCCTGGTCCAGCACGTCCTTGACGTGCAGGTAGCCCAGCAGCTCGCCCGAGTCCGCGCGCACGGGGAACCGGGAGAAGCCGGTGCTGGCCACCGCGTGCTCCACGTCGCCGAGCGTCGGTGCGCCGGGGAGGCTGGTGACCTGGTCCAGCGGCACCAGGACGTCGGCGACGGTGTGCTCCACCGAGGAGAGCGTCTGGGCGAGCCTGCGGTGCTCGGACTGCTCCAGCAGCCCTTCGCGCCGCGACTCCACCAGGAGCTCGGCCAGCTCGGAGGAGGTGTAGGCCGTGTCCAGCTCGTCCTTCGGCTCCACCTTGAGCAGCTTGAGCACGCCGTTGGCCATCATGTTGAACAGCGCGATCAACGGCCGCGCCAGCTTCACGAACACGACCAGCGCGGGCACCAGCCACACCGCCAGGCGCTCCGGATCGGCCAGCGCCAGGTTCTTCGGCACCATCTCGCCGACCAGCACGTGCAGCACCACCACGATCGCCAGGGCGATGGTGAAGCCGAGCGCGTGCACCACGGGAGCGGGCACCGAGAACGGCTGGATGAGCAGCTCCAGCCGGTGCGCCACGGCGGGTTCGCCGAGGCGGCCCAGGCCCAGCGAGCACAGCGTGATGCCGAGCTGGGCGCTGGTGAGCATCAGCGAGCCCTCCTGGCTCGCCTTGATCACGGTGCGGGCCCGGGTCACCCCGTGGTCCAGCAGCGCCTCCAGCCGGTCGCGGCGGGAGGACAGCAGCGAGAACTCCGCGCCCACGAAGAAGGCGTTGAGCAGCAGCAGCAGAACTCCGAGCAGGATCGCCACGGTGTCGCTCATCGGGTCCCCCCAGAGGTGCCGGTGGAATCGGCCTGAGCCGGGCGGTGCATCCGGCTCAGCCGCAGTTCGGCGATGCGGTGCCGGTCCATGCTGCTGACGGTGAGACGCCACTCGTCGACGTCGACCTGGTCACCGCGGGTGGGGATCCGGCCGAGCCGGGCCATCACCAGGCCCGCCACGGTCTCGTACTCGCCTTCGGGCATCTCGAAGCCGGTGGCCTCCTCGATCTCATCGGCCCGCAGCAGACCGGAGACGATCCAGGTGCCCTTGGCCAGCGGGCGCACGGCGGCGGTCTCGCGCCGGTCGTGCTCGTCGCGGACGTCGCCGATGATCTCCTCGACCACGTCTTCGAGGCTGACGATGCCCGCGGTGCCGCCGTACTCGTCGACGACCACGGCCAGCTGCAGGCCCGAGCCGCGCAGCCGGTTCAGCAGCGAGTCGCCGTCCAGCGTTTCCGGCACGGTCGGCACCGGGCGGGCCAGCGAGCCCACCCTGGTGCTCTCGCGCTGATCGCCCGCGACGCCGAAGGCCTGCTTGACGTGCACGACGCCGTGCACGTTGTCCAAGTCGCCGTCGTGCACCGGGAAGCGGGAGTGCCCGGTGCTGCGGGCCAGGTCCAGCAGGTCACGCACCGAGGCGTCCGAGGGCAGCGAGTCCACCTTCACGCGCGGCGTCATCAGCTCGTCGGCGGAGCGGTCCCCGAAGCGCAGCGAGCGGTCCATCAGCGCGGCGGTGGCCTCGTCGAGCGTGCCGTGCTCGGCGCTGGAGCGGACGATCGAGCCGAGCTCGTCGGGGGAGCGGGCCGAGCGCAGCTCCTCCTGCGGCTCGATGCCGAAGCGGCGCACCACCCAGTTCGCGCTGTTGTTCATGCCGTCGATCAGCCAGCGGAAGATCCGCGAGAACCGCGAGTGGTATCCGGAGACCGCGCGGGCGGTCGGCAGCGGCCGGGCGATGGCGAGGTTCTTCGGCACCATCTCGCCGAAGACCATCGAGAGCGTGGTGGCCAGCAAGATCGCCAGCGTGAGGGAGATCGGCGCGGCCGCGCCGTTGGGGATGCCCGTGGCCAGCAGGGCCGGGCGCAGCAGCTCGCCGATCAGCGGCTCGGCCACGTAGCCGGTGATCAACGTGGTGAGGGTGATGGCGACCTGGGCGCCGGAGAGCTGGAACGACAGCGTGCGGTGCGCCCGCTGCACGGACTTAGCGCGCCGGTCACCGACCTTGTTGACGTGCGCGTCGACCGTGCTGCGTTCCAGCGAGGTGAGCGAGAACTCCGCTGCCACGGCGAGCGCGGTGCCCAGGGTGAGCAGGGCCACGAACAGCAGCCCGAGGACGGAGAGCGCGATGGCCATCAGCGATCACCTCGCCGCGGGCCGGGTGCCTTGAACGGGAAGCCGGGTCGTGAGCCCGGCTCAGTACTTCCTTCGGGGGACTGCTGTGCCGTGGGCACCGAACGTGTCACTCCTCGTGGAAAAACGGAAATATGCGACCGGAGTATATCCCGAATGGAGCACCCGGACCGCAGACCGTGATCTCCTCGACGTGCCGTCACCGCCGTCCCGGAGGGGGTCGGCGGATGGGGGCGAGGCGCTGGTCCCGATGAGCGGCCGACCATTCCGGTCTCGCCCGCCCGGTGCGGAGATCGTGCGCGCTCCCAGCCGGTAGCGGGGAGTGGTGCGCACGTCGCGGTGGGAATGCGGGGATGGCCCGGGGGATCGAGGTCGAATCGTGATTTTTCACCGTATTTCCGGGTTGTGGTTCACACCATTGGGGAGAGGCGTAGCCTCTGCGCAGTTCCGGACGCGGCCATCCCGCCGCCACCAGCACCAGAGAGGTCGTGATCGTGAGCAACCCCACGGTTGCGGACGCGCCCCAGCGGGGTTTCTTCGGACACCCGCGGGCATTGTCCACGCTGTTCTTCACCGAGATGTGGGAGCGATTCTCCTACTACGCGATGCGCGGCATCCTGGCGCTCTACCTCTACACCGCGGTGGTCGATGGCGGTCTCGGGCTACCGGAGACCACCGCCACCTCGCTGGTCTCCGCCTACGGCGCCTCGGTCTACCTCACCGGCGTCGCGGGCGGCTGGCTGGCCGACCGGCTCTTCGGGGCCCGGCGGGCGGTGTTCTGGGGCGGCGTCCTGATCATGTTCGGGCACATCGCGATGGCGGTGCCCGGCGGCCTGGCCACCACCGGGATCGGCCTCGTCCTGATCATCGCCGGTACCGGTCTGCTCAAGCCGAACGTGTCCAAGATGGTCGGCGACCTCTACACCGAGCAGGACCAGCGGCGTGACTCCGGCTTCTCGATCTTCTACATGGGCATCAACCTCGGCGGGTTCGCCGGGCCGCTGATCGCCGGGCTGCTGCAGTCGGAGATCGGCTTCCACTGGGGCTTCGGCGCCGCCGCGGTCGGCATGGCGCTCGGCCTGGTGCAGTACGTGCTCGGCAAGGGCAACCTCTCCAGCCTCAGCGAGGTGCCGGCCAACCCGCTGCCCGCTGAGCACAAGAGCGGTGTGCTGGGTCGCGCGGGCGGTATCGCCGCGGTGTTCGTCATCGGCGTCATCGCCCTGCTGGGCACCGGCGTGATCGGTCTCGGCGGCCTGGTCAACCTGGTCAGCGTGATCTCCGCGGTGCTGCCGATCGTCTACTTCGCCGTGATGCTCAGCAGCAAGCAGATCACCCGGGTGGAGCGCGACCGCCTGGTCGCCTACATCCCGCTGTTCCTGGCCACCGCGCTGTTCTTCCTGCTGTTCGAGCAGCAGGCGAGCACGCTGGTGATCGTCACCGACATGCAGACCAGCAACCAGATCTTCGGCTGGGAGTTCCCGGTGAGCTGGTTCCAGTCGGTGAACTCCTTCACGATCATCGTGCTCGCGCCGGTGTTCGCCGCGCTGTGGCTGAAGCTCGGAGACCGGCAGCCGAGCACGGCGATGAAGTTCGTCGGCGGGCTCGTGATCGTGGGCCTCGGCTTCCTGTGGGTGGTGCTGTCCGGCTTCGTCACCAACTCCGAGGGCAAGCAGTTCGCGCTGATGGTGGCGTTGGTCTTCGTCATCCTCACGATCGGTGAGCTGATGCTCTCTCCGGTGGGGCTGTCGGTCACCACCAAGCTGGCGCCAGCGGTGTTCGCCTCGCAGACCATGGGCCTGTACTTCCTCGCCCCGGCGATGGGCCAGGGCATCGGAGCCCAGGTGGTCAAGCTCTACGACCAGGACAACCAGACGCTGTACTTCGGCGTCATCGGCCTGGCGACCATCGTCTGCGGCGGGCTGCTCGCGCTGTCCAGCTCGAAGATCAAGAAGTTGATGCACGGCGTGCCGTGATCGGACGCCCAGCGTGAGCTGAGCTCGACGCGGCGGGCGGGTCCCTCGCGGGATCCGCCCGCCGCGTCACGTCGCGGCCTGCCGGTCCGGCACGCCGAGCTCCTCGGCGACGTCCGCCAGCAGCGAGCGCAGCCGGGTGAGCGCGCCCAGCGCCCGGTGCAGCGAGGTCGGGTCCTGCGGCAGCGATTCGGCGAGGTCGTGCAGGTCCTCGGCCCACCGCTGCGCGGAGTCCAGCGCGGGTCGGTAGCCCTGGGTGGCCTCGGCGGTCATCGACGCCGCGGTCTCGGCCAGCGCCCACAGCAGCTCGGCCAGCCGATCCCTGGTGTCCGCGTCGATCATCTCCACCGCGGGCGGGACGACCCGGGCCAGGTTGCGCGCCGCGTACGCGCAGCCGGTGAACACCGTCAGCGCCCGCTCCAGCGCGCTGCGCCGGGAGGGCGGCCGGTAGGTCACCAGCGGCCGGGCGCTGGAGAGCATCCGGTGCAGCGCCTCGTCCACCTCCCGCACGCCCTCGCGCAGCCCGTCGCCGGGGTCGCCCCGGCTCACCGCCGTACCGGCGGAGCGCAGCAGGTCGCGCAGCCGCAGCAGGAAGTCCTCGGTGTTGTCCCGCAGCACCCGCCGGGTGCGCGTGGGCAGCACCAGCGTCGCGGCCAGCACCCCGGCGACCGCGCCGACGGCCGTCTCGGCCAGCCGCAGGCCCAGCACCGCGACGTCGAACGTTCCGAGCACCCCGTAGAGACCCCCGAGCATCGTGGTGATGAAGAAGGTCATTCCCGCGTAGGACACCCCGGCCAGGTAGAACGCCGCGAACACGCAGCACAGGATCAGCACCAGCTCGGCCGTCGCGTCGCCGGTGATGCGGGAGGCCACCAGCACCCCGGCCACCACGCCCAGCACGGTCCCGGCGGTGCGCTGCCACGCGCGCACCAGCAGCTCGCCCCTGCTGTTGGCGCTGATGAACACCACGAACGCCGTGATCACCGCCCAGTACCAGCGGTTCGGGGAGATCAGCTGGCCGAGCACGATCGCGAGCGCCGCCGCGCAGGTGACCTGGACGGCGGCCCGCACCTCCGGCCGGCGCAGCCCGGTGTTCTGGTCGGCGCGGTCGGGGGCGTCCCCGTCGGTGGCGTCGTCGCCCTCCTGCTCCCGCTCCGGATCCGGGCTCGGCCCGACCCGGCCGAGGTGCTGGTTCGCCTCGGTGAGTTCGGCCAGCGCCGCGCCGAGCCTGCGGATCGCCATCGCCAGCTCCGCCGACCCGTCCCGCCGCGGCGCGCCGTCCTCGGGGCGCAACCCGTCGCGCTCGATGCGGTCGGCCAGGCCGCGCGCCGCGGCCCGGACCTCCGAGGCATCGCTGCGCACCACCGCGAGCAGCCCGGCCACGGCCTGCGGGACCGAGGTGCCACCGCGCGGGTGGTCGAGCACCCGCATCAGCGGGCCGAGCAGGTTCTCGGCGGTGAGCTCGACGTCCAGGATCCGCCGGCGCAGCACCTCCCGGCCCGCCTCGTCCAGGCCGGGAAGCTCGGCGACCGCGTTCTCCAGCATCCGGGCGGTCTCGTTCAGCCGCACCGAGCGGTGCCGCAGCCGTGCGCGGTGCCGGGGCGCGCCGGGGTGCTCGGCGACGTCGCGGACGTCGTGCAACAGCCACTGCACCTGGGCGCGCAGGCTGCGGCGACCCCGGTCGAACACGCGGCGCGGGTCGTCGCGCAGCACCACGAATCGCAGCAGGTAGGCGCTCAGCGATCCGCACACCACCGCCAGCAGCAGGTCGGGGAGCTGGGGGAGCCGCGGGCTCAGGAACATCGCGAAGAAGTACCCCATGAACGCGACCATGCCGAAGGCGAAGTAGCGGGAGCCGAACCGCCGGATGTAGGTCGCGACGAACACGACCGGGAGGAACAGCGCCACGTGCAGCACCGGCAGGCCCGCGGTCGCGGTGGCCAGGGCGAGGGCGGCCGCGGCGGGCAGCGGCATCAGCAGCGTCGTGCGGCGGCGCGCCCGCTCGGTGTCGTCGTTGATCGTGGTGGAGGAGTTGATCGCCACCACGGCGGCGATGATCCCGCTGCTCACCGGCCTCCCGAGCAGTGCGAGCAATCCGAGGGCGACTCCGAGCGCCAGCGCCGTCGCCAGCGTCACCCGGGTCGCGTTGCGCAGCCGCCGCAACGCCGGGTCGGAGGCGAGGAAGCGGTTCCACCACTCGCTGACCATGGAGTGCGCCCGCTCCTCTCCGGCGTCGGCTTCGGCCGCCGCCGCGACCCTACGCCGCGCGGCGCCCCTCCGACCCGCTCGGCGCGCCGCGCGGGCGGTCAGCTGCCCCGGTGGCGGCGGACGCTCTCCTCGACGACGTCGAGCACGGGGCCGAGGTCGTCGGCGGGCAGGCCCATCGCCAGGTGCGAGACGAGACCCTCCAGCACGAGCTCCAGGTAGGCGGTGAGCACGTCCACGTCGACGTCGTCGCGCAGGTTGCCGCTCTCGCGCTGCCACTGCAACCGGGCTCGGGTGGCGGTGGTGAGCTGCTCGGAGCGCTGCGCCCAGCGGGCCCGGAACTCGGCGTCGGTGCGCAGCCGCCGGGAGACCTCCAGCCGGGTGCCCAGCCACTCGGCTTCGGGCCGCCTGCCGCCGCCGGGGGTGCGGTCGGCCAGCAGATCGCGCATCACCTGCACCAGCCCCTGCTCGGCGACGACGTCAGCCATCCGGGCGGCATCGTCCTCGGCCAAGGCGAGGAACAGCGACTCCTTGTCCTTGAAGTGGTGGAATATCGCACCGCGGGAGAGGCCGGTCGCCTCCTCCAGCCTGCGGACCGTCGCTCCCTCGTAGCCGTGGCGCGCGAAGCAGCTGCGCGCGCCGTCGAGGATCTGGCGGCGCCTGGCCTGGAGGTGGTCCTGACTGACCCGGGGCATGGGGTTGATCGTCCCAGCCGTGCCGCCGATCGTGCAATCCGTACGTACGTATTGTTGGCAACCACCCACCGGTTGGGGAATCATCCCGCAGCAGCACCGGAGTTTTCCGCAGACCCGCGCGCCGGTTCCGCCGCTCGAGCGCAGTTCGTCCTTTCCCGGGCACTTCCCGTCCACGACACGGCTCTTCGGTCGAGGGGATCCCACGGCGGTCCGGGGGCGCGGGCCCTCATCCAGGTGGTGATGAGCGTGACCGCGTCGCTCCACTCCGCCCCGGCACACCCGCCGGCGGAGGTCCCCAGCTCCCGCATCCGCACCCGCGCGGAGGCCGAGGCGTACGTCGCCTCGGTCTGCTTCAAGCACGGCCCTCCCCGCGCCGTCGGCGTCGAACTGGAATGGACCGTGCACCACTCCGACGACCCCCGCCGGCCGCTCGACGCCGAGACGCTGATCGCCGCGCTCGGCCCGCACGCCCCCAGCTCCCTGGTCCCGGACAGCCCGCAGCGCCCGCTGCCCCGCGGCTCCGCGCTCACCGTCGAACCCGGTGGCCAGGTCGAGGTCTCCAGCCTTCCCGCCCCCTCGCTGCGAACGCTGCTCGACGCGGTCGCCGCCGACGCGGCCCACGTCCGGCGCAGGCTCGCCACCGCGGGGTTGCGCCTGGGCGAGCGCGGCACCGATCCCTGGCGCTCCCCGCGCCGCCTGCTGCACGTCCCGCGCTACGCGGCGATGGAATCCGCCTTCGACCGCATCGGCATCGGCGGTCGGCTCATGATGTGCAGCACCGCGGGCGTGCAGGTGTGCCTGGACGCGGGGGAGCCGCACCGGATCGCCGCGCGCTGGGCGGCGCTGCACGCGCTCGGACCCGTGTTCATCGCGGCGTTCGCGAACTCCCCGGAGCTCTTCGGCGCGCCGACGGGCTGGGCCTCGGCCCGCACCCGCTCGCTGCTGCGCACCGACCTCCCCCGGATGCGGCCCGCCCCCGCCACCGCCGATCCGGCGGGGGACTGGGCGCGGCGGGTGCTCGACACCGCGCTGCTGTGCCTGCGCCGGGACGGCGCCGACTGGCGGGCGCCCGGCGGCCTCACCTTCGCCGAGTGGATCGGTGGCGCGCTGCCGGTGCCGCCGACCTACGACGACCTGGACTACCACCTGACCACGCTGTTCCCACCGGTGCGACCGCGCGGGTACTTCGAGATCAGGTACCTGGACGCGCAGGGCGGGGACGGGTGGGTGCTGCCCGCCGCCGCGCTCGTCGCGCTGTTCCACCGGGAGTCCGCGGTGGACGCGGTGCTGGAGCTGGCCGCCCCCGCCGCGGGCCGCTGGGTCCCCGCCGCCCGGCTCGGCCTCGCCGATCCCGTGCTGGCCCGGGTCGCCCGGGCCGTGCTGGAGCTGGCCTGCCGCTGCCTCGACGAGCTCGGCGAAGCCCCGGACGTGGTCACCGCGCTGGCCGACTGGCACGCCCGCCGGTCCTGCGCGGGCTGAGCGGCCCGTTCGAGCACCGCGCGCCGGGCCCGCGAACGCACTCCGGCGCGTCCCACCCACTCGGAGGTGACCCGTGAGCAGGTCCGACACCGATCCCACCAGCACGACGCCCCCGGCGAGCCGCGGTGAGCTCGCCGAACTCGGCGAGGAGCGGCTGCGCTCCCACGTGGCCGAGGAGCTGATCCGCACCCGGCGGCGCAGCGCCGGTCTCACCACGTGCGTCGACGACGACGACCTCGCCCGCCAGCACTCCCCGCTGATGTCCCCGCTGGTCTGGGACCTCGCGCACATCGGGAGCCAGGAGGAGCTGTGGCTGGTCCGCGACGTCGGCGGAGCGGAGGCGATCCGACCCGACATCGACGACCTCTACGACGCCTTCCAGCACCCGCGCCGCGACCGGCCGCGGCTGCCGCTGCTCGGCCCGGCGGAGACCCGCGGCTACGTCGGCACCGTGCGGCGGAAGGTGCTCGACCTGCTCGACCGGGTCCCGCTGCGCGGCAGGCCGCTGGTCGACCGCGCGTTCGCCTTCGGCATGATCGTGCAGCACGAGCAGCAGCACGACGAGACGATGCTGGCCACCCACCAGCTGCGCGCGGGCGATCCCGTGCTCGCGGCCGACCCGCCGCCAGCCGCCCCCGCCGACCCGCTGCCCGCCGAGGTCCTGGTGCCGGGCGGTGCGTTCACGATGGGCACCGACACCGAGCCGTGGGCGCTGGACAACGAGCGGCCCGCGCACCGGGTGGAGGTCGCGGACTTCTACCTCGACACCACTCCGGTCACCAACGGCGCCTACCGGCACTTCGTCGAGGACGGCGGCTACGACGCGCCGCGCTGGTGGAGCGAGGCGGGCTGGGCGCACCGGCAGGAGGCGGGGTTGCGCGCGCCCCGGTTCTGGCTGCGCGACGGGGGCGGCTGGTCGCGCCGCCGCTTCGGGCACCTCGAACCGCTGCGCGACGCGGAGCCCGTGGTGCACGTGAGCTTCCACGAAGCCGAGGCCTACGCCCGCTGGGCGGGTCGGCGGCTGCCCACCGAGCAGGAGTGGGAGAAGGCCGCCCGGCACGACCCGCGCACCGGGCGCTCCCGGCGCTACCCCTGGGGCGACGAGGATCCCGGACCCGAGCACGCCAACCTCGGCCAGCGACACCTGCGCCCTGCCTCGGCCGGGGCCTACCCGCTGGGCGCCGCGCCCTGCGGGGCTCGCCAGCTCATCGGCGACGTGTGGGAGTGGACCTCCTCGGACTTCCTGCCGCACCCCGGGTTCGCGGCATTCCCGTACCGGGAGTACTCGGAGGTGTTCTTCGGACCGTCCCACAAGGTCCTGCGGGGCGGCTCGTTCGGCACCGACGCGGCGGCCTGCCGGGGCACCTTCCGCAACTGGGACCTGCCGGTGCGGCGGCAGATCTTCGCCGGGTTCCGCTGCGCGCGCACTCCGCGCCCGGGCGAGCTCGGCTGAGCCCGGCATGTGCAGGCACCTGGGTTACCTCGGACCGCCGCTGCCGCTGGCGGATCTGCTGCTGGACCCGCCGCACTCGCTGCTGGAGCAGACCTGGGCGCCGCGCGACATGCGCGGCGGCGGGACGGTGAACGTGGACGGGTTCGGCGTCGGCTGGTACGAGGACGACGCCGAACCCGCCCGCTACCGGGGATCGGTTCCGATGTGGACGGACACCGCCTTCGACGGTCTCGCCCGCAGGCAGCGCGCGGGAGCGGTGCTGGCGGCCGTGCGCTCGGCGACGACGGGGATGCCGGTGGTGGCGACCGCCTGCGCACCGTTCGCCGCCGAGCGCTGGTTGTTCAGCCACAACGGGGTGGTGGCGGGCTGGCCGGAATCGCTGGCGAAGGCCGCCGCGGAACTGGACGTGGTCGACCTGATGACGCTGGACGCGCCCACCGACTCCGCCGTCCTCTGGGCGCTGCTGCGGCACCGGTTGCGGCGCGGCGCCGATCCGGCCGAGGCGGTGGCCGAGGTGGTCGGCCAGGTGGTGCGCACCCGCCCCGAGTCCCGGATGAACCTGCTGCTCACCGATGGGAGATCGCTGATCGCCACCACCTGGGGGCACGCGCTGTCGGTGCGGCGCACCGCGGAGTCGGTGGCGGTGTCCTCCGAACCGTTCGGCGAGGACGAGAGCTGGACCCCGGTACCCGACCGCCACCTGGTGCTCGCCGACCGCCGCGAGGTGCGCCTCGCGCCGCTGCCCGAAGGGGAACGACCGTGACCGAACCCGAGCTGATCGTGCACTTCACCGCCGCCGACGCGGCGCGGGACCTGCGCGCGGACGTCCGCGCGGGCCTGACCGGCCGACCGAAGTGGCTGACCCCGAAGTGGCTCTACGACGCCAGGGGGAGCGAGCTGTTCGAGCGGATCACCGGCCTGCCCGAGTACTACCAGACGCGCGCCGAGCAGCGCATCCTGCGCGATCGGGCGATCGAGATCGCCGAGCTGACCGGGGCGGGGGCGCTGGTGGAGCTCGGCTCGGGATCCTCGGAGAAGACCCGCCTGCTGCTCGACGCGCTGCGCAAGACCGGGACGCTGCGGGAGTTCGTGCCGCTGGACGTCTCGGAGTCCGCGCTGCGGTCGGCGGTGGCGGCCATCGCCGCGGACTACCCGGAGCTGCGGGTGCGCGGCGTCGTCGGCGACTTCACCGCCGAGCTCGCCGCCGTCCCCGCCGGGCGGGGACGGCTGGTGGCCTTCCTCGGCGGCACCATCGGGAACTTCGCCCCCGCCGAGCGCTCCCGGTTCCTGACCGCCGTGCGGGCCGCGCTGCGGCCGGGGGAGGGGCTGCTGCTGGGCACCGACCTGGTCAAGGATCCCGCACGGCTGGTCCGCGCCTACGACGACGCGGCGGGGGTGACCGCGGAGTTCGACCGCAACGTGCTGCGGGTGCTGAACCGGGAGCTCGGCGCGGACTTCGAGCCCGAGGCGTTCGAGCACGTCGCGCGGTGGGACCAGGAGCAGGAGTGGATCGAGATGCGGCTGCGGGCGAGCCGCCCGATGCGGGTGCGGGTGGCGGGGCTCGACCTCATCGCGGACTTCGACGCGGGCGAGGAGATCCGCACCGAGATCTCGGCGAAGTTCCGCCGCTCCCGCGTCGAGGCCGAGCTCGCCGCGGCCGGCTTCGCGCTCACGCGCTGGTGGCTCGACGACGGCGAGGACTTCGCCCTCTCACTGGCCACCGCGGTCTGAGCGCACGAGCACGGCTCGGGCCGGGTGTGGCAGGGTGGCCGGCGTGAGCGTGCTGATCAAGGTGGCGCAGCGGCTGGGCAGGCAGCGGTGGTTCGCCGCGGTGGGCAAGCGGGTGGTGCCCGTCGACCTCGCGGTGCAGCGCCGCACGGGGGGCCGGATCAGCCTCGCGCGGCTGGCCGGGCTGAACTCGATGGTGCTCACCACCACCGGGCGCCGCAGCGGCCTGCCGCGCTCGGTCCCGCTGCTGTACGTGCACGACGGCGCGGACTTCGTGGTGATCGGCTCGAACTGGGGCCAGGCCGCGCATCCGGGCTGGTCGGCGAACCTGCTCGCGCACCCGGAGGCGGAGGCCGACCTGGTGTCGCGCCGCGTCCCGGTGCGGGCCCGGCTGGTCACCGGAGCGGAGCGCGAGCGGCTCTGGCGGGACGTGATCACTCCGGTCTGGCCCGCCTACGACGACTACGCCGCCCGGGCGGGAGGTCGGCGGCTGCGCGTGTTCGTCCTCAGCCCGAGGTGACCTGCGGCCGGAGCTCGCCGATGATGATGGACCACCCGAGCGAACCGCGTTCCCGGGTGAGGTAGTCGTTGCGGAACCGGCGCGAGTCGGCCAGCACCACGTCCCGCTGCGGGTGCTCGGGGTTGCGCTGCGCCCAGTCGTGGGCGTTCTTCCACTGCCGCGACTCGTAGCGGTCCCAGTCGTCGACCGAGGCGGACACGATCCCGGTGACCTCGACGTCGAACTCCTCGGCGATGTGCACCAGCTCGATCAGCGACGGCAGTTCCTCGGTGGAGGAACCGTCGACCGAGTGCACGTCGCCGACCGCGATCCGACCGCGCTCGCCCAGCGCGCCGGTCATCCACTCCAGCGCCGCCCGGTAGCCGCCGAGCGCGAAGGTCGCGCCCAGGCAGGTCGCCACCTCGCAGGAACCGGCTTCGGGGGAGAAGTCCAGCGCGGGTCCCGTCACGAGCCGGATCCGATCGGTGAGCCCGCCCTGCTCCGCGCGGTCCCGGGCGGCCGCGGCGAACTCGGGGTTGAGCTCCAGGCCGACCACTTCGGCGCCCATCGCCGCCAGCTCCGCGGCCCACCACCCGCGTCCGGCACCGACGTCGAGCACCCGGTCCCCGGCGCCGACCTCCAGGTGCTCGGCGACCTCGCGGAGCTTCGCGGGGCTGCTCGGGTTCTGGACGTCGTGGGTGGCCTCGACGATGGAGAAGTAGTCGATGTCGCTCATCGGCGGACAGGGTAGCGGACCCCCGCCGGCCGCCCGCGCGGCCGATCCTCCCGCGCAGCGCGGCAGAACCGCTGAGATGGATCTTTGGCGGGCACCGGGACCGGAGCAGAGTGGCGGCCGACGGCGTTCCGGGCCGGAGGGAGAACCGATGATCCGCGCGTGCCGCGCCCGCCGAGCCGGGCGGTGCCGCGCCCAGGACGAGCGCCCGGACCGCCCTCCGCCGGAGCCCCGCCGCGACGAGTGCCCCGCCGGTGGCGATCACGTCCTCATCCCGTCCCAGGGAGGGGGCCTCGTCTGCGTCAAGTGCGACCGGCCGCGCTGATCCCCCTGTCGGCAGGAGCGGATCAGGCCCGGCCAGGTGCGGGCAGGCCCGCGAGGCAGCGGAGGCAGGGCATCCCCCGCGGGGTGCGGGAGACCTCGGCGGCGTCGGCGGGGATGAGCTCGCCGCGGGCCGTGGTCCACGGCGTCACGTCCTCGACCGGTCGCCCGGCCTCGGCCAGGTGGGCCTGCCCGCGGGACTCGGCGATCGCACCGGCGGCGAAGCGGACGCCACGACCTCGCCCGCGGCGGCGGGCAGGTGTTCTGTGCCGGGTCTCCCCGCGGAGCGCTCGGGCACGGCCGGTTCACCTCCGGTGGTGTGACGCGGCCGCACCCGCGAGGTGACCCGGGGTGAGCGATGCCGCTACCCGGCCAGGGTAACCAGTGGGCCGGAATGCCGGACGGATCCGGCCGAGCAGCTCTCCTCCGCAGCGGACGGTCACGTGGTGACGGCACCACCTCGGGATCGCGGGGAATTCGGTGGAACCAAGCAGGCGCCCCGGTCCCGGGAGCGGACTCCGACGCCCGGCTGAACGGCGCGGCCGTGGATAGCCTGACCAGCGGCGTCCGTCGGAATCCGGGGGTGGATCGGTGAGTCGAGGATCGCGCGAGTTCATCGCGCCGGACCTGCCCCGCCGCTCGCGGGCCGCCGTCGTGGGCCGGGTCTGCGTCGCCCTGCTGTCGGCGGTGGTGCTGGCCGCGACCGGCTACGGCTGGGCGAACTACGGCGACCTGCCGTGGGAGCTGAGCACGAGCTCGGCCACCGACGGGGCCACCGCGGACGGCGCCACCGACATCCTGCTGGTCGGGCTGGACAGCCGCACCGACGCGCAGGGGCGCCCGCTGCCGGATCGGGTGCTGCGCGAGCTGGGCGCGGGGCAGAACCCGGCGAGCCTCACCGATACGCTGATCTTGGTGCACGTGCCCGAGAACGGCTCCCGCGCCACGGCCTTCTCCATCCCCCGGGACACCTACACCACCATCCCCGGGCACGGCGAGCACAAGATCAATTCTGCGTACGGGCGGGGCAAGGCCGCCGCCGCGGCGAGCCTGGGCGCGCTCGACGGGCCGGAGCGGGAGCGCCGTGCCGCCGACGCGGGCCGCGCCCTGGTCACCGAGTCGGTGGAGCGGCTCACCGGCTCCCAGATCGATCACTACGCGGAGGTGAACCTGTTCGGCTTCGCCCAGCTCACCGATGCGGTCGGCGGGGTCCCGGTGTGCTTGCGCCGCCCGGCGCACGATCCGCTCTCCGGCGCGGACTTCGCGGCGGGCCACCAGCGCCTCCAGGGCGCGGAGGCGTTGAAGTTCGTGCGGCAGCGCCACGGCCTGCCGCGCGGCGACTTGGACCGGATGGTGCGCCAGCAGGCCTTCCTGGCGGGCCTGGTGCGCACCGCCACCTCCGGTGGCCTGCTGTCCCAGCCGGGCGAGCTGCGCGAGCTGATCGAGGCGGCGCGGGCCTCGGTGGTGCTGGACCGGGAGTGGGACGTGCTCACCTTCGCGCAGCGGATGCGGGGCATCGCCGCGGGCGACGTGGAGTTCTCGACGATCCCGATCCGGGACGCCGCCTACGACACCCGGGACGGCCAGGCGGTGCGGGTGGATCCGATCGAGGTCGCCCGCGCGGTGCAGGGCGCGGCCCACGGCCGCCCCGCCCCGGTGGCGGCGGAGGGTTGGGAGGAGACGGGCGTGCCGGAGGAACCTGACCTGTCGGGGGACGCGGGTGAGCGCACCGCCGCATCAGCGACCGGGGAGTCCGCCGACTCGTCCGCCACGTGGTCGTCCACCAGTGCCGAGCAGGGGAGCGCGGAACCGTCCGCGACCCGCACCACCGCGGCCGACACCACCGGCACCTCGTCCAGCTCTTGGTCGACGAGCGTCGCGACCTCGGAGCAGAGCCGGAGCCGCGTCACGGCCACCGGCACCACCCCCGATTCCGGAAGTGCGGAGTCCGAGAGCGCGGCCGAGGCCCCCGTCGCTCCGGAGCCGATGGCCGCCAACGGCGTGCACTGCATCAACTGACCGGCCTCGGACGTGCGACGGCCCCGGCGCGCTCGTGACGTGCCGGGGCCGTCGATCAGCTACCCGCCGGATCGGCAGGTGATCAGGAGCGGATCATCTTGCGCAGCACGTACTGCAGGATGCCGCCGTTGCGGTAGTAGTCCGCCTCGCCGGGGGTGTCGATGCGCACCGCGGCGTCGAACTCGACGGTGGACCCGTCGCCCTTGCTCGCCACGACCTTGACCGTCCGCGGGGTATCGCCGTCGTTGAGCGCGGTGATGCCCGTCAGGTCGAAGGTCTCGGTTCCGTCCAAGCCGAGCGACGTCGCCGAGGAACCCTCCGGGAACTGAAGCGGGATGACGCCCATGCCGATCAGGTTCGAGCGGTGGATGCGCTCGAAGGACTCGGCGATGACCGCCCGCACGCCCAGCAGGCTGGTGCCCTTCGCGGCCCAGTCGCGGGAGGACCCGGAGCCGTACTCCTTGCCGCCCAGCACGACCAGCGGGGTCCCCTGCGCGGCGTAGTTCTGCGCGGCGTCGTAGATGAACGCCTGCGGAGCGCCGTCCTGGGTGAAGTCCCGCGTGTAGCCGCCCTGCACGTCGTCGAGCAGCAGGTTCAGCAGCCGGATGTTGGCGAAGGTTCCGCGGATCATGACCTCGTGGTTGCCGCGGCGCGACCCGTAGGAGTTGAAGTCCTTGCGGTCGATGCCGTGCTCGCTGAGGTAGTGGCCCGCCGGGGAGTCCGGCTTGATCGCACCGGCCGGGGAGATGTGGTCGGTGGTGACCGAGTCGCCCAGCAGCGCCAGCACGCGGGCACCGGAGATGTCGGTGACCGGGTTCGGCTCCATGCCCATCCCCTCGAAGTACGGGGGCTTGCGCACGTAGGTGGACTCGGCGTCCCAGTCGAAGGTCTCACCCTCCGGCGTGGGCAGCGCGCGCCAGCGCTCGTCGCCCTTGAAGACGTCCGCGTAGTCCTTGGTGAACATCTCCTGGGTGATCGCCGAGTCGATGGTCTCCTGGACCTCCCGCGGCGTCGGCCAGATCTCGCGCAGGAACACCGGCTTGCCGTCGGTGTCGTGGCCCAGCGGCTCGGCCTCGAAGTCGAAGTCCATCGTGCCGGCCAGCGCGTAGGCGATCACCAGCGGCGGCGAGGCCAGGTAGTTCATCTTGACGTCGGGGTTGATCCGGCCCTCGAAGTTCCGGTTGCCCGACAGCACCGAGGTGACCGACAGGTCGTTCTGCTGCACCGCGGCGGAGATCTCCTCCGGCAGCGGGCCCGAGTTGCCGATGCAGGTGGTGCAGCCGTAGCCGACCAGGTGGAAGCCCAGCTTCTCCAGGTACGGCCAGAGCCCCGCCTTCTCGTAGTAGTCGGTGACGACCTGCGAACCCGGGGCCATCGAGGTCTTCACCCAGGGCTTGCGGGTGAGGCCCTTGTCCACGGCGTTGCGGGCCAGCAGCGCGGCGCCCAGCATCACCGAGGGGTTCGAGGTGTTGGTGCACGAGGTGATCGAGGCGATCACCACGGCGCCGTGGTCGAGCTCGAACTCGCCCAGCTCGTCCGAGGACACCGTGATCGGGTTCGTCGAGCGGCCGGAGGCGCCGTCGGCGGCCGAGACCGGACGCGGCTTGTCCCCCTCGCCGTGGTGGGTCACCGAGACCGGGTCGCTGGCCGGGAAGGACTCCTCGCCGGCCTCGTCGAGCGCCGCGTCATCGGCGTTGCGCACCTGGACGTAGTCGGTGAGCGACTTGCGGAACGACGACTTGGCCCGGGAGACCTCGATGCGGTCCTGCGGACGCTTCGGCCCGGCGATCGAGGGCACCACGGTGGAGAGGTCGAGCTCCAGGTACTCCGAGTACTCCGGCTCGCGGTCGGCGTCGTGCCAGAGGCCCTGCTCCTTGGCGTAGGCCTCGACCAGCGCGACCTGCTCGGTCGGCCGGCCGGTGAGCTTGAGGTAGCGGATCGTCTCGTCGTCGATCGGGAAGATCGCGGCGGTGGAGCCGAACTCGGGGCTCATGTTGCCGATGGTGGCGCGGTTGGCCAGCGGCACCGAGGCCACGCCGGAACCGTAGAACTCGACGAACTTGCCGACCACGCCGTGCCCGCGCAGCATCTCGGTGATCGTCAGGACCACGTCGGTGGCGGTGGCACCGGCGGGGATCTCGCCGGTCAGCTTGAAGCCGACGACGCGCGGGATCAGCATCGACACCGGCTGGCCCAGCATCGCGGCCTCCGCCTCGATGCCGCCGACGCCCCAGCCCAGCACGCCCAGGCCGTTGACCATGGTGGTGTGCGAGTCGGTGCCGACGCAGGAGTCGGGGTAGGCCTGCCCGTTGCGGGACATCACGGTGCGGGCCAGGTGCTCGATGTTGACCTGGTGCACGATGCCGGTGCCCGGGGGGACGACCTTGAACTCGTCGAAGGCGCCCTGGCCCCAGCGCAGGAACTGGTAGCGCTCCTTGTTGCGGCCGTACTCGAACTCGACGTTGCGCTCGAAGGCGTCCGGCCTGCCGAACACGTCGATGATCACCGAGTGGTCGATGACCAGCTCGGCCGGGGCCAGCGGGTTCACCTTGGAGGTGTCGCCGCCCAGCTCGGCGACCGCCTCGCGCATGGTGGCCAGGTCGACCACGCAGGGGACTCCGGTGAAGTCCTGCATGATGACCCGCGCGGGGGTGAACTGGATCTCCGTCGAGGGCTCCGCCTTGGCGTCCCAGCCGGCCAGGGCGCGCACGTGGTCGGCGGTGATGTTCGCACCGTCCTCGGTGCGCAGCAGGTTCTCCAGGAGGATCTTGAGGCTGTAGGGCAGCCGCGCCGCGCCGTCGACCGCGTCCAGCCGGAACACCTCGTAGGAGGCGTCACCGACCTTCAGCGTGCCGCGGGCACCGAAGCTGTCCTTGCTCGCAGGTGCAGTCACGTTCAACTCCATCTCGCGACGGGCGCAAGTCAATTCGGGAACGACCGGGAGTCTCGCGCACGTCGGCCGAGCGTGCGCGTGGACCAGCCCGATCTCAGGGCCCTAACAGTACGCTTGTCCTGTAAATCGCCTCAAGGCCGGGTTCGCCGGGTCGAGCCCGGTGCGCGCGCGTCCCCGCCGTTTCCCGTGCAAGTCGGCGCTCAGCTCCGCGCGACGGTGCGGGAGATCACCCTCTCCCCGGCGCCCGAACCCGCCCGCCCGGCGCCGCGCGCCCGCCGTGCCGCGGACTTACGCTCGACGCGGCAGACCGCCGGACGGGCCGGACCAGGTGCCGCCCGGCGCTTCAGCGCAGGGGGGACCATGGCCACACGTGAGCGCTCCCGCAAGGGGCCCTGGAACGGGCTCAGCGGCGAGCTGTCGGCGGAATTCCTCGGCACCTTCGTGCTCATCCTGATCGGCTGCGGTTCGGTGGCCGTCGCGCTCGCCGGACTGCCGGGCTCCGGTCGCCAGGAAGGCGCCTTCGGCGCGGCCAACTGGCTCATCGTCGCCTTCGGATGGGGGCTCGCCGTCGTGTTCGGCGTGTACGTCGCGGGCGGCGTCAGCGGCGCGCACATCAACCCGGCGGTCACGCTGGCGTTCGCCGTCCGCCGCGGCTTCCCGTGGCGCAAGGTCGGGCCCTACATCGCCGCGCAGGTGGTCGGCGCGTTCCTCGGGGCGAGCGTCGTGCACGCCTGCTACCGGTGGGCCATCGACGCCTACAACGCGAAGGCCGGGGTCACCCGCGCGCAGTCGCTGGACACGTTCTCGATCTTCGCGACGTTCCCGGCGAAGTACTTCGGCTCCTCCTGGTTCGGTCCGCTGCTGGATCAGGTGGTGGGCACCGCGCTGCTCGTCGCGCTGATCTGCGCCCTGATCGACCTGCGAAACACCGCGCCCGCCTCGAACCTCGGCCCTTACCTGATCGGGATGGTGGTGACCGCCATCGGGCTGAGCTTCGGCACGAACGCGGGGTACGCGATCAACCCGGCTCGCGACTTCGGGCCGCGGCTGTGGACCTACCTGGCCGGCTGGGACCAGATCGCGCTGCCCGGCAGCTACCAGTACTTCAGCTGGTACTTCTGGATCCCGATCGTCGGGCCGCTCGTGGGCGGTGTGCTCGGGGCGGTGGTCTACGACCTGTTCATCGGCCGGGTGCTCGCGACGCGGGAGACCGCGCCCGAACCGGGTCGCGCCGGCGAGCCCGAGACCTGATCCCCGGCGCCCGGGGCGGTGGGCCCGCCGCTCGTTCGCGCTCGGGCGGACGACCCGCTCCCGGCCCCGTCGGCACCTGGATCGGTGGTGCCGGGACCTGTGCTTCGATGATCGGCGTGCGCACGCTGCTCGCCGTTCCCAAGTCCGCCGGTGTGACCGCCGCGATCGTGTCCGCGTTCTGCTTCGGCGGTTCGGGCCCCTTCGCGAAACCCCTGATCAACGCCGGTTTCACGCCGCTGCAGGTGGCCTGGCTGCGGCTGGCGGGCGGAGCGCTGCTGATGCTGCCGTTCGCCGTGCGCCACGCGGGGGCGGTGCGCGCGGCGCCCTGGCTGCTGCTGGGGTACGGCGTGTTCGCCATCGCCGGGGTGCAGATCTTCTACTTCGCGGCCATCGCGTCGATCCCGGTGGCGGTGGCGCTGCTCATCGAGTTCCTGGGGCCGGTGCTGGTGCTCGGCTGGATCCGGTTCGTGCGCCGCAGCCCGGTGACCCGGCGGGCCGCGGCGGGCACGGCGCTGGCGCTGGTCGGGCTCGCCTGCGTGGTGGAGATCGCGGCCGGACTTCGCTTCGACGGCCTCGGGCTGCTGTTCGCGCTGGCGGCCGCCGGATGCCAAGCCGGGTACTTCCTGCTCTCCGACAGCTCGGTCGAGGTCGATCCGCGCGCGCTGGCCTCCTACGGGCTGCTCGTCGGCGCGGCGATCGCGACGGCGGTCGCGCGGCCCTGGGAGCTGGACTGGGCCCTGCTCGCCGAGCCGGTCGAGGTGGCGGGTGCGCCGTTCCCCGCGCTGCTCCTCGTCGGCTGGGTGGTGCTGGTGAGCACCGTGCTGGCCTACCTCACCGGCATCGTCGCGGTGCGGTGGTTGTCCCCGCCGGTGGCGGGCGCCGTGGCGTTCCTGGAGCCGGTGGTGGCCACGGTGCTGGCGTGGCTGCTGCTCGGCGAGCACGTGGGCCCGTGGCAGCTCGCCGGAGGAGCGCTGGTGCTGGCGGGAGCCTTCGTCGCCCAGCGCTCGGCGCCCGCGGCCGAGCGCTGGGTCTGATCCCGGCCGGCCTCAGGCCGCGCTGGTCATGCGCAGGTAGGCGGTCTTCGCGGCGTGCACGATGAGTCCCTCGAGGAGGGCCACGGCCACGCTGGTCAGCAAGGTCGCCAGGAAGTTCATGGTGGAGGCGCTTTCTGCCGGGTAGTTCCTGCTCGGACTTCACCAGGGTCGCCGCGCGGGGTGAGTGCGCGGTGGGAACCGGGTGACGCGCAGGTGAAGCGCTGGCGAACGTCGCGACACCCGGCGGATCAGGTGGGTTCCGGAACGCCGGTGAGCCGTCGTCGGCCGTTCGGCCCGGGAAGCGCCGCCTGCAGCACCACGCCCTCCACGACGTGCTCGTCGGCCGCGGGTTCCTCCTCGGTGTCCGCGTCCCGCTCGGGTCCGGGGGCGGGGAGCGCGCGCTGCTCCGATGCCTCCGCCCCGGCCCAGCGCTCCCAGAGCACCACGGCCGTGGTGGATGCCACGGCCGATCCGAGGGCTATCCACCACTGATGTGGTAGTAGCGGGCTGTTGCCGAAGAACTGGCTGACGCCCGGGACCTGCACCACCACGGCCAGCACTGCCAGCGAGGCCACCCCCGAGCCGAGCACCAGCGGGGTGCGCCCGCGCACCGCGAGGGTCTGGGCGAGTTGCGCGGAGACCAGCGCGACCAGCCCGGTGGTCCGGGCCTGGGCCGGGGTGGACAGCGGACGGGCCAGGGCCCACGCCGCCCCGGCCGCCCCGGCGGTGGCCGCGGCCCGCAGGTACACGGCCCGGGTCAGCGCCGCGCCGAGGGAGGCGTCCGGCCCCTCGGCCAGCAGCCGCTCCGGGGTGGCGTGCGGCGGCGGTCGCACCGCGATGGCGATCGCGGGGAGCACGTCGGTCAACATGTTCACGACCAGCAGCTGACGGGCGTTGAGCCCCGCCGCGCCGCCGCCGAGGAACCCCGAGCCCACCGCGTAACCGATCTCGCCGAGGTTGCCGCCCAGCAGCATCGACAGCGCGTCGTGCACCGAGGCCCACATCCCGCGGCCCTCCACGATGCCGTCCGTGATGGTCTCGATCCGGTCGTCGGTGACCACCAGGTCGGCTGCCTCGCGGGCCGCCGGGGTCGCCCGCGAACCGAGCGCGATGCCGACGTGGGCCAGGGTGATGGCGGGGACGTCGTTGGCGCCGTCGCCGGTCATCGCCACGGTCCGCCCGTCGGCGCGCAGCAGTCGCACGATCCGCGCCTTCTGCGCCGGACTGACCCGGGCGAACACCGAGATCGCCGGCAGCTCAGCGGCCAGCTCCTCGTCGTCGAGCTCGTCGAGCTCCGCACCGTGCATGACCCGCTTGCCGCCGAGCATCCCGAGCTCGGCCGCGATCGCCTCCGCCGTGCTCGGGTGATCACCGGTGATCATGATGACGTCGACCCCCGCGCGCCCGAGCCGGGCCACCGCCGCCGCCGCGGTGGGCAGCACCGGATCGGCGAGTCCGAGCAGGCCGACGAAGTCCAGGTCGTCCACATCGGAGTCATCGAGTTCGGACCCCGCGGCGTCCGGAGCGGACTTCGCCGCGACCGCGAGCAGCCGGTAGCCCAGCAGCGCGAGGCGTTCGATCTCGCGCTCGACCTCGGCTCGCGCCGCCGCGTCGAAGGCGCGGTACCCGTCCGGGCGTCGCCACCGCGCGCAGCGCTCCAGCACCACCTCGGGAGCGCCCTTGACGTGCAGCGCGATCCCGTCGAGCCCGCGCGAGCGGGTGGCGTGGAAGCTGCGCGAGGGCTCGAAGGGCAGGTCGGCCAGCACCTCCCGGCCGTTCGGGTCGATGCCCGCGGTCAGCGCCCCTTCGAGCACGGCCCGGTCGGTCAGGTGCGGCAGCGGCTGGTCGTCCTCGGCCTGCGGGTTCGCCCGCACCGCGACCCGCACGACGTCCCGCCCCGCTTCGTCGAGCTGGTCCGGTGCACTGCTGCGGGTGCCGTCGGAGACCTGGCCGAGGGTGATCCGCCCCTGGGTGAGGGTGCCGGTCTTGTCGAAGCAGAGCGCGTCCACCCGGCCGAGCGCCTCGATGGTGGCGGGGCTGCGCACCAGCACCCCGCGCCGGGCCAGTCGCCGCGCCGCCGCGAGCTCGGCGAGGGTCGCCACGAACGGCAAGCCCTCCGGCACGGCGGCCACGGCCAGCCCGACCGCGCGGCTGACGGTCTGCGCCAGCGGGGTTCCCCGCAGCAGGTCCGCGACGAGCAGCACCCCGCCGGCGCCGACGGACAGCGGCAGGATCTGCCGCGTGAGTTCCGCGAGCCGGGCCTCCACGCCCCCGGCGGCGCCGCTGGAGGGTCCGCTCTCGCGGGTGGTGCGGCCGATCTCGGTGGCGCTGCCGGTGGCCACGACGACAGCTGTGGCGGTCCCGGTGGCCACGCTCGTCCCCTGGTAGAGCATCCCGGTGCGGTCGCCCAGCGCGGCGGCGGTGGTCGCCTCCGGTGTCTTGACCACGAGGTTCGACTCGCCGGTCAGGCTGGATTCGTCGATCTCCAGGTAATCGGCCTCCAGCACCCGGCAGTCCGCGGGCACCCCGTCCCCGGAACGCAGCTCGATCACATCGCCGGGCACCAGCCGGTCGGCGGGCACGGTGATCGTCCGACCGTCGCGGCGGACCTGCGCGGACAGCTGCCCGGCGTCGAGCAGCCGGGCCAGCTCGCGATCGGTGGCGACCCGCTGCACCCCGTCGATGAGGGCGCTGATCCCCAACACCCCGACGATGAGCACCGCGTCCACCACCGAACCCAGCCCGGCGGAGGCCACGGCGCCGAGCACCAGCACCGGGGTGGCGGGGTTGACCAGCCCCTCCAGCGTCGCCCCGGTGACGCCCGGTCGGCGGTCCGCGTCCTGGCCCCCGACGTCGCCCTGCCAGCGGTGGGCGAGCGCGCTGTCGAGGCCGTCCAGGGAGCTGTCCAGCAGGGCCAGCACCGCCTTGCCCGGCAGCGCGTGCCACGGCGTGCGCTGCCGCGGTGCGGGTGGCGGCCGGTTGCCCGCCTGCAGCCCGGCCAGGGTGCCGGTGCCGATCGAGAACAGGCTCGCCGCGTGCACCGGCAGCCCGGCGCGGGCCGGGGCGCCGAGCGAGGGTCCGAGCGCGGAGAACAGCACGCCCAGGCAGGTCCCGCCGAGCGAGAGCGCGGCGGCGTGCCGGCTGGCGGTGCGCGCCTCGGCGGCGGAGCGGAGGACGGCGTGCGCCTCGGTCCGGTCCGGGCACAGCACGTCGGCCCCCCACGGGGTCGGATGCCCGGGGGTGAGCAGGCCGATGCCGACGTCGGCGGCCGCGAGCGCCGCGTGCGCCCGGGTCGACACCAGCGCCACGACGTGCCCGTCCTCCTGCAGCCGACGCACCGAGGTGGTGAGCCGGGTGCCGCCGTGCACCGCGTCGTCGACGGAGAGCCTGCGGTCGAGGCGGCTGCCGATTCCGGCGAGCACGGCCGTCCCGGCGGTGCGGGCGGCCTCCACCAGCTCCTCGGCCAGCGGGTCGAGCTCCTCGACGACGACCACCACCGCGACGGCCTGCTCGTGCCGGCGCAGCAGCAGGAGGGTGGCGCCCCGCTCGCGGTGGGCGCGCAGCGGGATCCGCAGGTGCGCGGGCAGGTCGCCGCTGCGGCCGTCGAGCGGTGCGCACGACCAAGCGCCCCGGCTGCGCCGGTTCTTCGGATGGTGCGGGTCGACGAGTTCGGCCGCGTGCCCGAACAACCGGGTGGGGTCCGCGTCGGCGTCCAGCGGCAGCGCCTCTTCGACGACCTGGCGCCCGGTCAGCAGCGCGGGCGCGTCGAGCACCACGGTGTCCACCCGGTCCAGCCGCCGCAGCGAGCGCGGTTCGAGCACCAGGGTGCCGCGGGTCGACAGGGCGGTGGTGAGCTGCGCGGCGAAGGCCTCCCGCCCGGCCTTCGCCGGTCGCGGGACGGCGGCGAGCATGGTGGCCAGGGCGCGTCGCTGGTCGCGGGTGGCGGCCAGCACCGTCCCGTACCCGCCGAGCGCGAATGTGCCGGAGAGGTTGCAGACCTGCTCGACCGGGCCGTCGGGCAGCGGGTGCGGGCGAGGCGCGGCGGCGAAGGCCTCGGCCTCGTGCGAACCGGGGTGCGCCGCCGCCTCCCAGCGCCGCCAGGCCTGGTGCCGTGCCAGCCGCTCGCGCGCGGTGCAGAACCGGGAGCTCAGGTCGGTGAACACCGCCAGCGGGTTCTGCGAGAGCCCCTGGGTGATCGCCCCGCCGATGCCGAGCGCGGCCTCCGCGCCGGCGCGGCCGAGAGCGCGCTCCGCGCCGGCGCGCAGCCACGGCACCGAGTCGGCCAGCGAGACCGCGGCGGGCACCAGGGGAGAGGTGGGTCGCAGCGGCAGCAGCGAGGCCAGCGCGGAGTACCCCATCCCCAGCGCGCTGAGCGCGAGCGCGCCCGCGTCGCGCACCAGCGCATCGGGATCGCCGGGGTGGGCGGCTCCCGCCGGGGCGCGGCCGAGCTCGCGCAGTCCGTGCTCGTCCTCGACCTCGTCGACGACCCGCGCGAGCTCGCGGCCCCCGGCGCGCTCGGCGTCGTGGTGCACCAGCACGCGGCCCAGCACCGCGTTCACCTCGACCCCGCGCACTCCGTCCACGTCGGACAACCGCGCGCGCAGGTCCTGGGCCGCTCCCGCCGATTCCGGCACGTGCAGGCCGAGGACTTCGAGGTGGGTCCGGTCCCCGCAGGAGCTGGTGCGGCGGGTCAGCGGCGCGACGCAGAGGGTGCGCACCGCCTCGGCCACGGGGGTGGCGGCGTGCGCGGCGCGCGACAGCAAGGTGCCCAGCGGCATGGGGTCCCTCTCCGGGAGCGTGGGCGCCGTTCCCGGCTGAAACCGGCGGCGGTGGACGAGGACGCGCGTTGCCGCCCCGGGACCCGCGGAAGCGCGGGGGTCACCGGGGCGGGCGCGGACGCGCGGCGCGCTACTTGCGGTCGCCGCTGCCGACGACGGCGGTGCCGACGCCGATGGCCAGCGCGACGGGCCATTCGAGCAGGCTCAGGGCGACTCCGGCGGCGAGGCCGCCGTAGAACAGGGCGTGGCCGGGTTCGGGCAACTGCGCGCGCACGGTGTCGGCGGCGGAGGCCAGTTCCTTCTTGCCGGGCAGTTGCACGTCGGGCTTGTGGAACTGGGCGGTGACGAACGGCAGGTGCACCGTGGCCTGCCGCGCGGTGGACGTGCGGGCCGAACTCGTGCCCGTGGCGGCGCCGGAGCGGGAGGTGCCGCCCTGCCGCGAGGTGCTCTGGCGCGCGCTGGTGCTCTGGCGGGACGAGCCGCTCCCGCCGGACCCGCTGCTTCGCCCGGTGGTGCTGCTGCGGCGCGTCGAGCTCTGCGCGGTGGTGCCGCCGCCCCGGGTGGCGGTGCCGCTCTGCCGACCCGAGCCCGACCGCGTGCCCGACCGGGAGGCCCCGGAGCTCCGTCCCCGGGTGCTCGCGCTGGACGCGCGCGTGCCCGAACCGCCGGACGTGCCGGAACTGGTTGCGCTGGTCATGAGTTCCTCCCCGCTGACGACGCACGGAAACCTCCAGCGTAAGCGCCTGTGAACAGGGTATGAATCGAACGAAGCGGAAGAACCCACGAACGAGTCGAACCGCATCGCCGCTGCTCACCCGGGGTGAGATCTCCTTGCGGTGCAAGGCAAAACCGGCGATGCGCGGCGGGCGCGCCAGCGCCCCGCTGGCGGCCACGAGGGAGCGAGCCGCCTTCCGGTCGCCCCGGTTTCCGGGTGCCCGAGCCAGGCGGCCCCGCGCGCGCCACCGAGTTGCGGAGCTGCCGTCACGGGTACCGCCGCGATCGCCCCGACCTGCGCTGATGCCCGCGTTCCCGCTGGCCGGGCAGTCGTGGGACCGTGGTGAGGTGACAGCACGCGGCAGCGACCCCGCATCCGAGCACGCCCGCGCCCGGGAGCTGTTCGCGGCCGCCCGGCGGATCACGGCGCTCACCGGAGCGGGGATCTCCACCGCCTCCGGCATCCCGGACTTCCGCGGGCCGAACGGCGTGTGGACCCGCGACCCCCGCGCGCAGCGGCTCAGCGACATCAACTCCTATCTGGCCGATCCCGAGGTGCGCCGGGAGTCCTGGCGCATCCGCGCGGAGCACCCGGCGTGGACGGCCGAGCCCAACGCGGCGCACCGCACGTTCGCCGATCTCGCCGCGCAGGGCCGGTTGTCGTCGGTGCTGACGCAGAACATCGACGGTCTGCACCAGCGCGGCGGGCTCGACGCGGGGCTGGTGCAGGAGCTGCACGGGTCGGTGTTCGGCGTGGTGTGCCTGGACTGCGGGGCGACCGGCTCGATGCGCGCGGCGCTGGCGCGGGTCGCCGAGGGCGAGGACGACCCGCCGTGCCGCTCCTGCGGCGGCATCCTCAAGTCCTCCACGATCTCCTTCGGCCAGTCGCTGGACCCGGACGTCATCCGGGCCTCGCAGCGGGCGGCGCTGGACTGCGACGTCTTCCTCGCGGCGGGCACCTCGCTCACCGTGCACCCGGCGGCCGGGCTGGTGGAGCTGGCCGTGCGCGCGGGGGCCCGGCTGGTGATCTGCAACGGCGAGCCGACGCCGTACGACGAGCTCGCGGCGGCGGTGCTGCGCGACCCGCTGGCCGAGGTGTTGCCCGAGTTGGCCGCGGTCCCCCGCACCGGCGACGCCGAACCGCTGCGCACCTGGGGCGACCCGAGCACCTGGCAGTAGTCTCCCGAGCTTCCGCCGGGCGCGCTGGATCCATCCAGCGCGCCCTTTTCGTCTTGTTTCCTCCTGCTCGGGCGATCTGTGACTCGTGCGTCCGGAGTGACGAATTGCGGCAATAGTGGTGCACGTGCACAGTGGTGCTCGTCCTGTGCGCCGAACGGCGCAACATCTGCAAGGCCGAATGGACCAATTCGGCGGCTGGAGGTGCGGGTCGTGCGCCGACCTCGACGACTCACCGGCGGTCTGGTCCTCGCCTCCGCGCTGGCCCTCGCGCTCCCGGTCGGCGCGGCGAGCGCCCCGGAGCCGCCGACGCGGCCCGGCGATGGCGAGATCGAAGCACAACGCGACCGGGTCAGCGACCGGGCGGACCGCGTCGGTGAACTCACCCAGCGCCTCGCCGAGGCGGAGTCCCGGCTCGGCGAGCTGGGCGCGCGGGTCGAGCTGGCCATGGAGGACGCCAACAAGGCCCGGGTCGACCTCGACCGCGCCGAGCGCGCTCGCTCCCGCGCCGAGCAGGTCGCCGCCGGGGCGCAGGGGCAGTCCGCCGCCGCGGCCGCCGAGGTGGAGCGGCAGCGGGCCCGCCTGGACGAGTTCGCCGCGGGCAGCTACCGCCAGGGCAGCAAGCTCGGCTCGCTCACCGCCTACGTCGGCGCGCACGGCCCCGAGGACCTGCTGGCGCGGGCCGAGCTCCTCGACACGGTCGGGCGCACCCAGCTCGACGTGCTCGACGACCTGGAGCGCTCCCGGATCGACCGGGTGAACAAGGACTCGCTGGCCCGCGAGGCGTTGCGGGACGCGGCCGCCGCGCGCGCCCAGGCGGCCGAGGCCAGCGACCGGGCCGAGGCCGCGCGGGCCGCGGCGATCACCGCGCGCGCCGAGCAGGCCGGGACCGCCGCCCACCTGGAGGCCGAGCGCGACGACGTGCGCTCCGAGCTCGCCGCGGCCCGCTCCTCGGTGGCCGGGCTGGAGTCGCAGCGCGACCGGTACGAGGAGTGGCTCGCCGCCAGCCAGGCCGCGCAGGCCGGACAGGGACAGGACCCCGGCCCCGGGGTGAGCCAGGGCAGCCCGGCGCCGGAAGACGACGACGAGCCCGCCACCGGTTCGGTGGAGACCGTGGTGGACCGGGCGTTGTCCCAGCTCGGCACGCCCTACGCCTGGGGTGGCGGGAACGCGAGCGGACCGACCCGCGGGATCCGGGACGGGGGAGTGGCCGACTCCTACGGCGACTACCGCAAGATCGGTTTCGATTGCTCCGGGTTGATGATCTACGCCTTCGCCGGGGCGGGCGTGCGGCTCGACCACTACAGCGGCTACCAGTACCAGTCCGGCACCCAGGTCCCGCTGGCCTCGATGCAGCGCGGCGACATGCTGTTCTGGAGCAGCGGTGGCCGGATCCACCACGTCGCTCTCTACCTGGGGTCGGGGAAGATGGTGGAGGCGCCGTACTCGGGCTCGCACGTCCGCGTCACCCCGGTTCGCTACGCCGGTATCGCCCCGTACGCGGTTCGCGTGCTCTGAGCCCGTCCCGCGCTCCGCGCCGCCCGGGTCGGCCCGGTTGTCGGGTGGAGCCGGTGAGCGCGGGGGAGCGGCGGTGAGGTAGGCATCGGCGTGTGATGGAGGACTTCGCGGCTGTGGTGCTCGCCGGTGGCCGGTCCCGGCGGCTCGGGGGAGTGGACAAGCTCGCCCTGCCCACCCGCGGCGGCACCCTGCTGGACCACACCCTCGCCGCTGTTCGCGGCTGCGCGCCGATCGTGGTCGTCGGTCCGCGGCGATCGGTCGCCGCGGACGTCCGCTGGACCCGCGAGGACCCGCCCGGTTCCGGACCGCTGGCCGGGCTGAGCGCGGGATTGGCCGAGGTCCCGTTCGCGCGGGGAGCGGTCGCGGTGCTCGCCGCGGACCACCCCGGGATCGGTCCGGAGACCGTGGCCCGGCTGCGGAGGGCCGTCATCGGACCGGGGGCCGTGCTCGTCGACGACTCCGGCCGGACGCAGTGGCTGCTGGGCGTGTGGCGGATCGAGGAGCTGCGCGCGGCGATGCCGGGGGAGGTGCGCGACCGGCCGGCTCGCGCCCTGTTCGGTGCGCTGGACCCGGTGCGTGTTCCCGCGGTGGGCGCGGAGGCCGCCGACGTCGACACCCCCGAGGACCTGCACCGCCTGGACTGAGCTGCGCGAACACCGACCCGACCCCCGCGTGGCCGAACATGTTTAATTGCTCTATGGTTTCAGTGTTGACTGAAATTAATCCGCGCGGCGGGCTCCGCGACACCAACTCGCGACACCGGCACAACGCCACGACGACGGGGGCTTCACAGGGGTCACACCGCCGGTGCGGTTGACTTCGCACCTGGCCGGGTGCCCGCTCGCGCACCTGGGGCCCAGCCGTGCCAAGATCGCTCGCGCGGCGCGGGCGCCGAGGCCCCGCGGGGAGCGCGGGCGAGCAGGTGCGCGACGAAGTCGACGCGAGGACGCGAACGAGAGGTGTCGAAGTGACCGAGGCCGGCGACGGCGGGGCGGCTCCCGCGGAGCAGGTGCACACCCCGGCCCGGGACGCGCAGCTGCTCGAACGCACCGTGTTCGAGGTCAAGCGGGTCATCGTCGGCCAGGACCGGCTCGTCGAGCGGGTGCTGGTCGGACTGCTGGCCAAGGGCCACGTGCTGCTGGAGGGCGTGCCCGGCGTGGCGAAGACCCTCGCGGTGGAGACCTTCGCCAAGGTGGTCGGTGGCTCCTTCTCCCGCTTGCAGTTCACCCCGGACCTGGTGCCCGCCGACATCCTCGGCACCCGCATCTACCGGCAGGGCAGCGAGCGCTTCGACGTCGAGCTCGGTCCGGTGCTGGCGAACTTCGTGCTCGCCGACGAGATCAACCGCGCCCCGGCCAAGGTGCAGTCGGCGCTGCTGGAGGTCATGGCCGAGCGCCACGTCTCCATCGGCGGGGAGAGCTTCCCGATGCCCAACCCGTTCCTGGTGCTGGCCACCCAGAACCCCATCGAGAACGAGGGCGTGTACCCGCTGCCGGAGGCGCAGCGCGACCGCTTCCTGTTCAAGCTCCAGGTCGAGTACCCCTCCGCCGAGGAGGAGCGGGAGATCGTCTACCGGATGGGCGTGGCCAGCCCGGAGCCGACGCCGGTACTCGACGCCGGGGAGCTGACCAGGCTGCAGGGCGTCGCCTCGCAGGTGTTCGTGCACCACGCGCTCGTCGACTACGTGGTGCGGCTGGTGCTGGCCACCCGGACTCCGAACGAGCACGGGCTCTCGGACATCGCGGGCTGGGTCTCCTACGGCGCCTCGCCGCGCGCGAGCCTGGGCATCGTCGCCGCGTCCCGGGCGCTGGCACTGGTCCGGGGCCGGGACTACGTGCTGCCGCAGGACGTGGTGGACGTGGTGCCGGACGTGCTGCGGCACCGGCTGGTGCTGTCCTACGACGCGCTCGCCGACGGCATCGCCGTGGACCACATCGTCAACCGGGTGCTGCAGACGGTCCCGCTGCCGCAGGTCTCGGCGCGCCCGCAGCAGCTGGCGCAGCCCGGCGGCTACGGGCAGGCCCCGGTCGGCCCGCCGCCGCAGTACTGAGCCGCGGGCGGCGTTGCCCGATCAGACGAGACGAGGAGCGATCAGCCGTGTCGGTGAGTTCCGCCCAGGACGGTGGCGCCGAGCGCCCGTCCTGGGCTCCGCCCCAGCTCTCCGGGCCGGAGGGGCCGCGGCTGCACGCCGCGCTGCGCTCCCTGGAGCTGACCGTGCGCGGCAGGCTGGACGGGCTGTTGCAGGGCAACCACCTCGGCCTGGTCCCCGGTCCCGGCACGGAGCCGGGGGAGGCGCGGGTCTACCAGCCCGGGGACGACGTGCGACGGATGGACTGGGCGGTCACGGCGCGGACGTCGGAGCCGCACATCCGGCAGACCGTCGCGGACCGGGAGCTGGAGACCTGGGTGGCGATGGACCTGTCGCCGAGCCTGGACTTCGGCTCGGCCGCCTGCGACAAGCGGGAGCTGGCGATCGCCGCACTCGCGGCCGTGACCCACTTGACCAGCGGTGGTGGCAACCGGATCGGCGCGGTGGTGGACACCGGCACCGGGCCGGTGCGGTTGCCCGCGCGCGGCGGGCTGGGGCACGCGCGGGCGTTGCTGCGCCGGGTCGCCGAGGTGCCGAGGGCCGAGGTCGGCACCCGGGGTGATCTGGCCGGATTGCTGGAGTCGCTGCGCAGGCCGCCCCGTCGGCGGGGCCTGGCGGTGGTGGTCTCGGACTTCCTGGGCGATCAGGACTGGCGGCGGGCGCTACGCGGGCTCGGCGCCCGCCACTCGCTGCTGGCCGTCGAGGTGCTGGATCCCCGTGACGTGGAACTGCCGGACGTGGGCACGGTGGTGCTCTCCGACCCGGAGACGGGGGAGCAGCGCGAGGTGCGCACGACACCGCTGCTGCGCAAGGAGTTCGCGGCGGCGGCGGCCGCGCATCGCGAGGAGGTCGCGGTGGCGCTGCGGCGGGCGGGGTGCGCGCACCTGGTGCTGCGGACGGATTCGGACTGGATCGCCGACGTGGTGCGGTTCGTGGTGGCCCGCAAGCGGGGATGGTCCGGGGGAGCGGCGTGATGTTGAGCGTGTCGGGGTTCGCCTCGCCGTGGTGGTTCCTGCTGCTGCTGGTGATCGCGGCGCTGGTCGGCGGTTACGCGTGGGCGCAGCGGCGCGCGCGCAAGGAGTCGTTGCGGTTCAGCAACCTGCCGGTGCTGGACCGGGTGGCGCCGAAGCGGCAGGGCTGGCCGAAGCACGTGCCCGCCGCGCTGCTCGCGGTGGCGATGTTGCTCCTGACTGTGGCGCTGGCAGGTCCGACGGCTGAGCAGCGGATCCCCCGGAACCGCGCCACCGTCATGCTCACCGTGGACGTGTCGTTGTCGATGATGGCCAAGGACGTGGAGCCGAGCCGCCTGGAGGCGGCGAAGATCGCGGCGAAGGAGTTCGCCGACAAGCTGACGCCGGGGATCAACCTGGGCCTGGTGTCGTTCGCGGGGACCGCCACGGTGATGGTGATGCCGACGACGGACCGGCCCGCGGTGAAGCAGGCGATCGACAACCTGTCGCTGTCGGAGGCGACGGCGACCGGGGACGGCATCAACGCCTCGATGTCGGCGATCGACTCGTTCGGGAAGATGGTCGGTGGGCCCGGTGGCGCGCCGCCCGCGAGGATCGTGCTGATGGCCGACGGCGGGCAGACCATCCCCCGGGATCTCAACGCCCCGCGCGGGGCCTACACCAAGGCGGACGAGGCCAAGAAGGCCGGGATCCCGATCACGACGATCTCGTTCGGCACGGACTACGGCACGATCGACATCGAGGGCCAGTCGCAGCCGGTGGAGGTCGATGACGGGGCGATGGAGGAGATCGCGGACCTCTCCGGCGGGGAGTTCCACAAGGCGGCGAGCGCGGAGCAGCTGCGGCGGGTCTACGACACGCTGGGCGAGCAGATCGGCTACGAGATCAAGCACACCGACGCCAGCAAGCCCTGGCTGGTGCTGGGCACGCTCACCGCGATCCTCGCCGCGGCGCTGTCGCTGCTGCTGGGGCGCCGACTGCCCTGAGCGGTTCCCCGCCGCGGCACGCCCGCCCCGCCGAGCGATGCCGCCGAGACGGGACGCGGTCGCACTGAACCCGGCGCCGGGTGTTCCGCGCTCGGGCCCGGTCTCGCACGTGGGGGTGGAGCCGGGCGGTGCCCGGTTCGAGCCTGCGGGCCGGTCCGGCCGCCGGTTGGCCGAGCCGGTTGCGGCGATCGCGGGGGAGCGAGGCGCGCGGCGGCCGGGTTAGGTTCGTCGGATGGCGGGTGAGGCGGTCGCGGGGCTGGGCGAGCTGCCGCTGCTGGTGGAGCTGGGCAGCGCGCTGGTGCTGTCGAGCCTGGTGGGCCTGGAGCGGGAGGTCCGGGCGAAGAGCGCGGGGTTGCGCACGCACACCTTGGTGGGGGTGGGGGCGGCGCTGTTCATGCTGGTGTCGAAGTACGGCTTCGGGGACGTGCTGGCGTTCGACCGGGTGTCGCTGGATCCTTCGCGGGTCGCAGCGCAGGTGGTGTCGGGGATCGGGTTCATCGGCGGTGGGTTGATCTTCGTGCGCCGCGACGTGGTGCGCGGGTTGACCACGGCGGCGACGGTGTGGCTGGTGGCGGCGATCGGGATGGCCTGCGGTGGCGGGCTGGTGGTGCTGGCCGCGGCCACGACGCTGGTGCACTTCCTGGTGGCGGTGGGGTATCCGCGGCTGCTGCGGTTGCTGCGCGGGGTGCTGCGGGAGCCGCAGGTGGTGCGGGTCGGTTACCTGGACGGTCGCGGGGTGCTGCGCGAGGTGCTGACGTTGTGCACCGGCCGGGGGTTGAAGGTCCTCGACCTGGTGGTGGAGCGGGAGGACACCGACGAGGAGCAGGAGCGCACGGCGGTGGTGGCGGTGAGCCTGCAGGGCAAGCAGCCGGTGGGCGAGCTGGTGGAGGAGATCAACGGCCTGCCGGGGGTGCTGCACGCGGCGGTGGGCGCCTCGGCGGAGTCCGGGTTGTGAGTCCGCGCCCCGGCCGCTCGGTGGGCCGGGGCGCGGGGCGGGATCAGCGGTCGAGCGCGCGGCGGACGAGGGTCGCGAGGTGCACGGGTTCGGCCCCGGTTCCCTGACGGATCTGCACCCGGCAGCTGAAGCCGTCCGCGACGACCTCGGTTCCGGGTTCGGCGGCGCGCACCGCGGGCAGCAGGGTCTGCTCGGCGCAGGCCATCGACACCGCGTAGTGGCCGCGTTCGAAGCCGAAGTTGCCGGCGAGTCCGCAGCACCCGGCGTCGAGGACGTGGGCGTCGGTGCCGGTGGCGGCGAGGGCGGCGCGGTCGGCGTCGAAGCCCAGCTCGGCGTACTGGTGGCAGTGCCGCTGGACGAGGGCCTTCCCGCCGCCGGTGCGCTGCCAGCGCTCGCGGTCGGGTTCGACGTGTTCGGCGAAGGTCCTGGTGGCTTCGGCGAGGGCGCGGACGTCGGGATCGTGGGGGGCGAGTTCCAGCGCGTCGCCGCGCAGGAACGCGGTGCAGCTCGGTTCGAGCCCGATCACGGGTGTCCCGGAGTCGAGGTGCGGTCGCAGCAGCCGGGCGGTGCGGCGCAGCACGCGGCGGGCGGTGCCGAGCTGCCCGGTGGAGGTCCAGGTCAGTCCGCAGCAGACGGGTTCGCGGGGGAGTTCGACGGTGTGGCCCAGCCGTTCCAGCGCGAGCACGGCGTCGCGGCCGATGTGCGGGTCGAAGTGGTCGGTGAAGGTGTCCGGGAACAGCAGGGCGCGCGGGCCGCCGGTGGCGGTGCGGTCTTCGCGGTGGCGCCACCAGGAGCGCAGGGAGCGTTCGGCGAGGCGCGGGACGTCGCGTTCGGGGGCGATGCCGCCGAGGCGCTTGAGCAGCGGGGCGGCGGGGCCGGTGAGCACGGCGTTGGCGAGCCGGGGCGCGCGCTGGGCGAGGGTGAGCCACAGCGGGAGGAAACCCATCGAGTAGTGCGCGGCGGGCCGGGGGCGGTGGCGGTAGTGGTGGTGCAGGAACTCGGCCTTGTAGGTCGCCATGTCGACACCGACGGGGCAGTCGGTCTTGCAGCCCTTGCAGGACAGGCACAGGTCGAGGGCGTCGCGGACCTCGGTGGAGCGCCAGCCGCCGCGGATCACGGAGCCGTTGAGCATCTCGAACAGCAGGTGGGCGCGGCCGCGGGTGGAGTGCTGCTCGTCCTGGGTGGCGCGGTAGCTGGGGCACATCACGCCGCCGGTGGTGTTCAGGCACTTGCCCATGCCGACGCAGCGCCGGCTGGCGGGGGCGAGGTCGCCGTCGTCGGCGTGCAGCGCGAGTTCGGTGCGGGTGGGGATGGTCGGTGGGGCGACGAGCAGCCGCAGGTCGGCGTCGAGCGGCCGGGGCCGGGCGATCTGGCCCGGGTTGAGCAGCCCGTCGGGGTCGAAGGCGTCCTTGAACCTCGCGAAGGCATCGATGACGGCGGGCGGGTACATCCGGGCGAGCAGCTCGGAGCGGGCCCGCCCGTCGCCGTGCTCACCGGAGACCGAGCCGCCGTGGGCGGCGACGAGGTCGGCGGCGGCCTCCATGAATTCGCGGTAGCGGGCGGCCCCGGAGCCGGTGAGCAGGTCGAAGTCGACGCGCACGTGGATGCAGCCGTCGCCGTAGTGGCCGTAGGTGACGCCCTTGCGGCCGAAGCGGGCCAGCAGCGCGTCGAACTCGCGCAGGTAGGTGCCGAGCCGTTCGGGTGGCACGGCGGCGTCCTCCCAGCCGGACCAGCGTTCGGAGCCGTCGGCCATCCGGGTGGAGTAGCCGGAGCCCTCCTCCCGGATCTTCCACAGCGCCCCGGTCCGGGCCGGATCGGTGTGCACGACGGACTCGGCCTGGGAGCCGATGGCTCGGCGGACGCGCTCGGCGGCGTTCTCGGCGTCGCGCTGGTCGGTGCCGCCGACCTCCACGAGCAGCCAGCTGCGGCCGCCGGGCAGCAGCCGCAGCGCGGGGGAGGAGGGGTTGCGGGCGCGCACGACGTCGACGAGTTCGGCGCTGAGGCCTTCGATGGCGAGCGCGTCGAGCCCGCGCAGCCGGGTGACCTGGTCGGCGGCGGCGTAGCTGTCGTCGAAGCCGAGCACGATCAGCGCGCGGGCGGCGGGCACCTCGACGAGGTCGACGGTGGCGCCGAGCAGGATCGCGCAGCCGCCTTCGCTGCCGGTGAGGGCGCGGCCGAGGTGGAAGCCGTGCTCGGGCAGCAGCTGGTCGAGGTTGTACCCGGAGACGCGGCGGGTCAGGTCGGGGAAGGAGTCGCGCACGAGCTGGGCGGTGTCGGCGCGCAGCGCCCGCAGGTCGCGGTGCAGCGCCCCGGTGCGGTCCTGGCGGGCGCACAGCGCGTCCAGCTCGGTTTCGGTGGTGGCCGCGGCGGTGAGGCGGGTGCCGTCGGAGAGCAGCACGTCCAGGGAGCGGACGTTGTCGACGGTCTTGCCCCAGGCGACCGAGTGGGTGCCGCAGGAGTTGTTGCCGATCATGCCGCCGAGGGTGCAGCGGCTGTGCGTGGAGGGGTCGGGGCCGAAGGCGAGGCCGTGCGGCTTCGCCGCGGCTTGCAGGGTGTCGAGCACGACGCCGGATTCCACGGTGGCGGTGCGGCGTTCGGGGTCGAGGTGGTGGATCCGGTTGAGGTGGCGGGAGAAGTCGAGCACGAGCCCGGGGCCGCAGGCGTTGCCGGCGATGCTGGTGCCCGCGCCGCGGCCGGTGACGGGGACCCGGTGCTCGCGGGCCACGGCGAGGGCGGTGGCGACGTCGTCGGCGTGCCGGGGGAACACGACGCCGAGCGGGACCTGCCGGTAGTTGGAGGCGTCGGTGGAGTAGAGGGCGCGGGTGCCGGGGTCGAACCGGGCTCGGCCCTCGATGCGGCCGCGCAGCGCGGCGGCGAGCTCGTCGGGAGCGGGGAGGCCGGTGCTGTCGTCCGGGGCGGGGCTGCGGTGCGGGGCGGTCGTCATGCGGGTTGCTCCTGGCCAGGATCGGCGCGGTCGGTGGTGGGTGCGGTTCGGATCACGGCTGTCCTGCACCGTAGGGCCTCCGGGCGGCCGGGGCGGGTGTCCACTGTCGGCGCGGCACGACTCTGGTGGTGGATTTCTGTTCAAGGTGGATGGAAGGGCCGTGCGGGTGAACCGATAATGTCGCGGCTGTTCAGGTGAACCGGCTCGGCCGTTGCGGTGCGGGCGTTCACCACTCGGGATTTCGGGAGGAGACCCACAGTGGGACGGTCCGTACTGGTGACCGGAGGCAACCGCGGGATCGGGCTGGCGATCGCCCGCGCGTTCCAGGCCGCGGGCGACGAGGTGGCGGTCACCCACCGCGGATCGGGCGCTCCGGAGGGGCTGCGGGGCGTGCAGTGCGACGTGACCGACGCCGAGCAGGTCTCGGCGGCCTTCGACGAGGTGGAGGCCGCGCAGGGCCGGGTCGAGGTGCTGGTGTCGAACGCCGGGATCACCGACGACGGGCTGCTGCTGCGGATGGGCGAGGAGCAGTTCGGCCGCGTGCTGGACGCGAACCTGGCGGGCTCCTACCGGGTCGCGAAGCGGGCGGCGAGCAGCATGTTGCGCCTCAAGCGCGGCCGCATGATCTTCGTGTCCTCGGTGGTGGGGCTCTCCGGTGGTGCCGGCCAGGCGAACTACGCGGCGAGCAAGGCCGGGCTGGTCGGGCTGGCGCGCTCGATCGCCCGCGAGCTCGGTTCGCGCAAGATCACCGCGAACGTGGTCGCGCCGGGCTTCGTCACCACCGACATGACCGACGCGCTCAGCGACGAGCGCCAGAAGGAGATCTTCGGGCAGATCCCGTTGTCCCGGTTCGCGGAGCCCGACGAGATCGCGCAGGCGGTCGCCTGGCTGGCCTCGGAGGGGGCCGCCTACGTCACCGGGGCGGTCATCCCGGTGGACGGCGGCCTGGGCATGGGGCACTGAGCCGGGACCGGCCCGGCCCGATACGACTCGGCCCGCCCGGTGGCGGGCCTCAGCAACACAGCGGAGGAAGTTCGTGAGCGGATTGCTCGAAGGCAAGCGCATCCTGATCACCGGCGTCATCACCGACGCCTCGATCGCGTTCCACGCGGCCAAGATGGCCCAGGAGCAGGGCGCGGAGGTGGTGCTCACCGGGTTCGGCCGGATGAGCCTGGTGGAGCGCATCGCGGGGCGGTTGCCGAAGCCCGCGCCGGTGCTGGAGCTGGACGTCACCAACGCCGAGCACCGCGACAGCCTGGCCGACCGGGTGCGCGAGCACGTCGACGGCCTGGACGGGGTGCTGCACTCGATCGGGTTCGCCCCGGCGTCCTGCCTGGGCGGGGAGTTCCTGGCCGCGCCGTGGGAGGACGTGGCCACGGCGGTGGAGATCTCGGCGTACTCGCTGAAGTCGTTGACGACCTCGGTGCTGCCGCTGCTGTCGCCGGGCTCGTCGATCGTGGGCATGGACTTCGACGCGCGGGTGGCGTGGCCCGCCTACGACTGGATGGGCGTGGCGAAGGCGGCGCTGGAGTCGACCAGCCGCTACCTGGCGCGCGAGCTGGGACCGCAGGGGATCCGGGTCAACCTGGTCTCGGCGGGCCCGGTGCGCACGATGGCGGCGAAGTCGATCCCCGGTTTCTCCGGTTTGGAGGAGACCTGGGGCGAGCGGGCCCCGCTGGGCTGGGACGTCAACGACCCGACGCCGGTGGCGCAGTCGATCTGCGCGGTGCTGTCGGACTGGCTGCCCAAGACCACCGGTTCGATGATCATGGTGGACGGCGGGTTCTCCGCGCTGGGCGCGTGATCCGCTCGGGGCGTGCGCGGGCGCATCGCGCACGCCCCACCCGCGTGGGCGGCCGTTTCCGGTGCGCGCCATCATGGTCGGGTGACTTTCGATGCGCTGCTGTTCTTGTCGTTCGGTGGACCGGAGGGCCCGGAGGACGTCCGGCCGTTCCTGGAGAACGTCACCCGGGGCAGAGGCGTGCCGCCGGAGCGGCTCGACGAGGTCGCCGAGCACTACCACCACTTCGGCGGGGTGTCGCCGATCAACCGCCTCAACCGCGAGATCATGGCCGGGCTGCGCGACCAGCTGCGCGCCGAGAGCCGGGACCTGCCGGTGTACTGGGGAAATCGGAACTGGTACCCCATGATCGAGGAGACCGTGGCGCGCATGGCCGAGGACGGCGTGCGCCGGGCGCTGGTCTTCCCGACGTCGGCGTGGGGCGGCTACTCGGGGTGCAAGCAGTACCACGAGGACATCGCCCGGGCCCGCGAAGCGGTGGGGGAGCGGGCTCCGGAGCTGGTGAAGCTGCGCCAGTTCTTCGACCACCCGCTGTTCGTGGCGGCCAACGCCGACGCGGTCCGCCGCGCCTGCGCGCAGGTGGGGGATCCGCGGGCGCGGCTGGTGTTCACCGCGCACTCGGTGCCGGTGCGCGCCGATGAGCTGCCGGGCCCGGACGGGCGGCCCGAGTGGTACTCGCGGCAGGTCGCGGAGTGCGCGCGGCTGGTGGCCGAGGAGGCCGGGGTGGAGGCCTACGACGTGGTCTGGCAGTCCCGCTCCGGGCCGCCGCAGGTGCCGTGGCTGGAGCCGGACGTGGTCGATCACGTCGAGCGGCTGCACGCCGAGGGCGTGGGTTCGGTGGTGGTGAGCCCGATCGGGTTCGTCTCCGACCACCTGGAAGTGGTGTGGGACCTGGACAACGAGGCGGCGGAGAAGGCCGCGGAGCTGGGGATGGGCTTCGCCCGCGCCGGGACCGCGGGAGACGATCCGCGGTTCGCGAAGATGATCGTGGAGCTGGTCTCCGAGCACGTCGACGAGGTGCGGCCGCGCAAGCTGTCGCTGCTGCCCGCGGCGGGCTGCAGCACCAACGGCGAGGCGTGCGCCCCGGGCTGCTGCTCGCGGACGGCCTGACCTCGGTCGGGGTGCCCGCGCCGCCCCGAGCTCGGCGCGCTCGACCGCGAGCTGACGCCGAGCGGGGGCGGGGCCGGTGCCACGTGCGGCTCGGGCGCCGCGCGGCGGCCCGGAGCACTCCTTGGGCCGGTACTCCGGGCGCCCGGTGAGCGGCGGTGAGAACCCCTGCCCGTTCCGCCGCGCACCAGCAGGTCGCCCGCTCCACCGGCTGCCAGGGAGGTGCCGGGCAGCGTCGTCGACGAGGACTTGCGGTGGTGGGGGCGCGGCCCGCCGCTAGGTCGGGAGGGCGGACTCCCACCACCTGCCCGCCGGGCGGCTCCTCCGCGGGGAGTTCCGCTGGTCCGGCCCGTACCGGGCGGGGTCAGTGCTGGCTGGCGCCGTCGGCCAGCACCCGCACCATCTCGGCGATGGAGGCGCGGCGGGCGGCGCGGACCGAGTCGAACAGCGGGCGCAGCGCCTCGGTGCGGGCTCGCGTCGCCGAGGCCGACAGCGCCCCGCCGGGGGCGTCATCGGTGGCGACCCACAGGATCGCCTCCACCTCGGCGGCTCGCTGCAGGATCCGCAGCGGCCGCTGCGGCACCTCCTCCGGCCACGGCGGCTTGGGCCGGTCGGCCACCGTGGAGGCGATCTCGTCCCGGACTCCGGGCCGCCGCTTGGCGATGTCGAGATCGATCAGGGTGCTGGCGGCCTCGCGCATCGCCGAGGACATGCCGTGCTCGGCCTCGCCGATGGGCAGGTGCTCGGCCGGGGGCAGCTCGCCCACGGCGAACACCGTCCAGCGCAGGATCCCCTCGGCGACCTGCTCCGGAACCAGGGCCAGGCCGGCCTCCGGCAGCACGGCGGCCTCACCGCGACGCAGCGCCTGCTTGGAGAAGGCGCTCGCGGTGCCGAGACCGCGCACATCACCGGGCACCGGCAGCGCGAGCTCACCGGTGCTCGCCCCGGCCTTGCGCAGCGCCGCGAGCAGCAGCGCCGGACCGGCGGGGGTGTCCTGGGGGCCGGGCAGGTCCAGGCGGGCGGCGAGCTCCTCGTCGGCGGCGCGCACCTCCTGCGACTCGCCCCAGACCTGCAGGGCGTCGAGCACGTCGTCCGCGGCGGTCGCACCGTGCAACCACGCGGACGTCCACACGACCATCGTTGCGCTTGGGCATGGCACGTCGAGAGAGAGTACGTATCCCGCGCCGGACCTTCCCGTCGGGGGAGGGGTGCTGTGGTCCGCGTCGCGATCACCTGGGCGGCGCGCCGCGTCCGGCCGCCGCGCCCCGGTGAGTAGGGTCTGCTCGTGCGTTCGGTGAACTACGGCAACGACGTCCTCGCTTCCGGGCGGAAGCGCCGGGAGATCCCCGAAGTCCCCGCCGAGCCGGGACTGGTGGTGGAGGATCCCGCGAGCGGCTTCTGCGGGGCGGTGCTACGGGTGGAGAAGGGCAACGCGGTCCTGGAGGACCGCCGCGGCGCGCGGCGGCTGTTCCCGATGCGGCCCGCGGCCTTCCTGCTGGAGGGCCGTCCGGTCACGCTCGTGCCTCCGCCGGTCGGCGGGGACTCCGGGCCGCGGCGGTCGGCCTCCGGCTCGGTCCACGTGGACGGCGTGCGCGCCCGCGAGGCCAGGGGCAGCCGGATCTGGGTGGAGGGCCTGCACGACGCCGAGCTCGTCGAACGGGTCTGGGGGCACGACCTGCGGGTGGAGGGCGTGGTGGTGGAGCCGCTGCACGGCGTCGACGACCTGCCCGGTCTGCTCGCCGAGTTCCGGCCGCGCGCCGGGCACCGCGTCGGCGTGCTCGTGGACCACCTGGTCGAGGGAAGCAAGGAATCGCGCCTCGTGGCCGGTGTCGACGATCCGAACGTGCTGATCACCGGCCATCCTTACGTGGACGTGTGGCAGGCGGTGAAACCCGCTTCGCTGGGCATCGAGGCCTGGCCGGTGGTGCCCCGCGGACAGGACTGGAAGGAAGGCGTGTGCGCAGCGCTCGGCTGGGGTGAACCCGCCGAGGGGTGGCGTCGCGTGCTCGGTGCCGTGGAGGGCTTCCGCGACGTCGAGGCCCCCTTGCTCGGCGCGGTCGAACGGTTGATCGATTTCGTCACCGAGCCCTGATCCGCCGCCCCGGCCGGGCACCTGAGACCTGATCTTGTCGGGCGAACGTCCCCACGGAACGCCCGAGCTCTGCGACTATGGAGCCATGGCCCCGTTCGTGTGGTTGGTGCTCGGGCTGCTCCTGGTGGCCGCCGAGGTGCTCTCGGGGGAGTTCGTGCTCGTGATGCTCGGCATCGCGGCGCTGGGGGCGGCCGCGACCGCCGCGGTCGTGGCGCCGTCCTGGGCGCCGGTGGTGGTGTTCGCCCTGCTGGCCGGTGGTCTGGTGCTGGGCGCGCGCCCCGCGCTCAAGCGCCGGTTCGACACCGCGCCCGAGCTCCGGACCAACGTGGACGCCCTGGTCGGCAAGCGCGCGGTGGCGGTCTCCGCCGTGGACCACCGGGGCGGCCGGGTGCGCATCGACGGCGACGTCTGGTCGGCCCGCACGCAGCACGAGGCCGAGATCGTGCTGGACGGTGCGGCGGTGCTGGTCGTGGAGATCTCCGGGGCCACCGCAGTCGTGACCGCGCAACCGTGAACGCTGGAGGATGAAGTGGCTGGACTGATCGTGCTGGCGGCCGTGGTGCTGCTGGTGATCATCGTGGTGGCCAAGTCGGTGCTGGTGGTGCCGCAAGCCCAGGCCTCGGTGATCGAACGGCTGGGGCGGTTCCGCACCGTCGCCGCGCCGGGCCTGAACTTCCTGGTGCCGTTCCTGGACCGGGTGCGGGCGAAGATCGACCTGCGCGAGCAGGTGGTCTCCTTCCCCCCGCAGCCGGTGATCACCCAGGACAACCTGACGGTCTCCATCGACACGGTGGTGTACTTCCAGGTCACCGATTCCCGCTCGGCGGTCTACGAGATCTCGAACTACATCGTCGGCGTGGAGCAGCTGACCACCACGACGCTGCGCAACGTGGTGGGCGGGATGAGCCTGGAGGAGACCCTGACCTCCCGGGACCAGATCAACACCCAGCTGCGGGGGGTGCTGGACCAGGAGACCGGCCGCTGGGGCATCCGCGTCGCGCGGGTCGAGCTCAAGGCCATCGACCCGCCGCCGTCCATCAAGGACTCGATGGAGAAACAGATGCGCGCCGACCGCGAGAAGCGCGCGATGATCCTCAACGCCGAGGGTGCCCGGGAGTCGGCCATCAAGACCGCCGAGGGCCAGAAGCAGTCCCAGATCCTCGCGGCCGAGGGCGCCAAGCAGGCGTCGATCCTCGACGCCGAGGGGGAGCGGCAGTCCAGCATCCTGCGCGCGCAGGGCGAGCGCGCCAGCCGCTACCTGCAGGCGCAGGGGCAGGCGAAGGCGATCGAGAAGGTCTTCGCGGCGGTCAAGCGCGGCAAGCCCACCCCGGAGCTCCTGGCGTACCAGTACCTGCAGACGCTGCCGCAGATGGCGCAGGGCGACGCGAACAAGGTGTGGGTGGTGCCCAGCGACTTCAACAAGTCCCTGGAGGGCTTCGCCCGGATGCTGGGGGCGCCGGGGGAGGACGGCACCTTCCGCTACGAACCGCCGAAGGAGGAGCCGCCCTCGGGGCGCCCCGAGGACGAGGAGGAGTCGGTGGCCGGCTGGTTCGACACCTCGTCGAGCCCGGAGGTCGCCGAGGCGGTGCGCGCCGCCGAGGAGGTCGCGCGCAAGGAGGTGCCCAGCGCCTCGCCCGGTCTCCCGGGCGGGCCCGCGCTGTCGGGCCCGGCGAGCCGGGAGGCGCTGGGGGAGACCGGTGCCCTGGGGCAGCCGCCGGCGGGCGGTACGCCCCCGGCCTGATCGGACGCGCCGGGTGAGCCCCCGGCGGTGAGTGGGCGGCGTGCGCGCCGCCCATTTTCACGCCGTGACTGTTCTGCTGCCACGATTGCTTCAGTGCGGAATGAAATTAACGATCTCACGATCGAAGGACAAACCCGCGAACGAGAGGTGAGGGCTCAGCGGTCGGGGGTGAACACGGGGCCGCCCGCGATGCCCAGGGTGCGCAGCACGCCGAGCAGGTGCTCGCGCAGCACGGCCTTGGCGGTCTCGGCTTCGCCGTCGCGCAGGGCGCGGGCGAGCTGGACGTGCTGGTGGGTGATGTGCGGTCGCCGGTCCTGGGTGCGGGCCTCGGCGGTGATGCGCAGCTGGCGGTCGCGCAGGGCGGCGTAGAGGTCGTCGACGATCGGGTTGGCGGCCGCGGCGACCAGGCGGGCGTGGAAGTCCCGGTCGGTCTCGTGCATCTGGGTCGCGGAGAGCTCGTCGTCCCCGCAGGCGGGGTGCTCCACGAGCTCGCGGCCCACCGCGACCATCGCCGCACCGCCCTGCGCGGCGAGCTTGTCGATGGCGAAGCTCTCCAGGGCCAGGCGGGCCTCCAGCACGCCCCGGGTCTCGGCGGGGGTGATGGGCACGACGAGGGCGCCGCGCTTGGGGTAGAGGCGCAGGAAGCCCTCGGACTGCAACCGCAGGAAGGCCTCCCGCACGGGGGTGCGGGACATGGTCAGCGCGGTGGCGACCTCGCCTTCCGACAGCAGCTGCCCGTCGGGGTAGGTGCCGTCGAGCAGGCCGGCCTTCACGTGCCGGTAGGCGCGGTCGGCGGCTGGTGGTTCGCTCCCGGCGGCCTCGCGGGCCGGGGCGGGGACGTGCTGGTGCGGTGTTGCGCTCGACACGAGCCCATCGTACTGATCCACCTCTTGTATCTATGGTGAGTACGAGTCGTGTGGAAGGCGGGTTCGAGGTGTCGGTGCAGGTCGTGGGGAACGAGCGGGCCGCGCGGGGCGTGACGCGCGGCGCGTGGCTGGTGTGGGGAGTGGGCGCGGCGTGCTACTTCGTCGCGCTGTTCCACCGCGCCAGCCTCGGGGTCGCGGCGCCGGACGCGCTGGTGCGGTTCTCCGCCGGTCCGGGGGTGCTGGCGTTGTTCTCGGCGTTGCAGTTCGGGGTGTACCTGGTGCTGCAGGTGCCTTCGGGGCTGCTGGCCGACCGGCTCGGTCCGCGCCGGGTCATCACCGGTGGGGTGGTGGCGCTGGCGGTGGGGTCGGCGGTGTTCGCGGTGAGCGGGTCGGTGCTGGGCGGGATGACCGGCCGGGTGCTGATCGGCATCGGGGACGCGTTCATGTTCACCAACGTGCTGCGGTTGGCGGCGGTGTGGTTCCCGGTCGGCCGCTACGGGCGGGTCGCGGCGTGGACGGGCCTGATCGGCGGTCTGGGGCAGGTGCTCTCGACGGTGCCGTTGACCTCGGCGCTGCGCGGGTGGGGTTGGGCGCCGACGTTCCTGGGCGCGGCCGGGGTGACGGCGGTGCTGGCTCTGGTGGCGGCCGGGGTGATTCGGGATCGTCCGGCCGGGGCGATCACCGAGGTTCCCGGGGGTGAGCGGGAGCCGATCGGCAGGACGTTGCGTGTGGTGGTGGCCCAGCGGGGGACGCGGCGGTCGTTCTGGGTGCACTTCGTGCTGTTGTCGCAGTTCCTGGCGTTGACGACGCTGTGGGGCGCGCCGTGGCTGACCGGGGCGCAGGGCGTGGGCGCGGGCGAGGTGGGGCAGCTGCTGCTGGTGGCCGTGGCCGGGTTCATCGCGGGGTCGTTGGTGGCGAGTCAGTGGATCGCGGGCCGGCCGCGGCGGCGGGAGCGCTGCACGCTGGGGATGTCGGTGCTGGTCGTGCTGGTGTGGGCGTTGCTGGTGGGGTGGCCGGGTGTGCTGCCGGGGCCGCTGCTGGTGGTGGTGCCCGCGTTGCTGGGGCTGGCCGGGGGCGCGGCGATGCTGGCGTTCGACGGGGCTCGGGAGGCGAATGCGGTGCACCGTTCCGGTGCGGCCTCGGGCGTGGTGAACATGGGTGGTTTTCTCGCGGCGGTGCTGGTGCAGGTGCTGGTGGGTGCGGTGCTGGAGGTGGTGTCGTCGTTGCCCGCGGCGGAGGCCTACCGGTGGGCGTTCGTTCCGGTGGTGGTGCTGCTGGCGGTGGGGACGGCGGGGCAGTGGTGGTGTCGGCAGCGGGTGGAGCCGGTGCCGCGCCGCGGGTGAGCGGTGGCGGGTCGGGGTGCTGCCGCGCGGTTAGGGTCGCGTGATCGGTGCGTCGTCGCAGGAGGTTCTGGTGTCCGCTGGAGTGGAGCTGAGCAACGTCGTCGGCGGGGTCCCGGCGGGGGTGGTGTCAGGGGAGGTGCTGCCGCTGGTGGATCCGAGCACGGGGGAGGAGTACGGGTCGGCTCCGTTGACGCGGTGGACGGATGTCGACGAGGTGATGGGGGTGGCCGCGGCGGCGTTCGGGGCGTGGTCGGCGGCGACGCCGGGGCAGCGGCAGCGGGCGCTGTTGCGGTGGGCCGAGGTGATCGAGGGGGCGGCTGAGCGGTTGGTGACGGCGGAGTGCCGGAACACGGGCAAGCCGCGGTGGGTGGTGCGGGAGCGGGAGTTGCCGAGGGCGGTGGATCTGCTGCGGTTCTGCGCGTCGGCGGGGCGGTTGCCGGAGGCGGCCGCGGCGGGGGAGTACGAGGCGGGGTTCACGTCGTCGGCGCGGTGGGAGCCGATCGGGGTGTGCGCGCAGGTGGTGTCGTGGACGCATCCGCTGCTGCTGGCGGTGGCGCGGGTGGCGCCGGCGTTGGCGGCGGGCAACGTGGTGGTGCTGAAGCCGGCGGAGACGACGCCGGTGAGCGCGGTGCTGTTGGGGGAGTTGGCGGCGGAGGTGTTGCCGCCGGGTGTGGTGAACGTGGTGTGCGGTGATCGGGATTCGGGGCGGGCGATGGTGGCGCACGAGGTGCCGGGGATGTTCTCGATCACGGGGACGGTGCGGTCGGGGATGGAGGTGGCGGCGTCGGCCGCGGCGGATCTGAAGCGGGCGCACCTGCAGTTGGGGGGCAAGGCGCCTGCGGTGGTGTTCGACGACGCGGACGTGGGGCGGGCGGCGCGGGTGATCGCGGAGGCGGCGTTCGGGGATGCGGGGCAGAGCTGCACGGCGGCGAGCCGGGTGCTGGCGGGGCCCGGGGTGTACGAGGAGTTGGTGGGGGCGTTGGCGGAGCGGGCGGTGGCGTTGCGGCCGGGGCCGCCGGCGGAGGTGGGGGCTGCGTTCGGGCCGTTGAACAGCGCTGGGCAGTTGGAGCTGGTGGAGGGGTATCTGGAGCGGTTGCCGGAGCGCGCGCGGGTGGTGGCTGGTGGTCGTCGGCGGGGTGGCCGGGGGTTCTTCCACGAGGCGACGGTGGTGGTGGACGTGGAGCAGTCGGATGAGCTGGTGCAGCACGAGGTGTTGGGGCCGGTGGTGACGGTGCAGCGGTTCTCCTCGGAGGCCGAGGCGGTGGAGTTGGCCAACGGGGTGCGCTACGGGTTGGTGGCGAGCGCGTGGACGCGGGATCACGCGCGGGCGTTGCGGATGTCGCGGGCGTTGCAGGCGGGGACGGTGTGGGTGAACGCGCATCGGCCGTTGGTGGCGGAGATGCCGCACAGCGGGTTCAAGCATTCGGCGTCGGCGCGGGATTTCGGCCGGTTCGGGGTGGAGGAGTACGGCCGGATCAAGCACGTGATGTCGGCGGTGGAGTGAGGTCGGTGGGGCCTGCGGTCCGGGTGCCCCGCCACCCCGGCCGCATCGCGGCGGGGTGGCGGGGCCGGGGTGTTCGCTCCGGCTGGTGGTTCACCCGCGGGGGCGCTGCCAGGGGTGGGCTTGCTCGTAGGCGCGGGCGGCGCGCAGGACGCGGGCGTCGGAGTGGCGGGGGCCGATGATCTGCAGGCCGATGGGGAGTCCGTCGCTGGTGAAGCCGCAGGGGGCGCTGGCGGCGGGTTGCTGGGTCATGTTGAAGGGGTAGGTGAACGGGGTCCAGCCGGTCCAGCGGGGGCTGGGGGAGTCCGGGGGTGTTTCGGTTCCGGCGGTGAAGGGGGCGATGCCGACGGTGGGGGTGAGCAGCAGGTCGTAGGTCTCGTGGAAGGCGCCCGTGCGCTGTCCGAGGGTCATGCGGGTGTTGGTGGCTTCGAGGTAGTCCTGGGCGCTGTAGGTGAGTCCTTCGTCGATGATGTCGCGGAGGCCGGGGTCGAGCAGGTCGCGTTGGGCGGGGGTGAGGTGTTCGACGGATTTGGCGGCGCCGGCGAACCAGAGGACGTGGAAGTCGGCGACGGGGTCGGTGATGCCGGGGTCGGCGTTCTCGACGGTGGCGCCGAGGTCGGTGAAGACCTGGGCGGCGCGGGTGACGGCTTCGGCGATCTCGGGGTCGACGGTGGCGAATCCGAGGTCGGTGCTCACGGCGATGCGCAGTCCGGCGACGCCGTCGTCGAGGCCGTCGAGGTAGGAGCGGGTGGGGGGTTCGAGGGCGGACCAGTCGCGGCTGTCGGGGCCGGTGAGCACGTCGAGCATGAGCGCGGTCTCGGTGACGGTGGTGGTCATGGGGCCGGCGTGGGCGAGGGTGCCGAAGGGGCTCGCGGGGTAGTGGGGGATGCGTCCGTAGGTGGGTTTGATGGTGAAGATGCCGCAGAAGGCGGCGGGGATGCGGACGGATCCGCCGCCGTCGGTGCCGATGGCGAGGGGGGCCATGCCGGAGGCGACGGCTGCCGCGGCGCCTCCGCTGGAGCCGCCGGCGGTGCGGTCGGGGTTCCAGGGGTTGCGGGTGATGCCGGTGAGGGTGTTGTCGGTGACGCCTTTCCAGGCGAGTTCGGGGGTGGTGGTCTTGCCGATGAACACGGCGTTGTGTTCGCGCAGCCGGGCGACGGCGGGGGCGTCGGCGGTCCAGGGCTGGTGGGGGTCGACGGTGCGGGAGCCGCGCAGGGTGGGCCAGTCGCGGGTGAGGAAGATGTCCTTGATGGAGGTGGGGACGCCGTCGAGGCGGCCTTGGGGGGTGCCGCGGTTCCAGCGGGTTTCGGAGGCGCGGGCTTGGTCGAGTGCGCGGTCGGCGTCGACGAGGCAGTAGGCGTTGACGGTGCCGTCGGCTTCTTCGATGCGGCGGAGGGTGGCTTCGGTGGCTTCGACGGGGGAGAGCTCACCGCTGGCGAAGCGTTCGAGCATGTCGGTGGCGGTGAGGTCGGCCGCGGTGGTGGGGGCGGTGTCGGGGGTCGAGGTCATCGGGTCTGCTCCGTTCCGCTGACGTAGCCGCGTTGTTTGTCGACGACGTTGTGCAGGTCGTCGCCGTGGGTGTAGAGGCGCAGGTTGGTGAGGAACAGTTCCACCAGTTCCGCGGTCCAGCCGATGGTGTCGCCGGACATGTGCGGGGAGATGAGGACGTTGGGCATCTCCCAGAGCGGGCTGGTGGTGGGCAGGGGTTCGGTGTCGAAGACGTCGAGGGCGGCGCCGGCGAGGCGGCCTGCCGCGAGTGCTTCGACGAGGTCGGGTTGGACGACGAGTTCGCCGCGTCCGACGTTGATGAGGCGGGCGGTGGGGCGGCAGGTGGTGAGGGCGTGGGCGTCGATGAGGCCGTGGGTCTGGTCGGTGAGGGGTGCGGCGAGCACGATGTAGTCGTGGTCGCCGAGGACGGTGGTGATCTGGTCGGAGGGGTGCACGGTGCCGAAGTCGGGGTCGTGGGTGCGGGCGGTGCGGCCGATGCCTTCGACGTGGAGTCCGGCGGTGGTGAGCTGGGTGGCGATGGCGCGGCCGATGGGGCCGGTGCCGACGATGAGGGCGCGTTTGCCTGCGATGCGTTCGGTTTCGCGGTGTTGCCACTGCTTGCGGTCTTGGAGGCGGACGCTGGTGTGCAGGTCCTTGGCGAAGGTGAGGATGGTGCCGAGGACGTATTCGGCGATGGGGGCGTCGAAGATGCCCCGGGAGTTGGTGATGGTGACGGGGGAGTCGATGACCTGGGGGGTGAGCAGGTGGTCGACTCCGGCGCTGGCGGCGTGGATCCAGCGCAGCGCGTCGGTGCGGGGCCAGGCGTCGGCGAGGGCGGCGGAGCGGAAGTCCCAGACGAACAGGACGTCGGCGCCCGGCAGGGCTGCGGCGAGGTCGTGTTCGGTGGCTGGTCGGACTTCGGCGAGCTGCTCGATGCGGTGCATGGCGGGGGGTGGGGTGTCCCCGTGGAGGACGACGACGGTGGGGGTGTGCTCGGTCATGGCCTGCCTTCGCGTGGGGCGGTGGTGGGGCGCGTCGTCGCGGGCGGGCCCGGAAGATCGTGGGGCCGCCGGGGATTGACACGCTAGGAAGCGCTCGTAGGATTGTCAACAATCCGCAGGTGCGTCGCGGTGGGGCCGGTTCTGCCCGGCCCGCGCGGCGGGTCTTCGGCCCCGTGTCGGCCCGGTTCGGGCCCTCGTGACGCGCACGGGGCACGGCGTGGCCGGAGCTGGCCGCGAGCCGAGACCGCGGAGATCCCTCCACATCTGCCAGTCCCCCTCATGGAACGGATGTCGCGATGCCCAGGTACCTGTCGATCGCGCTGGAGAAGCGCGGCGTGTCCTGCGTGGCCGAGCTGCTGGACGAGGACGCCCCGCGCACCTGCGAGGCCGTGTGGCAGGCGTTGCCGCAGGCCGGGCCGGTGCACCACGCGAAGTACGCGCGCAACGAGATCTACACCATGGTGCCGCGGTTCGCCGAGCGGGAACCGGGGCAGGAGAACCCGACCGTCACCCCCATTCCGGGTGATCTCGTGTACTTCTCCTTCGACAGCGGGATGCTGGACCGGGAGTTCAAGGAGGAGAAGGACATCCACGAGCTGCCGGGGGTGATCGATTTGGCGGTCTTCTACGGGCGCAACAACCTGCTGCTCAACGGGGACGTCGGCTGGGTCCCGGGCAACGTGTACGGCTCGATCGTGGAGAACCTGGGCGCGTTCGCGGAGGCCTGCAACGACGTGTGGCGCTCCGGCAGCGTCGGGGAGCGGCTGCTCTACGCGCGTCACGCCGGGTGAGGCGGGATCGTGGCGCCGCAGGAGTTCCTGGAGGCGTTGGCCGGGCCCGCGGCGCAGCGCGGGGTGGGCGTGGTCGCTCCGTTCGACCTGGCGATGGACCGGGAGCTGTGGCGCTGGGCGCCGCCGGAGGTGACGTTGTACCTGACGCGCACGGCGTTCGTGCCGGTGCCGATGACGGTGGAGATGGCGTCGTTGATCTCCGATGAGGCGGCGGTGCACAGCGCGACCCGCGATTTGCTGTCCCCGGAGCCGGAGGTGGTGGCTTACGCGTGCGCGTCGGGCAGTTTCGTCGACGGCGCGGCGGGGGAGCGCAACCTGGTGACGGTGATGCGGGAGGCGGGTGCGCCGGCGGCGGTGACGACGTCGGGTGCGCTGGTGGAGGCGTTGGGCGTGCTCGGGGTGCGGCGGGTGGCGATCGCGACGCCGTACGTGGAGAACGTGACCGATCGGCTGGTGGGGTTCCTCGGTGAGCACGACGTCGAGGTGGTGACCAGCGTGGGGTTGGGCCTGCTGGGCCGGATCTGGAAGGTGACCTACCGGCAGGTGGTGGACATCGTGCGGTCGGCGGATCGTCCGGACGCGGAGGCGATGTTCATCAGCTGCACGAACTTGCCGACCTACGACATCATCGGCCCGCTGGAGCAGGAGCTGGGCAAGCCGGTGCTCACGGCGAACCAGGTGACGATGTGGTCGGCGCTGCGGGCGATGGGGCTGGCCGCGGTGGCTCCGCAGCAGCGGCTGGTGCGGGCCTGGGGTGCCCCTGCGGCGTGAGCCGGGGGTGCCGGTGGCGCTGCGCCGGTCGTGTCATCGCCATTACGAAAGCATTTCCACGACTCGGGCGGCACCGAACCGTGCGGTAACATTGTCGACAATCAACCGCGGGTCCGGTGTCGTTCGCCCGGTGATCTTCGCCCTGGTCAGGGCGGTGACCGGGAACGGACCAAGGAGGGAGCTGCCGGTGTCGGTCACCGCAGGGATTCTCTACCCGGGATACAGCGCCGAGGACGACTACCCGGTCCTGGAGCGCCTGCTCGGGGACGTGTCGTTGCCGCTGGTGCACACGGAGATGCGCGAGGACGCCCATCGGGTCGACGCGCTGCTGGACGTGGGTTCCGAGCAGGTCCTCGCCGAAGGCGCTCGGCGGTTGCTGGAGCACCAGGTGAGCGCGGTGATCTGGGCGTGCACCAGCGGGAGCTTCGTCTTCGGCTGGGACGGTGCCCGCGATCAGGTCGAGAAGTTGCAGGCCGTGACCGGGTTGCCCACGTCGAGCACGTCGTTCGCGTTCGTGCACGCCGCGGCCCGGTTGGAGGTGCGGCGGGTCGCGGTGGCCGCGACGTATCCGGCGGAGGTGGCCGACCGGTTCGGGGAGTTCCTCGCCCGCGGCGGGGTGCAGGTGGCCCGGCTGTCCAGCCGGGGCATCGTCACGGCCGCCGAGGTGGGCACGCTGACCCGGGAGCAGGTGTTGGAGTTCGCCGCGGCCAACGACGATCCGGCCGCGGAGGCGCTGCTGATGCCGGACACCGCGCTGCACACCGCGGCGTTGCTGGAGGAGCTGGAGCAGCGGGTGGGCAAGCCGGTGCTGACCGCGAACCAGGTCAGCGCGTGGGAGGTGCTGCGGCTGGCCGGGGACAGCGGGCTCCGCGAGGGTGCGGGGACGTTGTTCCGGGTGGCCGGACCGGCGGGAGGCGGGCTCCCGGGAGCCGCCCCGCAGTGAAGCGATGAGGAGATGGTGTCGGTGCTCGGAGTCGACGAGCAGAACCAGCACGGCGAGTTAGAGCCGGTGCAGCGGAAGTCGACGGCGGCGATCGTGGCGGACCAGCTGCGTTCGGCGATCATGTACGGCTCGCTGCCGCCGGGCAGCCAGATGGGTGAGGCGGAGCTGGCCTCGCGGCTCGGGGTGAGCCGGGGCCCGTTGCGGGAGGCGATGCAGCGGCTGGTGCAGGAGGGCCTGCTGCACAGCGAACCGCACCGGGGCCTGTTCGTGACGACGCTGGACGCCGACGACGTCACCGACATCTACCTGGCGCGGCTGGCGGTGGAGCGGGCGGCGTGCGAGCGCATCCTGCGCCATCACCGGGTGGAGGCGGTCGCGGAGCTGACCGCGGCTCAGGCCCGCATCGTGTCGGCCGCGGGTCTCGGGGACGCCATCGAGCTCTCCGACGCCGACCAGGAGTTCCACGAGACCCTGGTGCGGGTGTCGGGCAGCCCGCGGTTGCAGCGGATGGCGCAGACGTTGCTGGTGGAGAAGCGGATGTGCCTGACCGCGCTGCAGGACAAGTACACCGCGGATCCGCAGACCCTCGTCGACGAGCACGCCGGGCTGGTCGACGCGATCGAGGCCGGGGACGAGGAGCTGCTGCTGGCGCGGCTGGAGGCGCACATGAACGATGCGCTGGAGCGGCTCAACGCGTTCGCGCCGATGCTCTCGGACGGTGCGCGCTGAGGTTCACGCCTCGGGCAGCAGCGCCAGGGCGGTGCGGGCGTCGGGGGTGCCGAGTTCGGCGAGCCGGGTGCGCCAGAACTGCCATCGCCGCGGGCTGAAGCCGTGGCCGGGTACGCCGCGGTCGCGGGCCAGCGGCCCGAGCCGGTCGACGCCGCGGTCGTGGTCGGTGAAGGTGCGGTGCGCGCGGGCGCGGGCGGCCAGGGCGGCGCTGCCGTGACGGGCCCAGCTCACCACGGCCGCCAGGTCCGGTGGTGGTGCGGTGTGTTCGAGGTGTTCGCGCAGCGTCCACAGGGCGTGCAGGGAGAAGTCGATGCGGGCCGCGGTCAGGCGGGCGGCGAAGGCGTGCAGGTGCGGCTGGCCGGGGTCGTCGTGGTGGGGGGCGAGGTCCCAGGTCTCGCGCAGCTGGGCGCCGAAGCAGGGCAGGTCGGTGAACACCTCCAGTCCCCACACGGTGCGGCCCCGGGGCGGGGGGTCGAGGTCGCGCAGCGCGCTCAGCAGCGCCACCAGCCGCGGGTGGTGGTCCGGGCTGGTGCGGGCGGTGGCCAGCACCGGTTCCCACGCCGCCCACAGGATCTCGGCGACCGCGTCCTCGCCGGGGTTGTCGGCGCAGGCGCGGCGCACCGGTTCGGCGAAGCGCCGCGCGCCGTCCTGGGCGGTCCGCGCGCCGCGGAGGTGGTCGGCGAGGAGGTCCTGGTAGTGGCGCCGCGCCTGCTGGTGATCCACGGCCGCGACGCTATCGGGCGGGGGTGGACGCCGCGGTGCCCCGCGCGGGGGCGGGGCACCGGTGCTCGGGCGGGAGGGCGCGGGTCACAGGCCGCCGATGGCGATGTACTTGGTCTCGAGGAATTCGTCGATGCCGACCTTGCCGCCTTCGCGGCCCAGGCCGGAGGCCTTCACCCCGCCGAACGGGGCGGCCGGGTTGCTCACGACGCCCTGGTTGAGGCCGATCATGCCGCTGTCCAGGGATTCCGAGACGCGCAGTGCCCGGTGCAGGTCCTGGGTGTAGACGTAGGCGACGAGGCCGTACTCGGTGTCGTTGGCCGCGTCGATCGCGTCCTGCTCGTCGGTGAAGGTGGAGATGGGCGCGACCGGGCCGAAGATCTCCTCGCGGGTCATGCGGGCTTGCGCGGGCACGTCGGCGAGCACGGTCGGCGGGTAGAAGTAGCCGTCCCCGTCGGGTCGGTCGCCGCCGACGACGACCTTCGCGCCCAGGTCGACGGCGTCGGTGACGAGGTCGGCGACCTTGCCGCACTGGGTGGCGTCGATGAGGGGGCCGACCTCGACGCCGTCGTCGACGCCGCGGCCGAGGCGCAGTCCGCCCATCCGCTCGGCGAGCTTGCGGGAGAACTCCTCGGCGACGTCGGTGTGCACGTAGAAGCGGTTGGCGGCGGTGCAGGCCTCGCCGATGTTGCGCATCTTGGCTTGCATGGCGCCGTCGACGGCGGCGTCGAGGTCGGCGTCGGCGAACACGAGGAACGGGGCGTTGCCGCCGAGTTCCATGGACACGTTGAGGACCTGTTCGGCGGACTGCTCGATGAGCTTGCGGCCCACGGCGGTGGAGCCGGTGAAGGAGAGCTTGCGGGCGCGTCCGTCGCGGATCATCGGTTCCATCACCGCTCCGGCGCCGGCGGCGGTGACGACGTTGAGGACTCCGTCGGGCAGCCCGGCTTCCTGCAGGATCTCGGCGAGGGCGAGCATCGACAGCGGCGTCTGGTGGGCGGGTTTGATCACCGAGGTGCATCCGGCGGCGATCGCGGGCCCGATCTTGCGGGTGCCCATCGCCATCGGGAAGTTCCACGGGGTGATCAGCAGGGCGGGGCCGACGGGCTGGCGGGTGACCAGGAACCGGCCGCTGCCGCTGGGGGCCACGGCGTAGTCGCCGCCGATGCGCACGGCCTCCTCGGCGAACCAGCGGAAGAACTCGGCGGCGTAGGTGATCTCGCCGCGGGCTTCGGGCAGCGGTTTGCCCATTTCGAGGGTCATCAGCAGCGCGAGGTCCTCGTGGCGCTGCTGGATGAGCTCGTAGGCGCGGCGCAGGATCTCGCCGCGTTCGCGCGGGGGGTGCTTGGCCCAGGCGGCCTGGGCGTCGTGGGCGGCGGTGAGGGCGGCCAGCGCGTCGTCGGGGGTGGCGTCGGCGACCGAGCACAGCGCACGCCCGGTGGAGGGGTCTTCGACCTCGAAGGTGCGTTCGCCGCTGGCGGCGCGCCACTTGCCGCCGATGAGCAGCTGCTTGGGGGCGGCGTCGACGACGCGGACCTCGGGGGACTCGGTGCCTGCGGGGGAGCTGCTCGTGGTGCTCATCGGTTCAGCGGGCCTTCCGTGTCGGCGGGTGGACAGGACGCAGCCGTGATGGTTGCATGTCACACGCGATTGTCAACAATCCTACATTCGGGATCGACAGCTTGGAGTCGAACATGGCTGAGCTCTCGCCGGTGTTGAAGCAGGCGACACCCGTGCTGGCCGCCCGCGGTCAGGGCGTCTACCTCTACGACGAGGACGAACGCCGCTACCTCGACTTCACCGCCGGCATCGGGGTCACCAGCACCGGACACTGCCACCCGAGGGTGGTCGAAGCCGCGCAGCGCCAGGTGGGAACCCTGATCCACGGCCAGTACACGACAGTCATGCACCGGCCGCTACTGCAGCTGACCGAGCGACTCGGCGACGTGCTGCCCGCCGGGCTGGACCGCATGTTCTACGTCAACTCCGGCAGCGAGGCCGTGGAGGCCTCGGTGCGGCTGGCGCGGCAGGCCACGGGCAAGCAGACGATCGTCGCCTTCCACGGTGGTTTCCACGGCCGCACCATGGGCGCCGGGGCGCTGACCAGCTCCGGGGTGAAGATCCGCGCCGGGATCGGGCCGATGATGCCGGGCGTGGCGTTCGCCCCGTTCCCCGAGACCTACCGGCACGGCTGGAGCGAGGCCGAGGCGGTGCGCTTCGCGCTCGCCGAGCTCGACCAGCTGCTGCTGACCGTCACCTCCCCGAAGGACACCGCCGCGTTCATCGTCGAACCCGTCCTCGGCGAGGGCGGGTACATCCCGGCGCCCGCGGCGTTCCTGGAAGGGCTGCGGGAACGCGCCGACCGGCACGGGATCCTGCTCATCACCGACGAGGTGCAGACCGGGGTGGGACGGACCGGGAAGTTCTGGGGGCACCAGCACTCCGCCATCACACCCGACATCCTGATCACCGCCAAGGGGCTCGCGAGCGGTTTCCCGATCTCGGGCATCGCGGCCTCCGCCGAGGTGATGGGCAAGGCCTGGCCCGGGTCGCAGGGCGGGACCTACGGCGGCAACGCGGTGGCCGCCGCGGCGGCCCTGGCCACCCTCGACGTGGTGCGCGACGAGAACCTCGTGCACAACGCCGCCGAGCAGGGCGCCCGCCTGCAGGAAGGGCTGCGCAAGGTCGCCGCCGAACACCCGGTGATCGGGGAGGTCCGCGGCCGCGGCCTCATGGTCGGCAACGAGTTCACCACCCCGGAGGGCGTCCCGGACACCGCCACCGCGACCCGCGCCCACGCGGCCGCCGCCGAACGCGGGCTGCTGCTGCTGACCTGCGGTCCGGCGGGCAACGTGGTGCGGATGATCCCACCGCTGATCGTCGACGCCGAGCAGGTCGACGCGGCGGTGGGGCTGTGGTCGGAGGCCGTCGCGGCCGCCGTCGCGGGCTGAGGACCCCGCCAGCGCGACACCACTCGGGGGCGGGACCACGGCTGGGCAGCCGGGACCGCCCCCGAGGCGTGCGCGGGGCTTCCACCGCCCGCTGCGGGCCCGGCGCGCCGGACGGGTGGTTTCCACACCGTTGCGGGAGCGGTGTCCCGGACGCGCGGCGCCTTCTGGGATGCTGCACGGCGAAGGTCGGCGCGCGAGCGTGCCGAAAGCCGAGTCCGCGGGTGTGAAGGTCATGAGTGATTGGTCGGCGAATCCGCCGAGGGGTCGGCGGCCGCAGCAGGGCGGCTACGACTACTACGCGCGCCGCGGGGGCGGTGGTGGCGCCCCGCCGCAGCCCCCGCCGACCAGGAGGGCCGGGCCGCCGCCCCGGCAGCCGCGGCGCAGGCGGATGGGCTGGGGCAAGCGCATCGGCATCGTGCTGGTGGTGCTGCTGCTGGTCGTGGTCGGGTTCGGGATCTACGTCGACAGCGTGCTGCAGCGCACCGCCGCCCTCGGCTACGAGGGCCGCATCGACGACACGCCCGGCACCAACTGGCTGCTGGTCGGGTCCGACAGCCGCGAAGGGCTCGACGAGTCCCAGCGCGAGGAGCTCTCCGCCGGGGACGCCGCCGGGCGCCGCACCGACACGATGATGCTCGTGCACATCCCCACCGGTGGCGGCAAACCCGCCCTGATCAGCTTGCCCCGCGACTCCTACGTGCCGATCCCCGGCCACGGGCGCGACAAGCTCAACGCCGCGTTCGCCATCGGCGGCCCGCAGCTGCTGGCCGAGACCGTCGAGACGGTCACCGACGTGCACATCGACCACTACGCCGAGATCGGGCTCGGCGGCTTCGCCGAACTCGTCGACGGCGTCGGCGGCGTGGACCTGTGCCTGGACGATCCGATGGACGACGACATGGCCAACGTGCACCTGCCGGCGGGCTGCCAGGAGCTCGACGGGCCGCAGGCGCTCGGGTTCGTGCGCGCCCGCTACTCCCTCGCCGGCGGTGACCTGGAGCGCGCGGAGAACCAGCGCAAGGTCCTCGGCGCGCTGATGGACAGGGCGATGAGCCCGCTGACGCTGCTCAACCCGTTCCGGCTGGTGCCGCTGGCCAACGCGGCGGGCACCACGTTCCTGCTCAACGACTCCGACCACGTCTGGCACCTGTTCTGGCTGGCCAAGGCCCTCGGGGACGTCAGCGGCGGCAACGGCATCACCACCAGCGTGCCCTTCGGCGGCTTCGGCGAGACCTCCAGCGGAAGCGTGGTGCTCTGGGACAAGGAGAACGCGGTGCGCATGTTCGGCGCGATCGCCGCGAGCGAACCCATCCCGGACGACCTCGTCGAACCCTGATCGCCGGGAACGCGCACGACGGAGCAGGGGTGGGGGGGGGGAACAACCCCCCCCCCCCCCCCCCCCCCCCCCCCACCCACCACCCCCCCCCCCC
>NZ_JBJZOI010000025.1:0-74753 GCF_047200635.1 Saccharopolyspora antibiotica | reverse complement strand
TTCTCTGAACCCCTTCTTGATCGGTCAACGTCGACCGCCGATCCCTCGCGCGACTGGCGCGACAGGTGGTCGCCCGCGGTTCCGGCGCCTCGCCGCACCGCGGAACCGCCTGGTGCGGACATCTGTTCGCGGTCCTGGCAGTGACCAGAGGAAGTGCGGCTGAGGTGTATCAACTCTTCTTGGCGTTCGACGGATTCGTCCCGGCGATGGCGGTGCTGTTCCCGCTCGCGGTGCTGGTGGCCGCGGCGTCCGGGACGGCGCGCAGCAACCGGCTGCGGTCGGTCTCCCCCTTGCACGACCCCTTGATCGACGCGCTCCTGGTGTTCGCGGTGCTGTTCACCGCCTACCTCGTCTTCTACCCCCAGCCGGAGATCGCCGAGCGGGTCCGGGCCGAACTCGGCAACGACCTCCACGCGGCGCTGCGCGCGGCACCCGGCGACGCGCGGCCGTGGGTGCAGCTGCTGGGGAACCTGATGCTGCTGATCCCGATGGCGGTGCTGGTGCCGATGCGGGTGCGCTGGTTCGACGGCCTCGGGAAGATCGTCATCGGTGGGCTGCTGACGGCGCTGACGATCGAGACGGTGCAGTTCTTCTGCGTCCCCGGCCGGGTCGCGTCCACCGATGACGTCGTGCTCAACACGCTGGGCGCCACCGTCGGCGGCCTAGTGGTCTGCGCGGGCTGGTGGCGCGCCGAGGGGCAGCTGCCCGGCCCGAACCACCGCAGCGCCGAGCCGGACGACGCCGCGATCACCGTCTGGCGGATCATCGAGAAGATCGAGCAGGAACGGCTGCCCGCCGCTCCGCTCCGGCCCGGCGGGGCCGCCCGGGGCGGGGCGGCCCGGGCGGGAGCCGCGCGGGCCGGACTGCCGCAGCGCACGCCCGGTGCTCAGGTGCCGCCCCCGCGCGCTCCCCGTCCCGCCCCGCCGGTGCCCCCGGTCCGGGCGGCCGCCCGGCAGGAGCGCGGCCGCGGACCCGCCGCGCCTCGCGGGGAGCGGATCCCCGCCGCCCGCGGGCCCGCCGCGCCAGCGCCCGCCCGTCGTTCGTGATCAGTCGTCCTTGCCCTGCAACGCCTGGTTGCGGGCGCTGAAGGAGCGGCCCAGCGCCGCGACCTCGCGCTCCATCTGCGGCATCAGGCGGCGCAGCGAGGGCGCCATGATCCGCGCCACGAGCTTCGAGGCGGGCAGGTTGCGCAGCCAGTGCATCAGCGCGACCGGGCGCGGCACGTACACCCGGCGGGAGCGGTGCTCGACGGCGTCGGCGAACGCGGTGGCGCAGGACTCGACCGTCGTGGTGGCGCGCATCGGCCACGGCAGCCGCTCGCGCATCTCGCGGAACGCGGGCAGATCGTTCCCGGCGTCGCGCACCAGGTCGGTGTCGATCCACGATGGGTGCGCGCTGCCGACCGCCACGCCCAGGTGGCCGACCTCGGAGCTGAGCGCGCTGGCCAGCGCCTCGGCCCCCGCCTTGCTCGCGGTGTAGGCGGCCATGCCACCGATCGGCGCGAAGGCCGACAGCGAGGAGACGACCAGGACGTAGCCGCGCTGCTCGATCACGTGCGGCAGCGCGAGCCGCGCGGTGTGGAAGACGCCGTTGAGGTTCACGTCGATCGTCTTGGTGAACGAGTGCGGATCGCCGCTGAGCACCGTGCCGAAGGGGGCGATGCCCGCGTTCGCGATCACCACGTCGATCCGGCCGTGCGCGGCGACGGTGCCGTCGATCGCGGCGCGCAGCGTGTCCGGATCGGTGACGTCGGCCTCGAACCAGGTGTGGCCCTCGCCCAGCTCCGCGGTGACGTCCCGCAGCTCCTCGGGTTCGAGCCCCACGAGCGACAGCCGCGCTCCGCGCCGGGCCAGCTCTCGCGCGGTCTGCGCGCCGATACCGCGCGCGGCACCCGTGATCAGGACGACCTTGCCGGAGACCGTGGACGGCATTCGCACTCCTCACCTCGAACTCTACCTACCCCGAGTAGCTTACCGCCGGTAGCCTACTTTCGGTAGGTTCTCGTCCCGCGTCGCTGGCCGCTCCGGAGTGAACGGACCGTTGGTCCAACGAGATGGGACGGACGGTCCGTTCACTCGTTCCTGCGGTGCCCGGGTGGCGGGTGAGCGGACCGTTGGTCCAACGGGATGGGACGGACGGTCCGTTCACTGGCGCTGGCGGCTTCGGCGGGGGTGCGCGGGATGGGCGAACGGACCGTTCGTCGGCCGGGGGCCGCCCGGGTTCGGACGAGGCGCGCTCGACCCGGCGTCGTGGGCGGGTCAGAGGGCGTGGAGCCGGGAGAGCTCGGCGTCGTGCTCGTCGAGGATCCGCTCGGCCAGGGCCCGCATCTGCGCGGCGGAACCCTCCTCCAGCTCCGCCTGCGCGAGCTGGCCCGAGGAGTCGTAGAGACCGCTCATGGCCTGCTTGAACAGCGGCGTGAACTCGGGTCCGCTGGTCTGCCGCAGGCGGGCCGCCAGCTCGGGGTTCGGCGTCCCGAACAGCGGGGCCTCGCCGAGGCCGAGGTCCTCGGGGGCGCTGCCGGACGGCGCGCCCTCCGTCGAGATGAGCCACGCGGACAGCTCGTCGAGCTGGGCTCGCCGTTCCCGCCCGATGGCCTCCGCGAAGGAGGCGGTCGCCGGGTCGCCCGCGTACTCCGCGATGCCGGCCAGCTCCAGCTGCTGGTGGTGGTGCTCGACGAGCAGCCGCGCGAACTCCCGGTCGGTCCCGGTGTGCGAGGCGTCCTCGAACTCCTCCGGCCACGCCTCCTCGGGCGCGGCCACCTCGCTCCCGGGAGCGGGGGCGGGTGGTGGGGGAGCCGGGGCGGGTCCGCAGCCGGCCAGCGCCAGACCGCAGGCCAGGACCGCGCCGAACAGGCGTGCGGCCGACACGCCGGGCGCGGGGGAGGTCGGCCGGTGGCACGAGGCTCGCTGCACGTTCCCGCCCTCTTCCGGGGTGGTGGTCGTCCCCGGCCGAGCCCGCACGCTGCGTCGACCGGGGCTGTCCTCTTCCAGGTTATCGATCGTGGGCCGCCGGTCCACCGGGGTGCGCGGATCGCCTGCCGGACGCGGGGTGTCGCCTCGCTCTCACCGCGGGTGACCCCGCACGGGGCGATGACTAGGGTGGCTACGGCCCGGCCGCAGGCACACGCGGTGGTCGGACTAGTATCCGCAGACGGCAGCGATCGTGCCGGGCGCAGGCCACCTGAAACCGGGGCGGGTCGCGGCCGACGACGCGCCGACCCGACCGGGTCGGGCGGTCCCGTCCGCGGGCCCGCGCAATCACGAGGAACAGTGCAGGAGGCACCGTGACGGCCGTCGCGCCACAGCCGATAGCCACGCGCCCCTATCCGGCGCGCCAAACGGTCAAGGGGTCGTTCCTGGCGCGGATGTTCCGCACCACCGACCACAAGCAGATCGGCATCCTCTACCTCGTCACCTCGATCGCCTTCTTCATCGTGGGCGGGTTGATGGCGATGCTGATCCGCGGGGAGCTGGCCGTTCCCGGGATGCAGTTCCTGTCCCAGGAGCAGTACAACCAGCTGTTCACGATGCACGGCACGATCATGCTGCTGCTGTACGCGACGCCGATCCTGTTCGGCTTCGCGAACTACATCCTGCCGCTGCAGATCGGTTCGCCGGACGTCGCGTTCCCGCGGCTGAACGCTTTCGGCTACTGGCTCTACCTGTTCGGCGGGCTGGTCGTCGTGAGCGGCTTCCTGCTGCCGGGCGGTGCCGCGGACTTCGGCTGGTTCGCCTACACCCCGCTGTCGGACGCCCTGCACTCGCCCGGGCACGGCGCGGACTTCTGGATCGCGGGGCTCGCGGTCTCCGGTCTGGGCACCATCCTCGGTGCGGTCAACATGGTCACCACCGTGGTCTGCCTGCGGGCGCCCGGCATGACGATGTGGCGGATGCCGATCTTCACCTGGAACATCCTGGTGACGAGCGTGCTGATCCTGATGGCCTTCCCGATCCTGACCGCGGCCCTGATGGGCCTGCTGGCGGATCGGCAGCTCGGTGCGCACGTCTTCGACCCGGCCAACGGTGGCGTCATCCTCTGGCAGCACCTGTTCTGGTTCTTCGGGCACCCGGAGGTCTACATCGTGGCGCTGCCGTTCTTCGGCATCGTCTCCGAGATCTTCCCGGTGTTCAGCCGGAAGCCGCTGTTCGGCTACACCGGCCTGGTGTACGCGACGCTGGGCATCGCGGCGCTGTCGGTCGTCGTGTGGGCGCACCACATGTACGCGACCGGTGCGGTGCTGCTGCCGTTCTTCTCGTTCACCACGTTCCTCATCGCCATCCCCACCGGCATGAAGTTCTTCAACTGGATCGGCACCATGTGGCGCGGCCAGCTGACCTTCGAGTCGCCGATGATCTTCAGCGTCGGGTTCCTGGTGACGTTCCTGTTCGGCGGTCTGACCGGCGTCCTGCTGGCCGCCCCGCCGATCGACTTCCACGTCTCGGACACCTACTTCGTGGTGGCGCACTTCCACTACGTGCTCTACGGCACGATCGTGTTCGCGACCTTCGCCGGGATCTACTTCTGGTTCCCGAAGATGACCGGTCGCATGATGGACGAGCGGCTGGGCCAGCTGCACTTCTGGCTGACGTTCATCGGCTTCCACACCACGTTCCTGGTGCAGCACTGGCTGGGCAACGAGGGCATGGTCCGCCGGTACGCCGACTACCTGGAGTCGGACGGCTTCACCGCGCTGAACACGCTGTCCACCGTGGGCGCCTTCATCCTCGGCGCGTCGATGCTGCCGTTCCTGTGGAACGTGTTCAAGAGCTACCGCTACGGCGAGATCGTGAACGTCGACGACCCGTGGGGCTACGGCAACTCGCTGGAGTGGGCGACGTCCTGCCCGCCACCGCGGCACAACTTCACCGAGCTGCCCCGGATCCGCTCCGAGCGCCCCGCGTTCGAGCTGCACTACCCGCACGTCGCGGACCGGATGCGGCTGGAGGCCCACGTCGGGCTCACCGGCAAGCCGCTGGCGCACGCGGCCCCGTCGGAGAAGGCCGCGAGCGCGACCGTCCCGCCGGAGCAGGGCGGCGACCGCGACCCCAAGGAGAAGTGACGACCGCCGAGCACCGACCGGCGCAACGTGACGTGCGCGCTAGTGCCGCACCGCACAGCTGTGCCAAGGTGAGTCGGCTCCGATGACGAGCCCCGGCAGGCCTCAGGTCTGCCGGGGTTTCTCGTGTCTCGCTACAGGAAAGGAGTGCCGGCGACCGTGAGCACGCCGAACCCCACCACCGCGTTGATCACCGTGACCGGGCAGGACAAGCCGGGTGTCACCTCGGTGCTGTTCGCCGCCCTCACCGCGCACGGGGTGGACCTGGTCGACGTCGAGCAGGTCGTGATCCACGACCGGCTCGTGCTCGGCGTGCTGGTGTCGACGGAGGGGGACGCCGAGCACCTGCAGGAGTCCGTCGAGCAGGCGATGGCCACCGTCGGCATGCACGTCGACGTGCTCATCGGAGCTCCCGACGGGGACCCCGCGAAGCTGGCGTCCACCCACGTGGTCGTGGTCCTCGGACACCCCGTGTCGGCGCGCGGCTTCACCGAGGTGGCGCGCAGGCTCGCCGCGATGAACGTGAACATCGACTCGATCCGCCGCGTCGCCGACTACCCGGTGACGGGGCTGGAGTTGCAGGTCACGGCGCCGGATTCGAGCGATGAGATGGGCGCGGCCCTCACCTCGGCGATGGGCCAGCTCTCCGCCGGCCTCGGCCTCGACGTGGCCGTCGAGCGCGCCGGGCTGACGCGGCGGGCGAAGCGGCTGGTCGTCTTCGACGTCGACTCCACGCTGATCCAGGGCGAGGTCATCGAGATGCTCGCCGCCAAGGCCGGGTGCGAGGAGGCCGTCCGCGAGGTCACCGAGCGCGCGATGCGCGGCGAGCTGGACTTCGCCGAGTCGTTGCGCGAACGGGTCGCGGTCCTGGAGGGCCTGCCCGCGACGGTGCTCGACGAGGTGGCCGCCGACCTCGAGCTCACCCCCGGGGCGCGGACCACGGTGCGCACCCTCCGCAGGCTCGGCTTCCACACCGGGGTGGTCTCCGGCGGCTTCACCCAGATCATCGACCACCTCGTCGCCGAGCTGGGCCTGGACTTCAGCGCCGCGAACGAACTGGAGGTCGTCGACGGCAAGCTCACCGGACGCGTGGTCGGCGAGATCGTGGACCGGCCGGGGAAGGCGCGGGCGCTGCGGCGGTTCGCCGAGGAGTTCGGCGTTCCCGCCGGGCAGTGCGTCGCCGTCGGCGACGGCGCCAACGACATCGACATGCTCTCGGCCGCGGGCCTCGGCGTCGCGTTCAACGCGAAGCCCGCGCTGCGCGAGGTCGCCGACACCGCGCTGTCGCACCCCTTCCTGGACGCGATCCTGTTCGTCCTCGGCGTCACCCGCGCCGAGGTGGAGCTCGCCGACGCCGAGGACGGCGTGCTGCGGCGGGTACCGCTGGAGGCCTGAACCGATCCGGCTGGCCGGATCTGGACCATGATCGTTTCGTTGATCGCAGGAGCGACCGGAACGGAGCGGACATGAGCGGATCGACCGAGCTGGACGAGGTGTCCCTGCGCATCGAGGCGACACCGGAGCAGGTCTGGGACCTGATCTCCGACATCACCCGGATGCCGGAGTGGAGCCCCGCACTGGTGAGATGCCGCTGGCGCGGCAGGGTGCGGGAGCCCGTGGTGGGGGCGCGGTTCATCGGCGTCAACAAGCCCGGGATCCCCACGCCGAACAGGATCGAGCGGGCCGAGCGCGGCCGCGAGTTCGCCTTCCGCACCACGCTGCACAACACGGTGTGGCGCTACCTGCTGGTGCCCGACGGCGGCGGGACCACGGTGACCGAGCAGCGGGACACCTCGGGAACCCGGCACGGCATGTTGTGGCCGCTGTACCAGGTGGTCGGCGGCCGGGAGCGGTTGGCGCAGAACTTCCGGGACGGCATGGAGCGCACCCTCCAGCGCCTCAAGGAGATCGCCGAATCCCCGGACCGCGACACCCGCTGAGCCCGCACCGGGTGAGCGGATCGTTCGTCCGGTCCGGTTGGGCGAACGGTCCGTTCACCCGGTTCCGGACGGGGTGAGCGGATCGTTCGTCCTGTCTGGTTGGGCCAACGGTCCGTTCACGCCCGGACGTCGGGTGAGCGGATCGTTCGTCCGGTCCGGTTGGGCGAACGGTCCGTTCACCCGGTTCCGGACGGGGTGAGCGGACCGTTCGTCCAGTCCCGTTGGGCGAACGGTCCGTTCACTCGTGGTGGGGAGCCGGGTGAGGCGGTGGTGGGGCGCGGGACAATGGGGGCGTGCTCGATGCGTCCGTGTTGAACCCCCTGCTCTCCCGCTACGCCTCCTGGCTGGCGATGCCGACCGAGCTCACCGCCGACACCGCGGACGAGGACCCCGAGCAGGTGGTGCTGATGCCGATGGTGCTGCGCATCGAGCGCGCCGAACCGCCCCGCCGCAGCGCACTGCTGGAGGCGGCGGCCTCGGCCGCGCTGGAGGTGTGCCTCGACGAGCGCGCCGAGCCGGCTGGGGAGTGGTTCGAGCCGGTGCACGGCTGGATCTCCGGGCGGATCCGGAAGGTGTCCCGCCGCGCCCGGGGTGCGCACTGGGCTGCGGTCCAGCAGCTCCCCGGCCGGACGGTCGAGGTGGACGGCGCCGAGGTGCGGGCCTTCTTGCCTTCTCGGGTGGCGGACATGCCCAAGGAGCTCACCCGGCTGCAGATCTCCGGCAGCGAGCTGGAGCCGGACGAGCCCGGCCCGCCGCCCTCGGGCGTCCCGGTGCTGTGGTTGAACCCGGACGTCCCGATGAGCGCGGGCAAGTCCGCCGCCCAGGTGGGGCACGCGACGATGTTCCTGGCCGCGCTGCTGCACGGTGCCGGGCGGGGCGGCGAGCTGGAGACGTGGCGGGCTGCCGGGTTCCCGTCCGCCGTGCGCACCGCCGACGCCGGGACCTGGGAGCGCCTGCACCCGGGCGGGGACGCCGCGACAGCCTGGCGCCGCGACGGGGTCGCCGCGGTCCGCGACGCCGGGTTCACCGAGGTGGATCCGGGCACGGTCACCGTGCTCGCCCAGTGGGTGTCGCCTGCTGGCTGAGCCGCGCCTCGGTCGGCCGGGGTGCGGACGACGGGAAGCGGTGGTCCAGGCCCGGTAGGAGTCCGCGTCCGCGCGAGCGGCTTCGGTCACGGGCACGGCGCCTTCCCGACCGGCGCGGGCCCGCGGTCCCCGAACCTCGCGGCGGCTGGATCTCGGGACGGAGCACCGGACGGGATGCTCCGGCGATCGGGCCCGGTGACGTACCGGCGCGATCCGCTCACCGTCGCGCGGGGCTCAGCAGCGGCGTGGCGCGCGGCTGCCAGCCCTGCTCCCGGCCGTGGTGAGCGGGCAGGTCGGGGCGCCGCTCCGCCGAGCGCTGCCGATTCGCGCCCTCCGGTCGCGCGGTGGATCGGCACGTGCGCACCGGAGAGCGCCCGCACCGCCGTCGGCACCAGCGGTGAGTCGAGCCGCTCGCGGCCCGAACGGGATCAGCTCGGCGAGCCGGTCGAACCGGATTTCCCCTCGTGGAAAAGGGTTGGAGATCAGGCTCTTGGGGCTCGGCCAAACGCTTGCTAGGGTCGTCGGTGGATCCAGGGCAGGCGCGTCGATCTCGTCCACGCATCGTCGCCGCGGGCTCCGCCGGCCCCCGGCGCGGAGAGGACCTCCCTTGCGACACGGCGTAGTGCTGTTCACCAGCGATCGCGGGATCACCCCGGGGCGGGCCGCGCGGGCGGCCGAGCAGGCCGGGTTCGACACCTTCTACGTCCCCGAGCACACCCACATCCCGGTCAGGCGCACGGCCGCGCATCCCGGCACCGGGGGTGCCGCGCTACCGGACGACCGCTACCTGCGGACCCTCGATCCCTGGGTGAGCCTGAGCGCCGCGGCCGCGCTCACCTCGCGGATCCGGCTGGCCACGGCGGTGGCGCTGCCGGTCGAGTCCGACCCGATCTCGCTGGCCAAGACGATCGCCTCGCTGGACTGGCTCTCCGGTGGCCGGGTGGTGCTCGGGGCCGGGTTCGGGTGGAACACCGACGAGCTCGCCGATCACCGGGTGCCCGCGCACCGGCGGCGGACCGCGCTGCGCGAGCACGTGGAGGCGATGCGCGCGCTGTGGACGCAGGAGGAAGCCTCCTACTCCGGGGAGTTCGTCGAGTTCGGCCCCTCCTGGGCGTATCCGAAACCCGGGCGGATCCCGCTGCTGATCGGGGCCGGTGCGGGCCCGAAGACGTTCGCCTGGATCGCCGCGCACGCCGACGGGTGGATCACCACGCCCGCCGACACCGACGTGCCGCTGGACGCGCAGCGGCTGCGCGAGGCCTGGGCAGCGGCGGGCAGACCCGGCGAACCCGCGATCCACGTGCTCGCGACCCGGAAGCCGACCCCGGCACTGCTGTCGCAGTGGGCTGACTGCGGTGTCGCGGAAGCCATCTGGGGCCTGCCGGACAAGCCCGCCGACGAGGTGGAGGAGTTCATCGCGAGGCACGCCGCGCGCCTCGCCCTGGGATCCGGCGCCTGAACCGTCAGTCGTCGCCCACGCCGCGCGCCGCCAGGGCCTCGCCGAGCTCGTCGGAGTGGCGCAACGTGCGGACCAGGAACGGCACGGCGAACGCGGGCAGCGAGCGCTCCGCCCCGCGCGCCCGCTGCGCCTCCCGGGTCTGCGCGGCGATCGTCGACAGGGCCGCCACGGCCTGCAAGGTCAGCCCCACCAGCAACCCCACCCGTTCCGGGCGCACGCCGAAGCGGCGCAGCGGGCCGAGGCCGCGCTCCACCGCGCTCACCAGGTCGTCCACCTTCGTGGTCAGGGTGAACAGGTTGGCCACCGCCAGCGCCGCGAACAACCGCAGCACCACCACGCCCGCCTGGTCGAGCCCCAGGGTCCACCACTGGAGCAGGAAGATCACCGCGAGCAGCGGCAGCAGCAGCCGGGCCACCTGCCAGCAGCGCCGCGGCGGGATCCGCGCCACGGCGTAGGCCAGCACCGCGACCACCGAGACCACGGCCAGCGGCAGCGCCGAGCCGAGCACGAAGATCAGCACCGCGAAGCCCAGCAGCAGTGCGAACTTCACCCCCGCCGGAGTCCGGTGCAGCGGGCTCGTCCCCGGTTCGTACAGGCCGATCGGGCTCATCCCGCCAGCTCCCGGTAGCGGGCCAGCGCCGGGGCCGGGGTGTCGTCGGCGACGACGCGGCCCTCGTCGAGCACCACGACCCGGTCGAACCCGTCGAGCAGGTGCAGGTCGTGGGTCACCAGCACCACCTGCTGCGGGAGCTGCTGGAGCAGCTCCACGAAGTGCCGCTTGTTCCGCAGGTCCAGGAGCGTGGTCGGCTCGTCGCAGACCAGCACGTCCGGCTCCAGCACCAGCATCGAGCACAGGGCCAGCAGCTGCTTCTGCCCCCCGGACAGCTGGTGGGCGGGATGCTCGGCGTACCCGGCGAGGCCGTGCCGGGCCAGCACCTCGGCGGCGCGGCGCTCCCGCTCCGCCTTCGGCACGCCCCGCCTGCGCAGGGAGAACGCCACGTCCTCCCCGGCCGTGGGCATCACGATCTGGCTGTCGGGGTTGGTGAACACGAAACCGACCCGCCCGCGCACCGCGCGTCCCTCGCGCGCCGGGTCCAGGCCGTCGACGATCACCCGCCCCCGGGTCGGCGCCACCAATCCGTTGATCGTGCGAGCGAGGGTCGACTTGCCGGAGCCGTTCGCTCCGACGAACGCCACCCGCCGCTCGCCGAGCCGCAGGTCGATGCCGTCGAGCACGGGGTGCTCGCCGTAGCTGTGCGCGACGTCCTCGAATTCGATCAACCGACCCGCTCCCGCAGCCTCATCGTCCGGCACCGGGCAGCGCGCGGTGCACCGCGGCGGCCACCAACGACACCGCTACCAGCTTCACCGCGTCGCCCGGCAGGAAGACCAGCGACTGCACCGCCGCCGCGCCGAGATCACCCGTGAACGCCGCCCAGTAGGGGATCCCGATCAGGTAGTCCGCCGCCACCCCCGCCACGTTCGCCAGCAGCAGCCGCGGCAGGCTCGGCCGGGGGAGGCCGCGCTGCACGATCAGCCCCACCACGACCGCCGAGAGCAGGTAGCCCAGCGCGAAGCCCCCGGTCGGGCCGGCGAACGGCGCGAGACCGCCGCGTCCGCCCGACAGCAGCGGCAGGCCCAGCGCCACCAGCGCCAGGAACAACCCCGTCGCCGCGCCCGCGCGCCGCGCGCCGAGGATGCTGCCCGCCAGCAGCGGGCCCATGTTCTGCAGCACCACCGGCACCCCCGAACCCGCGACGTAGAGCCCGGGGAACAGGCCGAGCACGGCGGTGAACGCGGCGAAGACCACGGTCCGCGCCAGGTCGGCCGCCGGTGTGGTGGTGCGCTGTCCGGGCACGACGTCTCCTCCTGGGCCTCACGATCGGCGTCAACGTACCCGCCCCGGGGCCGCGAGCACGGCGACTTGGACCACATAGTGGCGCCCACCGCAGGTGCGGGAGGGAGTGAACGGCCCGTTCGTCCCATCCCGTTGGTCGAACGGTCCGTTGACCCGAGGGCGGTTCCTCGCGAACGGACCGTCGGCTCGGGTCCGGTTCCTCGCGAACGGACCGTTCGACGGGGCCGGTTGGTCGAACGGTCCGTTGACCCGCAGACGCTCGGATGTGAACGGCCCGTTCGACCGAGCGCCGGGCAGGCGGCCGGTTGGGATCGGGTTCCGGTGAGCGGGCCGATCCCGAGCGCCGGGGCGGACGGCTCGGGAGGGCCGGGGTCAGGCAGGGCGGGCCGGTGACCTTCGAGGACTACGTCCACAAGTCCTGCGCACGGCCGCGGCGCGAGCCTGGTGGTCGTGATCGACGGGACCCGGGGCGGGTGCGGTGCGGGTTGCCGGTCGGGGCGAGCGGACCGTTCGTCCAAGCCGATTGGTCGAAGGGGCCGTTGACCGCACCCGCGCTCCGGGTGAACGGACCGCTCGTCCCAGCTGGTTGGTCGAAGGGGCCGTTCGCTCGAAACCGGGTTCCGGGTGAACGGCCCGTTCGACCGAACCACCGGGACGGATGGTCCGCTCGCTCGATCCCGGCTCGCACCGGGAGTGAGCGGGTCGTTCGTCCCAGTTCGTTGGTCCAACGGGCCGTTCACCGGGAGTGGAACGGGCTGACACCGCGTGGGTCGGCCCGCCGGATCGGCACCGGGCGGATCGGCACCGGGTGGATCGAGGCCGGTGGGATCGAGACCGAGCGGTTCGGCACCGGGTGGATCGACACTCGGGGGATCGAGGCCGGGTGGATCGGCGGCGGGCGGCCTAGGCCGGGCGGGGGCAGGGACCCCCGGGTGAGCGGACCGTTCGTCCAGCGACGTGGGACGGAGGGTCCGTTCACCCGGGACCGCTCACCCGGGTGCCTGGCCCGCGGAGGTGTGCAACCGGGTCAGGGCGCCGCGGACCACCTGCGGATCGTGGGTGGTCCAGAACGGGGGGAGCGAGGCGCGCAGGAAGCCGCCGTAGCGGGCGGTCGCCAGCCGAGGGTCGAGCACCGCGATCACCCCGCGGTCGCTGGAGGACCGCAGCAGCCGCCCGGCCCCCTGCGCGAGCAGCAGCGCCGCGTGCGTCCCGGCGACGGTGAGGAACCCGTTCCCGCCGTGCGCGGACACCGCCTTCTGCCTGGCCGAGGCCAGCGGATCGTCCGGGCGGGGGAAGGGGATCCGGTCCATCACCACCAGTTGCAGCGAGTCGCCGGGCACGTCCACCCCCTGCCACAGCGAGAGCGTTCCGAACAGCGAGGTGGCCGGGTCGGCGGCGAACTTGGCGACGAGCTGCGCCGTGTTGTCCTCGCCCTGGCAGAGCACGGGCGTGCGGAGCCGTTCCCGCAGCTGTTCGGCGGCCTGCTTGGCTGCGCGCATCGAGGAGAACAACCCCAGGGTCCGGCCCCCGGCGGCCTCGACGAGTTCGGCGAGCTCGTCGAGGTACTCAGCGGGCAGCCCGTCCCGCCCGGGCTGCGGGAGGTGGCGCGCGAGGTAGAGGATCCCGCTGCGCTGGTGCTCGAACGGGGAGCCGACGTCGAGCCCGGTCCAGCGGGGCCCGGCCGAGTCCGACGGCGCCTCCTTGCCGCTGGCCAGCGCCGGCGCGGGCGCGGCCTTGCGCTCCGGTGGGAGACCCCACTGCCGGGCGAGGGTGTCGAAGGAGCCCCCGAGGGCCAGCGTCGCCGAGGTGAGCACCGTGGTGCGCTGCCCGAACAGCCGCTCCCGCAGCAACCCGCCGACGCCGAGCGGCGCGACCTTCACGGTCGGCGGCCGGTTCGGCTCGGAACTGACCCAGACCACGTCGCGGCGCTGGCCCTCGGGCTCGTCGAAGGCGTCGAGCAGCCGGACCGCGTTGTCGTGCAGCTCCTCGGTGAGCGCGAGGGCGAGCTTGCGGGCGGTGCTGCCCTCGGGGTCTTCCTTGCGCTCCGGCCCGAGCGCGGTCATGCAGGCGGCGGAGGCGTCGCGCAGCGCGGTGAGCGCGCCGCCGAGCGCCTCCGGCATCTCCTCCAGCCGTTGCGACCGGGCGTCCTGCAGGACGAGCTCGACGCCTTCGGCGGCCTCGTCCAGCCGGTCGGCGAGGCCCTGGTCGATGGCCCGCCCGCAGCGGCGGGCGGCGAGCTTCGCCTGGTTCGCGGACAGCTCCCCGGTGGCGGCCGAGGTCACCCGGTCCACCAGGTCGTGCGCCTCGTCGACGACGACCACGTCGTGCTCGGGCAGCACGGGTCGGTCGTCGAGGGCGTCGATCGCGAGCAGCGCGTGGTTGGTGACGACCACGTCGGCGCGGCCCGCCTCGTTGCGGGCGCGTTCGGCGAAGCAATCGGTGCCGACGGGGCAGCGGTGCGCGCCGAGGCATTCCTTCGCGGTCACCGAGAGCTGCCGCCAGGCCTGGTCGGTGACGCCGGGGACGAGTTCGTCGCGGTCCCCCGTCTCGGTCTCGGTGGACCACTCGCGGACCCGCTTGACCTGGCGTTCCAGCGCGGAGGCGGCGAACGGGTCGAACAGGCCGCCGTCGTCGGGATCGGCCGGGGCGCCGCCGTGGACCCGGTTGAGGCACAGGTAGTTGCGGCGGCCCTTGAGGATCGCGAACGTGGGCGGACGGCCCAGCGACTCGGCCAGCGCGTCGGCCAGCCGGGGCAGGTCGCGGTCGACGAGCTGACGTTGCAGCGCGATGGTCGCCGTGGAGATCACGACGGTCGTCGCCTCGACGACGGCGTGCCGGATGGCGGGCACCAGGTACGCCAGCGACTTCCCCGTCCCGGTTCCGGCCTGCACGGCCAGGTGCTCGCCGGACTCGATCGAGTGCGCCACCGCCGCCGCCATCCGCGACTGGCCCTCGCGTTCGGCGCCGCCGACCGCGCTCACCGCCACGCCGAGCAGCGTCGGCAGGTCGGGGATCCGCTCCGGCGGCTTCGCCGTGATCGGTTCGTCCCGGTGGCGCTTCCGGGAGCCCGGGGCGCCCTTCTTGACCAGGTCGGCGGCGATCTCGGGCGGGAGCTCGTCGTTCTCGTCGGGCGCGAACACGTCCGGATCGGACCACTGCGGAACTGAACCTGGCACGCCCGCGAACGCTACCGCCCGCCCCCGACCGCGCCGCCGGGAGATCCCGGCTCACCGCACGATCGGGGACCCGGTGGTGGCGACGCCGGCGGCGCGCAGGTCGGTGAGCGCCGACTCGACGGTGGCGGCGGAGACGCCCGCCGTGAGGTCGAGCAGGACCGTGGTGGTGAACCCGGCCTTCGCCGCGTCCAGCGCCGTGGCGCGCACGCAGTGGTCGGTGGCGATGCCGACGACCGCCACGTCGGTCACCCCGTGCGCCCCCAGCCACGCGGCGGGCCCGCGGCCGGTGCGGTCGACGCCCTCGAAACCGGAGTAGCCGTCGGAGTACTGCCCCTTGGAGAAGACCTCCCGCACCGGGCCCACCTCCAGCTCCGGGTGGAACGCGGCGCCCGCCGTGCCCGCCACGCAGTGCACCGGCCAGGAGCGCACGAAGTCCGGGGCCGCGCTGAAGTGGGCACCGGGGTCCACGTGGTAGTCCCGGGTGGCGATGACCTGGTCGTAGTCGGTGCCGTCCAGGTGGCGGGAGATCGCGGCGGCCACCTCGGCCCCGCCCGCGACGGCCAGCGCGCCGCCCTCGCAGAAGTCCAGCTGGACGTCGACCACGACCAGCGCCGTGCGCACCGCTGAGCTCACAGCTCCTCCTCGGAGTGGAAGGTCGTCGGGATCGCGGGATCCCCGCTCGAGAGGGTCAGGCCCTCCCACGGCAGGCTCACCAGGGCGTGCCGCAGGCGCTCCCGATTGTCCTCCAGCGTCGGCAGGCCTTCGACCCGCTCGCCGCCGCGCACCAGCGGGATCGGCACCACCCGGTCGTTCGGGCCCGCCTTCGGCTCCACCGCGTCCGCGCCGGTGCGGAACACGACCTCCTCCAGCGCGGTGCCGGTCTCCTTGTGCCTGCGCAGCGCCGACTTCGCCCCGCCCCGGGACTCCTTGTGCGAGCTGCGCTTGGCCACCGCCCGGCCGTCCACCTCGGTGAGCTTGTAGACCATGCCCGCGGTGGGCGCGCCCGAGCCGGTGACCAGGGAGGTGCCGACGCCGTAACCGTCCACCGGCTCGGCCCGCAGCGCCGCGATCGCGTACTCGTCCAGGTCACCCGAGACCACGATGCGGGTGCCGGTGGCGCCCAACGAGTCCAGCTGCTCCCGCGCCTGCCGCGCCAGCACGCCCACGTCACCCGAGTCGATCCGCACCGCCCCGAGCCGCGACCCGGCGACCTCCACGGCCGTCTGGATGCCCTTGGTGATGTCGTAGGTGTCCACCAGGAGTGTCGTGTCCGCGCCGAGCGCGGCGATCTGCGACTCGAACGCGGCACGCTCGGAGTCGTGCAGCAACGTGAACGAGTGGGCCGAGGTCCCCGTGGTGGGGATCCGGTAGCGGCGCCCCGCCTCCAGGTTCGAGGTGGCGGTGAATCCGCAGAGGTAGGCGATGCGCGCCGCCGCCACGGCCGACTCCTCGTGGGTGCGCCGCGATCCCATCTCGATGATCCGGCGGCCGTTCGCGGCCGAGACCATCCGAGCCGCAGCGGCCGCGATCGCCGAGTCGTGGTTCAGGATCGACAGGATCACCGTCTCCAGCAGCACCGCCTCGGCGAAGGTGCCGCGCACGGTGAGCAGCGGGGAACCGGGGAAGTAGAGCTCGCCTTCCGGGTAGCCCTCGACGTCGCCGGTGAAGCGGTAGTCCCGCAGCCAGGCGAGGGTGTCGCCGTCGACGACGCCGTCCGCTGCGAGGCTGGTCAGCTCCGCCTCGTCGAACCGGAAGTCCTCGATCGCGGCCAGCACCCGATCGGTGCCCCCGACCACGCCGTAGCGCCGCCCGACGGGCAACCGTCGGGTGAACGCCTCGAACACGCAACGGCGTTCGGCGGTCCCGTCCCGCAGGGCGCTGGCCAGCATGGTCAGCTCGTAGTGATCCGTCCGCAACGCGGTACTGGCAGCTGCCGTCATGGATCAGAGGTTACGTCCCCGCGACCGCCCGCCTCGCCCGCAGGTCGTGCCCGATTTGGCCGTGCGGTCGACGACGTGTCCGTGCCCACGTGCGAACATGGGGACATGACCTCGCCCGCTGAACTGGAGCGCGCGCAACTGGAACCGGCTGAACTCGGAGACGAGGACAAGCCGTGGGTCACCGTGGTCTGGAACGATCCGGTGAACCTGATGTCCTACGTGACCTACGTTCTTCAGAAGATCTTCGGTTACAGCCGGGACCACGCGACCAAGCTCATGCTCGACGTCCACCACAAGGGTCGCGCGGCCGTCTCCTCGGGCGCGAAGGAGAAGGTCGAGGGGGACGTCGCGAAACTGCACGCCGCAGGCCTGTGGGCCACGATGCAGAAAGACTCGTGATCAGGTGAACGGCTGGACTCGCAAGAACGGGCACGTGGTCGCCGAGCTGTCCCAGCAGGAAGCGGCCGTGATCCGCGGGCTCGTCGGCCAGATCAAGGACATGCTCACGGCCCGCGCCGAGGAGACCCCGCAGGACGAGCTCGCCGAGCTCACCGGGATCCGCACCGGTCCCTCCACCCCGCCCGAGGACCGCGTGCTGGGGCGGCTGCTGCCGGACTTCTACCACCGCGACCCGGAGACCGGCGAGACCGACGAGGAGCAGCCGGAAGCGGCCGGGGCGATGCGCTCCCTCTACGAGCCCGAACTGGTCGACACCAAGACCGGGGTCGCCACCGTGGTGCTGGACACCTGCCCCCGCGAGGGCGGGCGGGTCGTGCTCAGCGGGGAGCAGGCCGATCACTGGATGGCCGCCCTCAACGACGTCCGGCTCGCGCTCGGCACCGCGCTCGACGTGCGGGACGAGATGCCGGAGGAACCCCCGGAGGACGAGCTCCGCCGCGAGCACCTCGGGGTCTACCAGTGGCTCACCTGGGTGCAGGACAGCTTGGTCGAGGCCGTCGCCCGCTGACTGCCCGAAGGGCGCGGTGGGAGCTCGGCCCCCGACGCGCCCGGCGGCGCTCGCCGTTCGAGGCCCCGGCAGCGGCGCTGCCGCGGGGCGAGTCCCGCCCGGACCCGATGTCGCGCGGGGGAGGATGCGCGCATGGACAGCGGAGCGCGGGACGCGATCGTGGACGTGCGCGGGGTGCTCGTGGGGCACCACCAGCGTTGCGACGAGCACTGGGCCACCGGGACGAGCGCGATCCTGGTGCCGGAGGGGGCAGCGGCGGCGGTCGACGTGCGCGGCGGCGGGCCGGGCACCCGGGAGACCGACGTGCTGGACCCGACGCACCTGGTGCCGCGGGCGCACGCCGTGGTGCTCAGCGGGGGCAGCGCCTACGGGCTCGCCGCCGCCGACGGCGCGATGCGCTGGCTCGGCGAGCGCGGCCACGGCCTGCCGGTCGGTTCCGAGCCGCACGAGGTGGTGCCGATCGTGCCCGCTGCTGTCCTGTTCGACCTGCCGATGAGCGACTGGGGCAACCGGCCGGACGCCGAGTTCGGCCGCCTCGCCTGCGCGGCCGCCGGGGCGGACAACGCGGAGCAGGGCAACGTCGGCGCCGGGACGGGCGCTGTCGCGGGTGCGCTCAAGGGCGGGGTCGGCACCGCCAGCGCGGTGTTCCGCAGCGCCGCGCTCGATGCGGACGTGACGGTCGGGGCGCTGTTCGCGGTGAACTCCAGCGGTTCCGTGATCGACCCGGAGACCGGGTTGCCCTGGGAGCGGTACCCGGGTCTGCGCGCGCCCGCGCCCGAGGAGATCGCCGCGGCCCGGCCGCGCAACGACCTCGCCGCCGGGCGACCCGGTCGGCGCGGCACCACGTCCCGCCCGCTGAACACCACGATCGGCGCGGTCGCCGTCGACCTGGCGCTCACCAAGGCTCAGTGCCGCCGGGTCGCCGTCGCGGGCCAGGACGGGCTGGCCAGGGCGATCCGCCCGGCGCACGCGATGGTCGACGGGGACACCGTGTTCGCCCTCGCCACCGGGGACCGCGAGCCGGGTGAGGGCTGGGTGGCGGTGCTCGACGAGGTGTGCGCGGTGGCCGCCGAGGTCGTCAGCCGCGCCATCGTGCGGGCCGTGCTCGCGGCCGAGCCGATCGGCGAGGTGACGTCCTACACGAGCCTCTACCCCTCGGCGCGGGAATGAACGATCGTGAGCCGACGTTGACCACGCAAACGGCACCGGACGATTCGCGTTCCGCATTCTGGACACCGGTGCCCCACTCAGTAGGATGGTGCCCGTGCTGGTGATTCGACGCGACCTCGTGGATGCGATGGTCGAGCATGCTCGGCGGGATCATCCCGACGAGGCGTGCGGCGTCATCGCGGGGCCGGAGGGGTCGGACCGGCCCGAGCGGTTCATCGAAATGATCAACGCGGAGCGTTCGCCGACCTTCTACCGCTTCGACTCCGGCGAACAGCTGAAGGTCTGGCGCGGGATGGACGAGGCCGACGAGGAGCCCGTCGTCATCTACCACTCCCACACGGCCACCGAGGCGTACCCGTCGCGCACCGACGTCTCGTTCGCCTCGGAGCCCGGCGCGCACTACGTCCTCGTCTCCACCAGGGACCCGCAGACCCACGAGCTGCGCTCGTACCGCATCCTCGACGGCGCGGTGACCGAGGAGCCGGTGGAGATCGTGGAGTCCTACATGTTCGCCCACACCGGCGCGGACGAGGTGCCCGACCAGGGCTGAGCCCGCTCCGCCGCCCCCGCGCGCGGCGGTCCCGGCGCGCGCGCAAGTTCCGTTCAGCAGTCCTCGTGGACAGGGAGGTTCCAACCATGGCAGTCAAGGTCTCGATCCCCACCATCCTGCGCAGCCACACCGACGGGCAGAAGTCCGTCGAGGCCAGCGGCAGCACCGTCGCCGAGGTCATCAACGACCTCGACAGCAAGCACGGCGGGCTCAAGGACCGCTTGGTCAAGGAGGGCTCGCTGCACCGCTTCGTCAACATCTACGTCAACGACGAGGACGTGCGCTTCGCCGGTGGCCTGGAGGCCGGGGTCGCCGACGGCGACAGCGTGACGATCCTGCCCGCCGTCGCCGGCGGTATGCGCTGATCTCCCGCTGAGACTGGAGGCTCGTCGTGGCCCGGTACGACTCGCTGCTCGACGCGCTCGGTGACACCCCGCTGGTGGGCTTGCCGAACCTCTCGCCCGCCGCCGACGTGCGGCTGTGGGCTAAGCTGGAGGACCGGAACCCGACCGGCTCGATCAAGGACCGCGCCGCGCTGTCCATGGTCGAGGCCGCGGAGAAGGAGGGCAGGCTCACCGCGGGCTGCACCATCCTGGAGCCCACCTCCGGCAACACCGGCATCTCGCTGGCGATGGCCGCGAAGCTCAAGGGCTACGGCCTGGTGTGCGTGATGCCGGAGAACACCTCGGAGGAGCGCAGGCAGCTCCTCCAGGCCTTCGGCGCGCGCATCGTGTCCTCGCCCGCGGCGGGCGGCTCGAACCAGGCGGTCGCGGTCGCGAAGGAGCTGGCCCAGCAGAACCCGGACTGGGTGATGCTCTACCAGTACGGCAACTCGGCGAACGCCGACGCGCACTACCGGGGGACCGGGCCGGAAATCCTGCGGGACCTGCCCGGGGTCACCCACTTCGTCGCCGGGCTGGGCACCACCGGCACCCTCGTCGGGGTGGGCCGGTACCTGCACGAGCACAAGCCCGGGGTGCAGGTCGTCGCGGCCGAGCCGCGCTACGGCGAGCTGGTGTACGGGCTGCGCAACCTCGACGAGGGCTTCGTGCCGGAGCTCTACGACCCCTCCGTGCTGTCCCGCCGGTTCTCGGTGGGCTCCTACGACGCGCTGCGCCGCACCCGGCAGCTGCTCGAATCGGAGGGCATCTTCGCGGGGATCTCCACCGGGGGCGTGCTGCACGCGGCGCTGACCATCGGGGAAAAGGCCGCTGCCGCGGGGGAAGCGGCGGACATCGTGTTCGTGGTGGCCGACGCGGGCTGGAAGTACCTCTCCACCGGCGCCTACGGCGGCACCCTCGACGAGGCCGCGCAGCGCCTCGACGGACAGCTCTGGGCCTGACCCGGCGTCTTCGGTCCGGGCTCGCCCGCCGGTGCCGGTGGCGGGAGCTCAGCGGCTCCCTCGGCGGAGGAGCGGCCTCTGCCGCGCGCGCTCGGCGCGTGGCGGAACGGTCGCCCCCGCGACGGAGTCGCTGAGCACCCGCGCCGGGCGCCCCGCGCTCAGCGGCGGGTGATGCCCGCCTCGTGGGCGATCAAGCCCGCCTGGACCCGGTTCGCGCACTCCAGCTTGACCAGGGTGCGCGAGACGTAGCCCTTCACCGTGGCCTCGGAGAGGAACAGCCGCTCACCGATCTGGGCGTTGGACAGGCCTTCGCCGATCCCGGTCAGCACTTCCCGCTCGCGCTCGCTGAGCTCCCGGATCGCCGCCAGCGCGCGCCGCTGCCCGGCGCTCTGCCCGGCGGAGGCCGCGACCAGCCGCTTGGCCGCCTCCGGCGACAGCACGGTGTGCCCGTCGGCGGCCACCCGGACCAGACCGATCAGGTCCTCCGGCGGCGTGGACTTCACCAGGAAACCGGAGGCGCCCGCGCGCAGCGCCCGCAGCACGTACTGGTCCGCGTCGAAGGTCGTCAGCGCCACCACCGCGGGCGGCTCCGGCAGTTCGCGGATCCGCTCGGTCGCGATCAGCCCGTCCACCCCCGGCATCCGCAGGTCCATCAGCACCACCCGCGGCCGGTGCCGCACCACGGCCTCCACCGCCGCCGCACCGTCCTGCGCGTCCCCGACGACCTCGATGTCCGGCGCCGAACCGAGGATCGTGCGCAGGTGCGCGCACACCATCGGCTCGTCGTCGACCAGCACGACGCGGATCGGTTCGCTCAACCCGGAGTCCCCGTTCGCCAAGGCGCTAGCCGGTTCCGGCTTCGGCCGTGGGCACGTACCCCGGAAGTATGGCACCGACCTCGAAACCGCCATCGCCGTTCGGACCGGATCGGAAGCTGCCGCCCACCAGCTCCACCCGTTGCCGCAGCCCCAGCAGCCCCGAGCCGGAACCGAGCCCGGCCAGCTCGCCGCGCCCGCCGGGAGCCGGACGGGAGTTGCGCACCGCGAGCCGCACCCGGTCCGGTGCGTACTCCACGTGCACGTCGACCTCGCTGCCCGGCGCGTGCTTGTGCACGTTCGTCAGCGCCTCCTGCACCACCCGGTAAGCGGTCCGGCCCACCGAGGGCGACACCGAGGTGGCGCTGCCGAACTCCGTCAGCCGCACCGGGATCCCCACGGCCTCGGTCTCGGCGATCAACCCGGACAGGTCCGGCAGGGGTTCCGCGGCGGCGCCCCCGGCTCGCTGCCCGGTGCCGGAGCGCAGCACGCCGACGAAGTCGCGCAGCTCGTCGAGCGCCTGGCAACCGCCCGCGCGCAGCTCCTCGGCGGCGGCCCGGGTGGGCTCGTCCGGTGCGGTCACCCCGAGCGCTCCCGCCCGCAGCACCATCAGGCTCACCCGGTGCGTGACCACGTCGTGCATCTCGGTGGCCATCTTCGCCCGCTCGTCCGCGCGCGCCCGCTCGGCCAGCAGGTGCTGCTCGCGCTCCGCGCGGTCGGCCCGGTCCTCCAGGGCCCCGACGAGTCGCCGCCGAGCACCGATCCACAACCCGAGCACGGCCGGGAACGCGGTGCACCAGATCGCGTTGTTCAGCGTCTCGCCCTCCGGTGCCGTCCAGGGCCGCATCGCGAGGAACACCGCCGCCACCAGCAGGACCCAGCCGATGATCCGGTGCGCGCGCCGCGTCTCGTAGGCCGTGAAGGCGTAGATCGCGAACCCGAGCTCGGCGGGAACCCACGGATCGGTGCGCTGGTTCATCGGCAGCAGCGGCCCGATCCCGGCCGAGAACGTGACCGCGTGCACCGCGCTCAGCGCCACCCCGGCGGCCAGCAGCGGCACCGAGAACCGGCGGCGAGCCACGAGCGCCAGCGCGCACAGCAGCGAGATCGAGTCCGCGACCGCGCGGCCGCCGATCCAGCTGTGGTCGGCGACCTCCGGCGGCACGTCCGGCGGGTAGAACGACGCCAGGATCGGGCCGAGCGGGATCAGGACGGCGACCAGCAGCACGTCGAACACCGCGGAGCGCGGGGAGTCCCACAGCTGTCGCCACAGCGGGCGTGGCACCGGGCCACCGTAGCCCGCGGCGGCGCCGGCCCGGCCTCCCGCGCGGCCCGTCGGGGGGCAGGACCCTGCGAAAGTCGCATCACGACACGACTTCCGTCGTCCGAGATCACCACCGTTCGGCGTCGCGGTGCGACCCGGCGATGCGGTGAGCTGTGCGGGGTCACGGGAATTCCTTGGGGGAGACGATGCGAGAGGCAGTGGCGACCACCGCCGCACCGCCGGTCACCGCCGGAGCAGCGCCGCGCTTCGCGATCGGGCCGCTGCTGCTCATCGCGGTGGTGTTCGGCGCGGTGCACCTGGCGGTGAGCCCGTTCGGCGGGTACTGGATCGACGAGGTCTACATGCTGGCCATCGGCCGGTACCACCCGGACTGGGGGTACGTGGACCAGCCGCCGCTGGCCCCGCTGCTGGCGGGGGCGATGGAGTGGCTGGCGCCGAACTCCACGCTGGTGCTGCGGATTCCCGCGGTGCTGATCTCGGCGTCCGGGGTGCTGCTCGCGGGGCTGCTGGCCCACGAGCTCGGCGGTGACCGGCGCGGCCAGGTGCTCGCGGGGCTGGCCCACGCGACCGGGCTGTGGGTCAGCCTGGTGGCGCACTGGATCACGCCGTACACGCTGGAGGTCCCGCTGTGGATGCTGGCGTGCTGGCTGCTGGTGCGCTGGTGCCGGCAGCACGCCGACGGGCGGGCCGACGACCGGCTGCTGCTCGCCCTGGGCGTCGTCATCGGCGTGACGATGCAAGTCAAGGTCCACGTCGCCGTGCTCTGCGCGGCGCTGCTGGGCTGCCTGCTGGTGTTCGGTCCGCGCGACCTCCTGCGACGCCCGATGTTCTGGGGGTGCGCCGGGATCGCGTTGGTCATCGCGGCACCGACGTTGATCTGGCAGGCGGCGCACGGGTGGCCGCAGCTCGCGATGAGCGAGGTGGTGCGGGCGGAGACGCCGGTCCTCAGCGGTGGTCGTCCGGGGGCGGCCACCCAGATGGTCCTGTACGCGGGCGTGCTGGGGGCACCGCTGTGCGTGTTCGGGGTGGCGCGGCTGCTGCGCGCCGAGGAGTTCCGCCCGTACCGGTTCATCGGGGCCGCGGCCCTCGTGCAGTACGTCTTCTACATCGCTGCCAGCGGGCGGCCCTACTACGTCATCGGGATGTACGGGGTGCTGGTCGCCGCGGGAGCGGTGGGCTTCCAGCGCCGCCGGGAGGCGCGGGCCCGGGCGGGTACCCGCGGCCGCGGCTGGATCGCCTGGTCGGCCGGGGTGCTCGCGGTGCTCGCGGCGGGCGGGGTGGTGTGGATGTCGATGGCGGTGACGACGGCCTTCGGGGTGCCCGCGGACCGCGCGCTCGCCCGGGACGTCTCGGCCGCGTACCGGGCGCTGCCCGCCGCGACCCGCGAGCACACCGCCGTGGTGGGGGAGAGCTACATCCTCGCGGCGATGCTCGACGCCCACTCCGACGAGTACGGCCTGCCGCTGGCGCACAGCGGCCACCGGGGGTACGGGCCGTTCGGGCCGCCCCCGGAGAGCGCGCGGGACGTGCTGTTCGTCGGCGGCGACCCGGCCCCGTGGCGGGCGCACTTCGCCGAGGTCCGCGGGGTGGGTGGCTCGGACGTCCCGGTGTGGCTGCTCAGCGGCCGCGAAGAGCCCTGGGCGCGAGTGTGGGAGCAGGTCCGGAGCCTGCGATGACCCGCTGCGAGGATGCGAGCGCGAACATCACCTGATCGGAGAACACGACGTGTCCACGCAAGACAGTTCAGCGGGCGCCCCGGTGCGGTTGCGCCCTCCCCGGCACCGGGTCGAGCGGCGCGCCGTCGGCTGGTGGTCCGCCCAGGCCGCGGTGCTGGTCGTCCCGCCGGTCGTCGTCCTCGCGGTGCTCGCCGCGCTGATCGCCCCCGCCCGGCCCTGGTTGCTGCTGGGCCTGCTGGTGGTGGTCCTGCTCGGCCTGCCCTACCTGCTGGTGATGCCGCGGTGGCGGTACCGGGTGCACCGCTGGGAGAGCACCGAGCACGCGGTCTACACCGCCGCGGGCTGGGTGCGCCAGGAGTGGCGGGTGGCGCCGATGTCGCGGATCCAGACCGTCGACTCCGTGCGCGGGCCGCTGCAGCGGGCGTTCGGCCTCGCCAGCGTCACCGTCACCACCGCTTCGGCGGCGGGTGCGCTGCGCATCGACGGCCTGGACCACCGCGTCGCCGAGGAGCTCGTGGAGCGGCTCACCGCCACGACGCAGGCCGTGCGCGGGGACGCGACGTGAGCGGCCCGCTGGAGTGGCGGCGGCTCGACGGTCGCGTGGTGCTGGCGCTGCTGATCCTGGTGCTGGCGCCGCTGGTGCCGACCGTCGCGGTGATGCTGCTGGCCGGGGCCGGGCTCGTGCCGCTGGCCATCACGACCGGGAGCTGGCTCGCCGCCGCCGCGCTGCTCGCCGGACTGTCCGCGCTCGACTGGTGGTTCACCAGCTACCGCATCGGCGAGGAACGGGTCGAGCTGCGCAAGGGCGCGCTGTCCCGCAGCCGCCGATCGATGCCGAGGGACCGGATCCGCAGCGTCGACGTCACCGCCGATCCCGTGCACCGGCTGCTCGGGCTGGCCGTGGTGAAGATCGGCACGGGGGCGCAGGGGGAGGACGAGTTCAAGCTGGACGGCGTCGCCCGTCCGGACGCGGAGCGGATCCGGGCGGCGCTGCTGCTGCGGGACTCCACTTCGGACGCTCCGGAGGACGGCGGGGAGCTGGCGCGGCTGCGCCCGGCCTGGCTGCTCTACTCCGGCGCGACGGCCTCGTTGATCCTCGCGGTGTGGGGCGCGATCGGCTCCACCGTGGGGTCGTTCTCCGAGGTGCTCCGGAAGTTCGACGTGTACCGGACGATCGGCGAGGAGTTCCGCGCCGCCCCGCTGTGGCTGGGGATCGGGCTCCCGCTGCTGGCGGCGGTGGGCACCGGGGTGCTCGGCTCGCTGCTGCTGTCGGTGGAGCTGTGGTGGGGCTTCACCCTCACCCGGGAAGGCACCGGCACCCTGCGGGTGCGGCGAGGACTGCTGACCCAGCGGTCGATCTCCTTGGAGGAGGAGCGGTTGCGGGGCGTGGAGCTCTCCGAGCCGTTGCTGCTGCGCTGGGTCGGCGGTGCCCGCACCCACGCGCTCGCCACCGGGCTCAGCGAGAGCGCCGACGGAAAGCAACCCGACGCGAAAACGCTGCTGCCGCCCGCCCCGCGCGGGCAGGCCGCCCGGGTCGGGGCGGCGGTGCTGCGGGAGCGGGAGTTCCCCGGTGCCGGGCTCACCGGGCACCCGCGCGCGGCGCTGCGGCGGCGGGTCACCTGGGGGGCGCTGGCGGCGCTGCCGTTCGCGGCGACCGCCGCGGGTCTCGCGGCGGCCGGCTGGCTGCCCGCCGGGCTCGCGGGTGCGGTGGCGCTGCTGGCGGTGGTGATCGGGGTCGGTGCCGGCGTGGACGCCTACCGCGGCCTCGGCCACCGGCTGCACGGCCGGTACCTGGTGAGCAGGCGCGGAACGGGAGTTCGCCGGACGGTGGCGCTGCAGCGGGACGGGATCATCGGCTGGCGCTTCGAGCGGTCGGTGTTCCAGCGGCGGGCCGGGCTGGTCGACGTGGTGGCCACCACCGCCGCGGGCTCCGGCCGCTGCGCGGTGCCGGACGTTCTGCTCGGCGACGGGCTGGTCTTCGCGGACGAGGCGGTGCCGGGGCTGCTGACGCCATTCCTCGAACCCGTGTCCCGCGATTAATACGGGGGAGGCGTAGGACCGTTCGGGTGAGATGCGGTTCGCATTTTTTCGGCGGAGCGCCGGGCTGCCTGGCGCAATACCGGAAATCGACGATCGCTTGACGGATTATTCCAAGCTGGAGAAACAGGGCCGAGCGGGCGCGGAACCTGCGTCCCGCTCGGTTCTTCAGTTCGCTCCCGCGTCGCGGCCGCACCAGCCGGTGAGCGCGGGATCAATCGGGGTCAGCGGTCGAAGTCGCCGCGCTTGAGGCTTCCGAGGAAGTCCTCCCACCGCGCGGGATCGACGGCGAAGTGCCCACCCGGCCGGTCCTTCGTGTCGCGCACGCCAACCCGTGCGGCACCGAACCCGACCTCGACGCACTGTCCTGCGTGCGTGCTCCGGGTGCTGGTTCGCCAACCCGTGAGGTATTCCATCTACAGCTCTCCTATGCGCTCGTGAATCACTTGAATGGACCCTTCCGGGTCGATCGCGTGTGCGCGTAGATGGTCCATCATCGTCACGTATTTGGACAGCTCGTTATCGCGTTCGAGGTAAAGGCCTCCCACGTGGGTTTCCAAATAGACGACGTCGGGATCCACGTGGTTGGAGTAGCGCAGGATGACGAATGGACCCGCCTGCGCCGGGTGAGCGCCCGCGTCCAAGGGCATGACCTGCAACGTCACGTTCGGGAGTTCCGCCAGCGCGAGCACGTGCTCCAATTGGCGGCGCAGCACGGCCGGGCCGCCCACGCAACGCCGCAGCGCGGTCTCGCCGATCACCGCCCACAGGTCCAGAGGCTGGGAACCGGTGACCCGGTCCTGGCGCTGAATCCGGAGTTCGACGCGGCGTCCTATCTCCGTTTCGTTGGCCCGGATCAGGGTGGAGCGGGTGATGGCGTAGGCGTACTCGGCGGTCTGCAGCAGGCCGGGAATGGCCTCGGATTCCCAGGTGTGCATGCAGGAGGCCTCGGCCTCCAGGCCCACGTAGGTCTCGTACCACTCGGGCAGCACGTCGCTGTAGGAGTGCCACCAGCCGCGCTTGCGGGCGTCCCTGGCCAGGTTGATCAGTTGTTCGCGTTCGGCACCGTTGATGGCGTAGAAGTCCAGCAGGGCGCTGACGTCCCCGATCGAGGGGGAGCGCTTGGCGGTCTCGAATCTGCCGATCTTCGCCTGGGTGCAGCCGAGATGGGTAGCGGCCTGCTGCTGGGTGACCTCCGCTGTTCCTCGAAGTCTGCGCAGCTCGGCGGCGAGGCGGCGACGGCGCACCGTGGGACTCACTGTCATGGAGATCAGTGTCCCCCCTGCGAACCCAGCGTCACCACGGCATCACCCAAACCGACATCGGGCCGGGGAGATCGAGCGATCCGCCGACGCGGCACCGGGTCCGCCGGCGCCGCCGCGGCGGCAGGAACCGAGCCGCGCCAGCACCGGTTTCCCGCCCTGGCGGTCGCGCCCAGGCAAGTCGCGGCCCGAGGTCGCGGCCCGCCATGATCCACCCCGCCGGACGACCTCCGGCCGCACGGCCGCGAGATGTGTTCACGCTCAGCGACCAGGGGTGGGTATAGGAGCCCGGAACGGGTGAGGCGCGGTTCAGGGGCGCGGGATGTTGCGGAGGTTGCTCCGCGCCAGCTGCACCATCTTGCCCACCCCACCGGAGAGCACGGTGCGGCTCACCGCCAGCGCGAAGCCCTTCACCTGGGTTCCGGTGATCCGCGGTGGGATCGACAGCGCGTTCGGATCGGTCACCACGTCCACCAGCGCGGGTCCCGGGTGCGCCAGCGCCCCGGCCAGCGCCTCCCGCACCTGGTCCGGCCGCTCCACCCGCACCGAGCGCACCCCGGCGGCCGCGGCGATCGCCGCGTAGTCGATCGAGTCGTAGTCGGTGCCGAAGTCCGGCAGCCCGTCCACCAGCATCTCCAGCTTCACCATGCCCAGCGAGGAGTTGTTGAACACGACGAGCTTCACCGGCAGCCGTTGCGTCCGCACCGTCAGCAGCTCGCCCAGCAGCATCGAGAGCCCGCCGTCGCCGGACATCGAGATCACCTGCCGCCCCGGGGCCGCGAGCTGCGCCCCGATCGCCTGCGGCAGCGCGTTCGCCATCGAGCCGTGCACGAACGAGCCCAGCACCCGGCGTCGCCCGTTCGGCGTGATGTAGCGCGCCGCCCACACGTTGCACATCCCGGTGTCGACGGTGAACACGGCGTCCTCGGCGGCGAGGTCGTCGAGCACGTCGGCCACGTACTCCGGGTGGATCGGGACCTGGTCGCCGACGTTCGTGGTGTACGAGTCGACCACCTGCTCCAGCCGCTCGGCGTGCTCGCGCAGCATCCGGTCCAGGAACGAGCGGTCGGTCTTCTGCCGCAGCTTCGGCAGCACCGCGCGGATCGTCTCCCGCACGTCGCCCTGCACCGCCAGGTCCAGCACCGTGCGCCTGCCCAGGTGCGTCGGATCGATGTCCACCTGGACCGTGTTCGCCTGCGGCAGGAAGTTGTCGTACGGGAAGTCGGTGCCCAGCAGCACCACCCGGTCCGCCTTCTGCATCGCCTGCTGGCAGGCGCCGTAGCCGAGCAACCCGCTCATCCCCACGTCGTAGGGGTTGTCGTACTGGATCCACTCCTTGCCGCGCAGCGCGTGACCGACCGGGGACTGCATCGTCTCGGCCAACCGCATCACCTCCCGGTGCGCGCCGCGCGTCCCCGCACCGCAGAACAACATCACGCGCTCCGCCGAGTTCAACGACTCCGCCAGCCGATCCACCTGGCTCGGCGAGGGCACCACGATCGGCGGCTCCGAGGCCACCACACCAGCGCCGGTCGGCTGGGCGGCGGGCTTGTGCGCGACGTCGCCGGGCAGCACCAGCACCGCCACCCCGCGCCGGCCCGCCGCGGTCTGCATGGCGCTGCGCAGCAGGCGGGGCATCTGCTCGGGTTGCGAGAGCAGCTCGCAGAAGTGGCTGCACTCGTTGAACAGCTCCTCGGGGTGGGTTTCCTGGAAGAAGCCCGTGCCGATCTGCTCGGAGGGGATGTGCGAGGCGAGCGCCAGCACCGGCGCGCCGCTGCGGTGCGCGTCGTACAGCCCGTTGATCAAGTGCAGGTTGCCCGGGCCGCAGCTGCCCGCGCACACCGCGAGCCGTCCCGTGAGCTGCGCCTCCGCGCTCGCCGCGAAGGCCGCCGCCTCCTCGTGGCGCACGTGCACCCACTCGATGCCCTCGGTTCGGCGCACCGCGTCCACGACCGGGTTCAGGCTGTCCCCGACGATGCCGTAGATCCGTTGCACGCCTGCTTGCACGAGCACTTCGATGAACTGGTCGGCAACGGTCGGCATGGGCGCTCCCGGTGAGTGGCGGTGCTGGTCCCCTCCGCTCTACGCGGGGCGGTGGGGGGCCGCAACTCCGGACGGCCGTGCCGCGTTCTTCACCCGTTCAGGTGGGTCGGGTAACGTCTGCGGTTCCGACGGCGATCATGTGAGCGTCGACGTCGACGCTCCTCGAAAACCCCATTCAGTGAAGGGAAAACGGTGAGCCTGCGCCTTTACACCGTTTGCGCGCTATCCGTGACGGCCTCGGCCTTGGCCGGGCTCTTGTTCGGTGGGTTCATCGCCTCGGAGGATCAGGATGAAGCGGTGTCGGTGAACACCGTCTCGCAGACCGTGCCGGACACCGCGCCGCAGCTGCGCTGACCCGTGGCGGCCTGGGCGGTCGGTGGCCGCCCAGGCGAACGGGCCCTTGCACTACCGTCCTGGGACATGAGCGAACCGCAGCGGCTTTCCCCGGGTGACACCGCGCCCGACTTCTCCCTGCCGGACGCCGACGGCAAGACCGTGGCACTGGGCGACTACCGGGGCCGTTCCCTGGTCGTGTACTTCTACCCGGCGGCGAGCACCCCGGGCTGCACCAAGCAGGCCTGCGACTTCCGCGACAGCCTCGCCGCGCTCGACGACGCCGGATTCGACGTCGTGGGCATCTCCCCGGACGGGCCGGAGAAGCTCGCGAAGTTCCGCGACGCCGAGGGGCTCACCTTCCCGCTGCTGTCCGACGCGGACAAGACCGTGATGGCGGAGTGGGGCGCGTTCGGGGAGAAGAAGAACTACGGCCGGGTCGTGCGGGGCGTGATCCGCTCGACCTTCGTGGTCGGCCCCGAGGGGAAGATCGACAAGGCGCTCTACAACGTCAAGGCCACCGGCCACGTCGACCGCCTCCGCAAGGAACTCGGCGTCTGAGGCCGCACCGCGCGGCAACCGCCCACTCCCCGGGCCGCCCCCACCGCCTCCGGTCGAGGAGTGAACGGACCGTTCGTCCCATCTCGTTGGACGAACGGTCCGCTCACCTGAATCCGCTTGAGCCCGGGCCCGGTGGGCGCGGTTGAGGAGTGAACGGACCGTTCGTCCCATCTCGTTGGACGAACGGTCCGCTCACCTGAATCCGCTTGAGCCCGGGCCCGGTGGGCGCGGTCGAGGAGTGAACGGACCCTTTGCCCCATCTCGTCGGACGAACGGTCCGCTCACCCGGTGGAGATGAGCGGGTGAACGGACCGTTCGTCCCGAAGGCTTGGACGAACGGTCCGCTCACTCCGGATCAGTCGAGGACGAGGTAGACCGCGACGCCGGCGGCGATGACGACGACCAGGTAGCGCAGCAGCGTCGCGGGCAACCGCTGCGCCAGCTTGCCGCCCGCGTACCCGCCGAGCACCGTCGTCGGCACCAATGTCAGCACCGCCACCCAGTCGACCGGCGCGATCAGCGCGTACACCACGAACGTCACCGCGCTGCCGATCAACCCCAGCCAGCTCTTGAGCGCGTTGAGCCTGCGCATCGAGTCGTTCACCGCGACGGCCAGGATCGCGATGAGGATGACGCTGCGCGCCCCGCCGAAGTAGCCGCCGTAGATCGAGGCGAAGAAGATCCCGGCGGTGAGCGCCACCAACCGGTCAGGTCCACCGCCCTCCGGGTGCCGGAGCCAGCGCTTGATCGTGTTCTGGAAGGCCATGAGCACCGCGGACAGCCCGACCAGCGCGGGCACCACCGCGTCGAACACCGAGCCGGGCAGCACCATCAGCAGCACGCAGCCGATCACCGCGCCGGCGGCCGCCGCGATCGAGGTCCACCGCAGCCGCTGTGGCGCGCCCCCCAGGTCCGCGCGCTGGCTGATCGCGGCGCCGACGAACCCCGGCCCCTGCGCGACGGAGTTCGTCACGTTGGCGACCAGCGGCGGCATCCCGGTGGCGAGCAGGGCGGGGAACACCAGCAGCGATCCGCCACCCGCCACGGCGTTGATCCCCCCGGAGAGGAATCCCACGACGATCAGTCCCAGCAGCTCGATCCATTCGCTGAACACCAGCGGAACCTAACCGCTGCCGACCGCGCACCGGGGTGCGGGGCGACGCCCGTCACAGTGGCGGGGGCCTCCGGATCAGACCTGGACGAGGCGCGGCTCGGTCCGCCCGGGCTCCGGCGGAACGCGCGGCGCGGGAGCACCGAGCGAGTTCGCGGCGTGCAGCGCGGTGAGGACGCTGAAGGTGACGGCGGCGGACGCGACACCGACGGAGGCGCACACGAACCAGGGCTTCATCGACGTTTCTCCTTCGACGGGCGGAGTTGGGTCGCGAGCCGTGCCGGGGCGGTTCGCGGGTGAGCCGCGCGGCGGCGACTCGGCGATGCGTCGAACGGGCGCCTCGCGCGGATCAGCGAGGGCCAGGCCCGCGTCGTGCCCATCCGGCCGCGGGGTGGGCCGGGCTCCGAGCATCGATCTCGGCGGCCCCACTCGGCACTTCGTCGCACCGCCCACCGCCGTTACGCCCCGCCCGGCGGACCCGTCCCAGGTCACAGAGGGCCCGCGCCGCACTGCCCCACCTGGCGGCAACCCGGTTCGGCCGAGGCGACGCCAACGCCCCTCCCCGGAGCACGCCGGTTCCGGAGAGCTGGAGGCCCCGGCTGGACGCGGGCGGATCGAGGCGCGGGTCCGGCGGAACCGGGCGGAGCCCTCGCCGGACGGCCGCTGCGCTCCCGCGCGGTCGTCACGTGGACCGCTGGCCGTGGGGTCAGCGCGCTGCGGCGGAGGGCAAGGTGGCCAGCGCCGGGCGGAAGTTCTCGGGCCGGCGGGACGAGGTGCCGGGCGCGGCGGCCCGTCCGGTGCGCGCCGGGACGTCGCCTCGCGGCCTCACCCGCAGCGCACCAGCGCGGAGCCCGGACCGCGATCCGCTGGTGCGCGCGCCGGACCGGATCGCGGAGGCGGCGCTGTCGCAGAGCCCGGCCGGGATCTGCACGATCGCTGGGGGCGCGGCGCGGGACCGGAGGTCCTGCCGCTCATCGAGGGGCGCCACCGGCCCGCGGACGATCACGTGGTGCGGGTGCGGGCGGAGATGGCCGTCGAGAAGACGAGACCGGAACGGGTTCCCGGAGCGAAGCGATCCCCGGCCGCCACGCGCGCGCCGCCTACTGCTCCTGCTCGGCCAGCTTCCGCAGCGTCGGCAACAACAACCGCAAGGCCCGACCCCGGTGCGAGTCCGCGTCCTTCTCCTCCGCGGAGAGCTCCGCGGCCGTCCGGGTCTCGCCCTCCGGGACGAAGATCGGGTCGTAGCCGAAGCCGTTCTCGCCGCGCGGTGCGCGGGTCACGGTGCCGGGCCACTCGCCGCGAACCACGGTCTCCGTGCCGTCCGGCAGCACCAGGGCGGCCGCCGACACGAAAGCACCACCGCGCCGCTCGTCGGGCACGTCCTTGACCTGGCCCAGCAGCAGTTCCAGGTTCGCCTGGTCGTCGCCGTGCCTGCCGCACCAGCGGGCGGAGAGCACCCCGGGCATGTCGTTGAGCGCCTCCACCGACAGACCGGAGTCGTCGGCCACGGCGGGCAGCCCGGAAGCGCGGGCCGCGTCGGCGGCCTTCGCCACGGCGTTCTCCTCGAAGGTCGCACCCGTCTCGGGGGCCTCCGGGAACTCCGCGACCTCGTCCAGCCCGATGACCTCGACGCCGCTGACGCCCTCGGCTTCGAGGATGCGCCGCAGCTCGACGAGCTTCTTCGCGTTGCGGGTCGCGAGCAGCAGGCGCGTCACCGGGCACCGCCGGGCAGCTCGCCGGGGTACGGGGCGGCCAGCGCCTCGGTCTGCTTGCGGGCCAGCTCGGCGCAGCCGTCCAGCGCGAAGTCGAGCATCGTGTCCAGCGTGGAGCGCGGGAAGGTCGCACCCTCCCCGGTGCCCTGCACCTCGACGAGGGTCCCGTGGTCGGTGGCGACCACGTTCATGTCCACCTCGGCGCGGGAGTCCTCCTCGTAGGGGAGGTCCAACCGGACCCGGCCGTCCACCACGCCGACGCTGACCGCGGCGATGGAGCAGGACAGCGGCTTCGGGTCGGAGAGCCTGCGCGCCGCGCTCAGCCAGGTGATCGCGTCGGCGAGCGCCACGTACGCACCGGTGATCGCCGCGGTGCGGGTGCCGCCGTCCGCCTGGATCACGTCGCAGTCCAGGGCGATGGTGTTCTCGCCCAGCGCGGCGAGGTCGATGCAGGCGCGCAGCGAACGGCCGATGAGCCTGCTGATCTCGTGGGTGCGGCCGCCGATGCGGCCCTTCACGGACTCGCGCACGCCACGGGTGTTCGTGGCCGAGGGCAGCATCGCGTACTCGGCGGTCACCCAGCCGAGGCCGGAACCGGCGCGCCAGCGCGGCACCCCGTCCTGCACGCTCGCCGCGCACAGCACGCGGGTCTTCCCGAACTCGACCAGGACCGAGCCAGCGGGCCAGTCCTGGTAGCCGCGGGTGATTCGCACTTCCCGGAGCGCGTCGTCGCTCCGCCCGTCCGCTCTCGCCACGCGCCCACCCTAACCGCCCGCTGACGGCCGCTTCGCGCGGCGGGTCGGCTACCAGTCGACGCTGCGCCACTCCACGGCGCGCGGTCGCCGCCCGGTGTCCAGGAAGTCGCGCAGCGCGGCCGCCAGCACCTCCGGGGCCACCCCGCTGCCCGCGGGGAACTCGACGTCCTCGCTGCTCAACGCGGGTGACTCCGGATCGCCCGCGAGCACCGCGAAGTCGTGATCGGCGTCGAAGTGGCTCAGGTAGCCGTAACCCCCGGACACCGCGGCGATCACATCGTGGTCGAGCATCTGCGTCGCGGAGTCGGCCAGCTCCCGGCCTTCGTGCCAGATCGTCGCCGGGCCCGCGCCCGGCTCCGCGAGCCGCCGCACCAGCTCGTCGACCTCGCCGGGCTCGGTGAGGGTGAGCCCGTCACCCGCGTTCGCATCCGCCGTCGACGCGATCGACCACACGGCCGTGATCGTCATCCTTGCCCCTTCCAGCGCGAACGTCCGCGTTCACTCAGATCGAATGGTGCTGGCCCGCTTCGACGACCCGCACCGGCCCGTCGAACTCCTCGGTCGCCTCCCGCAGGATCTCCTCCGGGTCCGTCCACGGTTGCAGGTGGGTCAGCAGCAGCTGCCGCGCCCCCGCCCGCTTGGCGACGCGCGCCGCCTGCCTGCCGGACAGGTGCACGCCGTCCGGGCGTTCCGGGGAATCCGTCCAGGAGGCCTCGGAGAGCAGCACGTCCGCGTCCCGCGCCAGCTCCTCCACCGCCGCGCACGGGCCGGTGTCACCGGTGTAGACCAGCACCCGGCCCTCGGCCGCCACCCGGAAGCCCCAGGCCGGGCACAGGTGGTCCACCGGCAGCGCCGTCACCCGGAAATCTCCCACCTCGGCGGGCGCGTCGAAGCTCCGGAACTCGTAGACGTCGGTCAGGTCCGCCTCGGCGAGTTCCGCCGCGTTCGGCGCGTAGAGCCGGGCGAGCCGCTGCTCGGTCTCCGGCGGGCCGAACACGGGGAGCCTGCTGCGCTCCGGGTCGCGCGGCGGATCGGGGTGGTAGCGGCGCAGCACGGTCAGCGCCCCGAAGTCCGAGCAGTGGTCCGGGTGCAGGTGGCTGAGGAACAACCCGTCCAGCTCGAACGGGTCCAGGTGCCGCTGCAGGGCACCGACGGTGCCGTTGCCCAGGTCCAGCGCGATCCGCGTTCCGCCCGACTCGACCAGGTAGCCGGATGCGGGCGAGTCCGGCCGGGGCAGGCTGCCGGAGCACCCGAGGATCGTCAGCTTCACAGCGACGAGCCTGCCACGGCGAACGCCTCGACGGACCCGAACGCGGCCATCGGCCCCAGGAAGCGCCGCGCCAACCTGGTGAACCGGTCCGGATCGCCCGTGGCGCGGAACTCGTGCTCCGGCTCGTCGTCCCGCTCGGTCAGCAGGTCGAGCTCGGTGAGCACCCGCACCACGTCCTTCGCGGTCTCCTCCGCGCTGGAGACGAGGGTGACCTGGTCACCCATCGCGAGCTGCAGCACACCCGTCAGCAGCGGGTAGTGCGTGCAGCCCAGCACCAGGGTGTCCACGTCGGCGCGCTGCAACGGGTCCAGGTAGCTCTGGGCCAGCCCGAGGACCTGGCGCCCGCTGGTGATGCCGCGCTCGACGAAGTCCGCGAACCGGGGGCAGGCGGCCGTGGTCAGCCGCACCTGCGGCGCGGCCGTGAAGGCGTCGTCGTAGGCCAGCGAGCGGATGGTGGCCTCGGTCCCGATCACGCCGACCCGGTTGTTCCGGGTGGTGGCGACCGCGCGCCGCACGGCGGGCAGCACCACCTCCACGACCGGGATGTCGTAGCGCTCGCGGGCATCCCGCAGGCAGGCCGCCGAGGCCGTGTTGCAGGCGATGACCAGCGCCTTCACCCCGCCCTCGACGAGCGAGTCGGTGAACGCCAGGGTGCGGGCGCGGATGTCGGCCAGCGGGCGGGGGCCGTAGGGGGCGTTCGCGGTGTCGCCCACGTAGCGGATCGCCTCGCCCGGAAGCTGGTCGAGCACGGCGCGGGCGACGGTGAGCCCACCGACCCCGGAGTCGAAGATCCCGATCGGCGCGTTCGTCACGCGGCCAGTGTGCCAGGCGTGCTCCCCCGGGTCCGCTCACGAGTGCCGCGCGCCACCAACCAGGCCGCGAGCAGCCCGCCGAGCGCGCCGCAGAGGTGGCCCTGCCAGGAGACCAGCGGGGAGCTGGGCAGCACGCCCCACAACATGCCGCCCCAGTAGAAGAACAGCACGACCGCCACCACGATCTGCCCGAAGCTGCGCGCGAAGAAGCCGCGCACCAGCAGGAACACCATCCAGCCGAACGCCACCCCCGAGGCGCCCACGTGCGTCGAGGGCCCGGTGGCGATCAGCCAGGTGCCCAGGCCCGCGACGAGCCACACCACCGCCGTGACCGCGACGAACTGCCGCACCCCGTTGGCCAGCAGCAGCCAGCCCAGGACCAGCAGCGGGATGGTGTTCGACATCAGGTGCGCGAAGCCCGCGTGCAGCAGCGGCGCCCAGAGCACGCCGTCCAACCCGTCGAGCCGGTGCGGCACGATCCCGTTCGCGTCCAGGTGCTCACCGGTGGCCTGGTCCCAGAACTCGATGACCCACAGGACGGCGACCATGATCGACATCTGGATCGCGGCCCTGATCGGCTTCTGCGGGAGGACGCGCGGCCGCTGCCGGGCGGGCTGGTTCGTCACCCGGTCGAGATTACGCGAATCGGGCGGAGGGTGACTCGATGATGATCGCGATAGGCTCCCGGACCGTCCAAGCCGATCCCCGGAGGGAGCCGCGGTGCCCACCACCGCACGGGCCGAACCGGCCGTGCTCGCCCAAGCAGCGTTCGGACACGGGCCCACCTGGGACGCGGGCACCGCCAGCCTGCTGTGGACCGATCTGCGGTCCCGCACCGTGCACCGCTACGCGCCCGACGACGCCGATCACTGCATGGAGGTCCCGCAACAGGTCGCCGCCGCCAAGCCGCGCTCGCGCGGTGGACTGCTGCTGCACCTCGACGACGGGGTCGCGCTCTACGACGCCGACGGGGAGCGGCGCACCTGGCTGACCTTCTGGGCGCGGCCCGGGGTGCGGGCCGGGGAGAGCACCGTCGACACGTGCGGGCGACTCTGGGCCAACACGGTGCGTGAGGACGAGAGCGGCGACGGCTGGCTGGTCCGGGTGGACGCGGCCGGGACGGCGCACGTCGTGCTCAGCGGGCTCCGGGCGGCCAACGGACTCGCCTTCGGGCCCGACGACGCTCAGCTCTACCTCGTCGACAGCACCACCCGGCGGGTCGAGGTGCTGGCGGTCGACCCCGTGTCCGGCAGCGCCTCCGGACGCCGGACCGCGTTCGAGGTGGACGGCACGCCCGCCGGGTTGTGCACCGACGCGGCCGGGGCGGCGTGGATCGCGGTGCGGGACCGCGGTGAGGTGCGGCGGTACGCGCCGGACGGGCGGCTGGACCTGGCCGTGCCGCTGCCCGCGCGGCGACCGACCGGGTGCTGCTTCGGCGGGGAGGACCTCACCGACCTCTACGTCACCACGGCCCGGGAAGGCCTGGCCGACCCGGCGTCGGAGGACGGCGCGGTCCTCGTCCTGCCCGGCATCGGCACCGGCCTCCGCTCCCACTCCTTCGCCGGCTGACCAGCACCTCCTCCGGGTGAACGGCCCGTTCGTCCGAACCCGTTGGACGAAGGGTCCGTTCACCCCGTCCCGTTCGGCGCTTCGGGAGGGCTGTTCGGTGGGTGAACGGTCTGTTCGTCCGAACCCGTTGGTCGAGGGGTCCGTTCACCCCGCCGCGCGCCGGTTCCGGGTGAACGGACCGTTCGACCAGTGCGATGGGACGAACGGGCCGTTCACCCCGGAGCGCTCCGGCCGTTCCCGGCGCACCGGGTGGTGAACGGACCGTTCGACCAGGGCTTCGGGACGAACGGTCCGTTCACCGGAACCGGCGCTCAGGCCCACGTCGGGAGGCGGTGGGCGCGAGGGTCGGGGAGGACGCCGATCTGATGCAGGCGGTCGAGCACGGTCAGCCGGTGCTGCCCGAGCCCGGCCATGTTGTGCATGACCGTGTAGCGCAGCCGCTCGTTGCCACCCGTGCAGCGCAGCGCGCGGCGCCCGACGACCCGCCCGGACCAGGACAGATCAGTGATCATGCGCGCCGCGTTGTGGCTCGTCTGCCCGATGTGGACCAGCTCGGGCAACCGCTGCCGCTGGTAAGCGCCGACCGCGGCGTCCACCGAGCTCGGGGTGAGCTCGCCGCCGAGGTGCCGGGCGAGGCACTCCGCATCGGTGATCGAGGTGTTCATGCCCTGCGCCGCCATCGGGTGCACCGCGTGCCCGGTCTCGCCGACCAGCGCCAGGCCGGGAACCCCCAGCTGCGGGGCGAGGAAGCGCGACACCGGCAACACCTGCCGGTTCGCCGCGCTGGCCCGCAGCGCTCCGGCCAGCGGAGCCAGCGCCGGGGTGTCGCGCACCAGCTCGTCGATCCAGCGCGCCATCGCGTCCCGGCCCAGCCCGCGCAGCTCGTCCGGCTCCACCTGCACGTACAGCCGGACCCGGCCGCCGGGCAGCGGATACCGCAGCCGCAGCCCGCGTTCGCTCACGTAAGCCGAGAAGTCCTGCTCGACCTCGGGCGCGTCGGCGATGTCGAAGGCGGCCAGCCGGTGCGGGTACTCCTCGCGCCGCACCTCGATCCCGGCGACCTTGCGCAGCCGGGAGGACAGGCCGTCGGCGGCGACGACGAGCTTCGCCCGCACCTCCCGCTCCTGCCCGCCCTCGGTGATGCGCACCCCGGCGACGCGGCCGGTGGTTTCCCGCAGCACGTCGCGCACCAGCACCCCGCGGCGGAGTTCCACGTGGTCGTCGAGCCGGTCCTCGAGCGCTTCCAGGATCACCGGGTAGTCGTGCGCGAGCAGGCACCGCTCCTGGTCCCGCAGCCGGTCGTACTCCAGCGCCATCAGCGGCGTCCCCGCCGGATCCCGCGCCACCAGCCGGTCCAGCCGCAGGGCGCCGCGCAGCTCCAGCCGCTGCGCCACGTGCCACTCCCGCAGCACCCCCAGCGCGCCGGGCTGCAGCACCTCGCCCTTCGCGATCCGGGTCGGCTCGGCCTGCTTCTCCAGCAGCAGCACCCGCAGCCCCCGGATGCTCAGCGCGCAGGCCGCGGCGAGCCCGGCCACCCCGGCCCCGCACACCACCACGTCGGCGTCCATCAGTTCCTCCCAGCGGCGTCGCGGTAGCGGGCCAGCGCGCGCAGCGCCAACCCGTCGGCCAGTGCGCGGTTCGCGCGGCGCGCACCGAGGCCCGCGCCCTCGGTCACGGGCGCCGCCGACCAGGACCCGGTCGGGCGGCGGGCGTCCAGCAGCCATTGCACCCCGCGCCGGATCTCGGCTCCCTCGGGGGCGACCCCGGCGGCCAGCAGCGCCCCGAGCGCCCACGCGGTCTCCTCGGCGGTGCCCGGCTCCTCGCCGCCGCCGGTGGACCACGAGCCGTCGGGCAGCTGGGCCCGCAGCAGCAGGCCGCGCGCCGCGCGCACGGCGGTGGACGCCTCCGGCCCGGTGCGAACCAGGACCTGCAGCACCGCCGAGGTGGTGGCCGTGCGCGGCCGGTACCGGCGCGAGTCCCAGCCTCCGTCGGGCCGCTGGGCGCGGCGGAGCCAGCGCACCGCCCGGCGCACCCGGCGGTCCTCGGCGGGCACGCCGGAGTCCAGCAGCGCCTCCAGCGACTGCGCCGTGACGTGCGGGCACGGGACGCGGGCGTTGCGCACGGGACCCCAGGAACCGCGCGAATCCTGCTGGGCGGACAGCCACTCCACCCCGCGCCGCACCGCCTCCCGGGATCGGTCGCCGGGGAACCGCCGCAGGACCGAGGTGATCGCGCCCGTCTCCGGAGCGGCGGGCCAGTCGCGCGGCCCCGAGCTGGCCCAGAAGCCCGCCGGGCAACCGAACGCGGGGCACGGGCGGTCCTGCTGATCGCGCAGCAGGAGCTCCCGGGTGGGAACCAGCCGCTCGTCGGTGCCGAAGCCCGCTTCGAGCAGCCCGCTCGCCGCGTCCGCCGTCCAGGTCAGCTCGGGCGCCGCGTCGTTCCAGGAACCGTCCGCGTTCACCCGCGCCCGCAGCCAGGCCACCGCACCGGGCAACAGCTCACCGCCGAACCCGGCGCGCGCGAGTCCCGCGCAGATCAGGCCGGTGACCCACGGGTCCTCGTGCCATCCGCCGCCGACGTGCTCCTGGAGCCCGCGCAGCAGCGACACCGCACGCGGGGCGCCCGCCCGCGCCAGCAGCCGTTCCAGCTGGTTCCCGCGCGCGGCCCGCGCCAGGACCAGCGCGCACGCCACCGGCGTCCGCAGGTCGAGCGCGCGGTGGAACCTGCTGGGCGGCACCACCAGTTCCAGGGGAACCCGGTCCGGGTCGAGCCAGCCGACGAGCGAGTAGAACCAGCGGCAGCAGGCCGCGATGTCGGAGCGCGCGAGCGCGTCCAGCCCGCCGTGCTCCAGCATCCAGCGGTGCCCGGCCGCGATCGGGTTCGCCGCGGCTTCCGGAGCCACCAGCTGCAGGGTCGCGCAGGCCACCGCGGTCGGCCCCGCCTCGTCCGGACCGCCGGGCAGCGCGCTCCAGCCGCCGGTGGCGGACTGCGCCGCGCGCAGCCAGGCCGCCCCGCGCTCGACCAGGTCCGCCGAGCCGCGCGCATCGCAGCAGTGCAGCGCGGTCACCGCGCTCGCCGTGCTCAGCGTCGAGGCGCGGCGGCCGTAGTCGAACACGCCGTCGGGGCGGCGCGCCTCGAACACCGCCTCCGCCGCGGTGTCGATCGCGTGCGAGACCTCTTCCGCCCGCGAAGTCGTCATGGCCGGGCCGCCTCCCGCTCCGCGGGGAACTCGTGCCCGCCGCGCAACGCCGATTGGGTGCCGAGGCTGAACACCAGAGCGGGCACCAGCACCGCCAGCGCGGCCCACCACCCGGCGCTGCCCGCGATCAGCGCCCCGGCCAGCACCAACCGCTCCGCGACGAGGATCTCGTGCGCCCGCAACGCCTTGCGCGGGGGCACCGCCCGGATGTGCTCGAACAGCAACGAGAACGCAGCCGTCCCCGCGCAGGCCGCGAGCGTCGTGAACACGTAGTAGGGCGCCTGCTCCAGCATCGTCGACGACATCGCCAGCACCGCCAGGAGTCCCGCCGCGTACAGACCGAACGCGATCCGCACCGCCGCCGGGACCCCGCGTCGCACCGCCACCGAGCCGTAGCCACCCGCCCGGTCGCCGTCCACGTCGCGGATCGTGCCGACCAGGTTCGACGCCGCGTCGTGCACCAGGAAGACCAGCGCGAACACCAGCACCGCACCGGTGACCCCACCGGTGGCCAGCAGCGATCCGGTGGCCAGCGCCAACGCGGTGAGCGCGCCGCGCACCAGGTTCCCAGAGAGCCCGCGCGCCTTGCAGAACCGGCTGTAGGCCACGATCCCGGCCAGCGCCGCCAGCACCAGCACCACCGCGCGCCAGTTCACCAGCAACGCGAGCACCGCGGCCGCCGCCGCGCACCCGAGGCCGCCGCCCAGCGCGGCGCGCGCCGACAACCGCCCGGACGGGATGGGCCGCTGCGGCTTGCTGATGGCGTCCAGCTCGCGGTCGAAGTAGTCGCCCAGGTAGTGCCCGGACAGCCAGCCCAGGGCGGGCACCACCGCCGCCGCGAGCGCCGGAACGCCCCAGCCACCGGCCACCGCGGCCCCGGCCGCGCCGACCAGCGCCGGGTAGCAGGTGGTGTAGGGCCGCCAGGTCTCCACGTGCGCGCGGAGACCGGCGCGCAGCGCGGAAGTCGTGGGGGAGGACTCCGGCGCGGCCACGGCTAGCGGTCCCGGTCGATCGCGAGCGTCGCCACCGCCGCGAGCAACCGGGTCCCCTCCGAGTCCGGGAGCGCGGCCAGCTCCTCGTGCGCCAGCCGGATCTCGTCGGCGGCCAGCTCGGTGGCCCGGCGCAGCGCGCCCAGCCGCTCCAGGACTTCCCGCAGCAGCGCGAAGGACTCGGCGGGGGAGCGGTCTCCGCTGAGCGCGTCTGCCAGCAGCGCGCGATCCGCCGCGCCGGCCATCCCGTAGCCGACGATCACCGGGAAGGTCGGCCGCATGTTGCCCGCGTCGCTGCTGGCCCCCTTGCCGGTGACCGACTCGTCCGCCAGGTACGGCAGCAGGTCGTCGCGCATCTGGAACGCCGCGCCTACCCGCTCGGCGAACCCGGTGGCGGCCGCCACCTGCTCGGACGTGCCACCGCCGAGCAGCGCGCCCGCCCGGCACGCGGCCCGGAACAGCGCGCCCGTCTTCAGCGCCGCCATCCGCCGGTAGCGCTCCGGCGGGCAGGACGCGTCGCGCAGCAGCTCGGCCTCCAGGGTCTGCCCGCGGCACAGGTCCACCCCGGCTTCGGCGACGGCCCGCACCGCCGCGAGCACCCGGTCGGCGGTCGAGCCGGACTCGGCGAGGGTGGCGAACAGGCTCAGGATCAGCGCGTCCCCGGTGACGATGGCGTCCGGGACGCCGTACCGGGCGGGCACCGAGGGGCGGCCCCGGCGCAGCTCGTCGCCGTCGATGATGTCGTCGTGCACGAGCGAGGCCACGTGCAGGTACTCCACGCTCAGGGCCGGAGCCAGCACCTCCGCGCGGTCCCCGCCGACGGCTTCCGCGGTGGCGACCAGCATCACCGGCCGCAGCAGCTTCCCCGGTGCCAGCAGCGCGTACCGCGAGACCTCGTCCAGGTGGTCCGCCTCGGCCGGCCAGCGGCGCTCCAGCTCGGCGCGCAGCTCGGCGGCGATGGCGGAACTCGCCAGCAGCTCCGCCGGGCTCACCGGCGTCCCGGCCGTCATCGGGCGGCCCCGTCGCGCTCGGCGGCGAACGCGCCCGCGACTTCGAGCACGAGGTCGTCGACCTCCCGGGTACCGACGGTGAGCCGCACGCCCCGCTCCGCGGTGACGCGCAGCCCGATGCCCGCGGCCGCGCAGTGCCGCACGAACGCTTCGCTGTCCGCGCCGAGCGGCAGCCACAGGAAGTTCCCGCCGCTGGGCGGTACGTCGAATCCGAGTTCCCGCAGGCCCGCGCGCAACCGGTCGCGCTCGGCGGCGACCTCCGCGCACTGCCGGCGCATCACCGCGGTCGCTTCCAGCGCGGCTGCGGCCGCCGCCTGGGCGGGGGCGCTCACTCGGAAGAACATCGCGCCGGGCTTGAGCGGGGCCAGCACCCGTTCCGCCGCGACGAGGTAACCGACGCGCAGCGCGATCAGGCCGTAGGACTTGGAGAAGGTCCGGGCGATCGTCAACCGCTCGTCCGTTCGGAGCAGTTCCAAGCCGTTCGCGATCGTCCCGGAATCGGCGAAGTCGAGATAGGCCTCGTCGAGCACGACGTGCACGCCCTCGGGAATGCGGCCGAGGAAGTCGGTGATCTGCTCGGCGGAGAGCACCGCGCCGGTGGGGTTGTTCGGATTGCACAGCAGAACCACTCGGGTGCGTTCCGTGACCGCGGCCGCCATCGCGTCCAGGTCGTGCTCGAATTCCCGCAGCGGCACCCCCACCGCCGTCGCCCCGGCGTTGCGGATCAGCAGCGGGTACATCTCGAACGACGGCCACGGGTGCACGACCTCGCTGCCCGGCCCGGCGTTGACCTGCAGGAACTGTTGCAGCAGTGCGCCGGAGCCGACGCCGGGCAGCACCTGGTCGGGTGAGATCTCGTGGTGCGCCGCGATCCGCTTCACCAGCTCGGTGGAGAACGGATCCGGCGTCAGGTGCAGCGTTCCCAGCGTGCCCTCAGCGGCCTCCCGGACACCGGGCAGCGCGGGCGCGAAATTCTCGTTCAGAGAAAGCTGGTGAACAATTGAGGTCACGATCGGCCTTCCCGTCTTGCCCGCGGCGTCGCATCTCCGCGCGGGGCCCGCGCGTTTCGGCGCGGCCCGTCCGGAGAAGTCCGACGAATAGTGATTTGATCTATGGGTCGATGTCAAGGAGTGGGCGGCGAGAAAACGTAATCATCACGTTTCCCGTTCCGCGGGAGGCGATTTTCCGGGGGGATTCCCCGCGCTCCTCCGCGTCGGCTCGGTGCGGGGTGCCGCTGCGGTCCGCGCTGTGCTAGACCGCTGCGCCGACGGCGGGCCGGCCCCGGCGGCAGCAGTCCCGGGAAGGTCTTCGGCCGGTGTTGCAACCAAGCTGTGATCTTCCGGGCTCGGCCTGCTCAGCGGTGGTGTCGCCCGGCCGGTGCGGCGCGCGGCCCCTGCGCGCTCGCCCGAATGGCTCTGGAATATTCCAGCGGTCATTCGGTACACCGGAGCCAGCGCGCTCGCCACGGTGGCTGTCGGGGCCCGGTGGGCGCGCTCGCCACGGTCCGGGGACCGGTGGCTGTGCCGCGGCCGGCGGGAGTACCGGCCGCGGTGGATCCGCGGCCCCGGTGCGTTCGGGGCGCGCCGGGGCCGCGGCCGCACATTCCCCGATTGTTGCCGCGACGCGCGGCCGCCTCTCCCGCAGATTCGGCGTTCGCCGATCCGGGGAATACCGCCGTCCGGGCGAATTGGCCATTGCTGAACGGCCACTGTGAAAACGGCAAATACCGGCACTGTTGAGCCGAATGCCGTTATGCCTATGGTGCGGTCCAGATTCCTCTTGGCAGCGGGGCGGGCCGGCGAGTCCGTTTCGTGGAGGAATCCGAGGGGCCGTTCGCGCCGGCCCTCCGACAACCGATGACGTCCGGGCCGCCCCATCGTCCCGGACGCGAGATCGAGGAGTTCAAGATGCTCGCTGCCCGTCGCCTGGCCCGATTCGCCGGGATCACCGCCGTCGCCCTGTCCGCCGCCGCCGGCGTCTCCGTTTCGGCCGCCCAGGCCGAACCCGCCGACGTCACCCCGTACGTCGTCGGTGGGGAGGACGCCGACATCGCCGACCACCCCTTCGTGGTGGCGCTGCTGACACCGGACGGGCAGCAGTTCTGCGGTGGTTCGCTGGTCTCCGAGACCAAGGTCGTCACCGCCGCGCACTGCACCACGGGCTCGCAGCCCAGCGAGATCAACGTGCTCAGCGGCCAGACGGACATCAGCGGCAGCGGCGGCACCGTCTCCGAGGTCAGCGACGTGTGGGTGCACCCCGACTACACCGATGCCACCCAGGGCTTCGACGTCTCCGTGCTGACCCTGGCCGAGCCGGTCGACGGCGCCCCGGTCGAGCTCGCGACCGAGGACGACGCGGGTTACGAGGCCGGCACCGACGCCACCGTGCTCGGCTGGGGGACCACCAGCGAGGGCGGCTCCACCTCCGACAGCCTGCAGAAGGCGACCGTGCCGGTGAGCTCGGACGCCGACTGCTCCGCGGGGTACGCCGAGTACAGCCCCGACTCGATGGTGTGCGCGGGCCTGCCCGAGGGCGGCGTCGACGCCTGCCAGGGCGACTCCGGCGGCCCGATCGTGGCCGACGGCCGCCTGATCGGCGTCACCTCCTGGGGCGAGGGCTGCGCCCGTCCGGGCAAGCCCGGCGTCTACGCCCGCGTGGGTGCCTACAACGACGTCCTGACCGAGCAGATCAACAGCTGATCAGCGGTCTTCGAGCGGGGGCGGTCCTGAGCGATCGCCCCCGCTTCGTCGGTTCAGGCGGGCTGGCGCACGACGCGGTCCTCGAACTTCGCGGCGTAACCCGCGATCAACGAGCGGGAGTCCGCCGCGCTCAGCGCGACCCGGCTCAACCGGTCGATCGACTCCCGGAACGCCGCGACCTTCTCCTCGGCGTCCAGCAGCAGCCCGCACTCCTGGCTCTCGACCAGCACCGTCGCCACCCCGTCGGCGAACTCGATCAGCGTGAAGGGCCCGGCCAGCCCCGCGTGCACCCCGAGGTAGGTGGGCAGCACCCGGACCGCGATGGTGGCGGTGTCCGCGCAGCGCAGCAGGTGCCGCAGCTGCCCGCTCATGATCGCGGGTCCGCCGACCGGCCGGGTCAGCACCGATTCGTCGAGGAAGGCGGTGAACTCGGCGGGCGTCGCCTTGTGCAGGATTCCCTGGCGCACCTGCCGCACGTTGACCTGCTCGTCGACCTCGCCGGTGCTCCCGCCCGCCGCGCCGCAGACCGCGGTGGCGTAGCCCCGGGTCTGCAGCAGGATCGGCACGTAGCCCAGGCTGAGCTCGGCGAGCCGGGCGGCCCGCTGCTCGGCGTCGATGCAGGCGCGGGTGTGCGCGGACAGCCCGGCCATCGCCTCCCACCAGGACGGGCGGCCCAGTTCCTCGGCCATCGTCAGCAACTGGTCGCGACGCTTGCCGCGCACCCGCAGCGCACCGAGCACGGCCGCCAGGTCCGGACCCTCGATGCCGCGCTGGGCGGTTTCGATCCTGCTGATCTTCGCGATGCTCCAGCCCAGCTGCTCGGCGAGCACGCCCTGCGAGATCCCTCTGTCCTTGCGCACCTTGCGTACCTCGGCCGCCAGTGCTCGGGCACGAGGAGAGTTCGACATGATCGTCAGAATATGGTTCCGCTCCGGAAAAATCGTCGCTCGATCAGGTAGTAGTGGCAGTCCCGGCACGGTCTCCGGAGTCGAGAGAATGCGCGGACCGGAGCGGAAAGCGGAGGCGGGGACCCGGAATCCGGGCCCCCGCGCATCCCCCAGGCCATCCGACCCCCCGGATGCCCGGCGGCGTCCCCCGGCGCCGCTGCGATCAGATTGGCACGGCGGAGTTCCGCGTTTCCAGCGGATCGGCCAACAATCCCGGGGAACATGTGGCGTGCAGTCGAGATCAGTTCCCGGGGATAGACTTCCCCCGGGGAGGATCTGCCAGCCGCCCGGTGCTCGGTCGTCGCACCAGGAGCGGGCGATCGCCGCACCCGTGGAAGGACGCATGTCGTTATCCGGATCCCCCGAGATCGCAGCGGACGAGTCCGAGCACCGGAGGGTGCGCACCCCGCAACCCCTGCTGGACACGACGCTGGACCAGCTGCGCACCCTGGTCGTGGTGCACCAGGAGGGAACCGCGCTGGCCGCCGCCCGGTTGCTCGGGCGCGAGCAGTCGAGCGTGCAGAAGCAGCTGGACACCCTCAACCGCAACTTCCGGGATCTGTGCGGCGAGCCGCTCGTGCTCAAGCAGGGGCGGGGCAAGAGCGCGTTGTTCACCGAGACCGGTGAGGCGCTGGTCGAGCGGGCGCGCGACACGCTGGACGACTGGTTGGAGGCCGTCACCGACTCGCGGCGCCGCGTGGGCGGCTCGCTGCGGGTGGGCACCACGCGCTTCACCCTCGGCTTCCTCACCCCTGCGGTGGAGCGGGTCTCGGCGGACTTCCGGACCGAGGGCGTCGACCTCAAGGTGGTGCACCTGCGGACCCGGAACCTCCTGGAGGCGTTGCGCGCCAACGAGGTCGACCTGGTCTGCGGCAGCACCCTCACCGACGTCGGGTCGGCACCGCCGGGCCTGGACGTGCTGGAGTGGCGGCGCAGCGGGCTGACCCTGGTCACGAACCTGGACCGGCGGCTGGTGCCGGGATCGGCGGTGCGGGCCGCCGCGCTGCCTCGGCTGCCGCTGGTGGTCGCGGGCAGCGGCCTGGTGGCGGAGTTCCTGCGCGGCTGGTTCGGCGCGGACTACCGGGGAGCCCTGAACCTCGTGGCCGAGGTGGACGACGTGCGCTACGGCTTCGAGCTGCTGAGCTCCGGGCTGGTGCACGGTTGCATGCTGGTCACCCGGGGCGTCGCGGAGGCCGCGGTGGACGGCCGGCTGCCGGACGGGCGCGGACTGCGGGCGCTGGACGTGCTCGGCGACCTGGAGCCGAAGCTGGAGGTGCTCGTCGGCGCGTTCGCCCGGGCCGGGGAGTTGCGGCGGCACGACGCCGGGCATCCGCTGAACCGGCTGTGGGAGGCGTTGCAGCGCCAGCACTCCGAGTGGCGCGAGCGCTCGCCGGACCGGTCCACCGCGGGCGGTTGAGCGGAACCGGGTTCGTCGCTGCCGAACCGGGCGGTCCGGGGGCGCCGCCCGGTGATCTCCGGTGAGCCGGGGCCGGATGCCGTGGGGTGTTGCGCCGGAGCGGGGTGCTCCGTTCGTGCGGACGGCGCCGGATCGTTCACTCGGACAGCCCAACTCGCCCGGGGGAAGAACGTGAATTCATTTCATTTACGTCTGGCTTCGGTTAGCGTCCGCCCGAGATCGAGGAGAGGACCCGCCGATGTCAGGGCAGCGCATTCTGGCCGCACTCAGCGTCGGAGCCGTCATCGGCTCGCTCCTGCTCGCCCCGGCGGCCGGGGCAGCACCCGAAGCCCCGGACGTGCCCCCGATCCCCGACCACTGCGGCGGGCAGTGCCACGAGGTGCTCCCGCCCGGGCAGAACGGCAACGCCACGCTCGCCGAGCTCGCCGGGCACCTGCTGCTCGGCACCAAGCCCGCGCACTCCGACGACCAGCTCAAGCCCTACGACGAGCTCGCCACCGGTTACCGGCAGCTCACCACCAGCACCATCGGCGAGTTCTTCCGCGACAACTCCTTCGGCGTCCAGCCCGACGACGTCGAGCGCACCTACCAGCCGCGCGCGGACGTCACCGTCGTGCGGGACAAGACCGCGGGCGTCCCGCACGTCTACGGCACGACCCGCGCCGGCACCGCCTTCGGCGCCGGGTACACCACCGCCGAGGACAAGCTGTTCCTGATGGACGTCATGCGCCGCGCCGGACGCGGGCAGGTCACCTCGTTCGCGGGCGGCGCACCCGCCAACCGCGAACTGGAGCAGGGCTTCTTCGCCACCTCCCCCTACACCGAGGAGGAGCTGGAGCAGCAGATCGCGACCGCCGGCCGGCGCGGACCCCGCGGGGAGCAGGCCCTCGCCGACGCCCAGTCCTACGTGGACGGGATCAACGCCTACCTCCGCCAGGCGCACGAGGGCCGCTACTTCCCCGGCGAGTACGTCGCCACCGGGCACGTGGACCCGATCACCAACGCCGGAGAGATCGAACCGTTCGAGCTCACCGACCTCGTCGTGCTCGCCTCGCTCGTCGGCGCGCAGTTCGGCGGGGGCGGCGGCAACGAGGTGCAGCAGGCCGTCGCCCGGATGTCGCTGCACGAGCGCTTCGGCCCCGAGCGCGGCGAGCAGGTCTGGCGCACCTTCCGCGCGGAGAACGACCCCGAGGCGGTCTCCACCGTGCACGACGGCAGCTCCTTCCCCTACGCGACCTCCCCGGAGAACCCGCGCGGCGCGGCCATGCCCGACCCCGGCTCCGTCACCGAGCAGCAGCTCGTCTTCGACGCCACCGGATCCGCCGCCGAACCCGCGGAGCCCGTTGACCAGCGCCAGACCCCGCGCCCCGCACCGCGCGCCGGGGGAGACCAGGTCGAGGCGCTGCGCGGGATCTTCGACGACGGCGTCGCCCCCGCCGACATGGCCGAACCGCGCGCCATGTCCAACGCCCTGCTCGTCTCCGGCGCGCACACCACCAGCGGCAACCCCATCGCCGTCTTCGGGCCGCAGACCGGCTACTTCGCCCCGCAGCTGCTCACCCTGCAGGAGCTGCAGGGCCCCGGGATCTCCTCGAAGGGCGCCTCGTTCGCCGGGCTCAGCTTCTACACGCTGCTCGGACGCGGGCAGGACTACTCCTGGAGCGCCACCACCGCGGCCCAGGACATCATCGACACCTACGCGGTCGAGCTCTGCGAACCCGGCGGCGGGCCGGTCACCAAGGACTCCGACCACTACCTGTTCCGGGGTGACTGCCTGCCCATGCAGCAGGTCGAGCGGCGAAACGCCTGGGAACCCAGCCTCGGCGACGACACGCCCACCGGCTCCTACCGGCTGGTCTCCTTCCGCACCCGCTACGGGCCGGTGACGCACCGCGCGACCGTCGAGGGCAAGCCGGTCGCCTACAGCACCGTGCGCTCCACCTTCATGCACGAGGTCGACTCCATCCTCGGGTTCCAGCGGTTCAACGACCCCGCCGAGATCACCTCGCCCGAGGCCTTCCAAGCCGCCGCGCACGACGTCAACTACACCTTCAACTGGTTCTACGCCGACTCCGAGCACACCGCGTACTTCAACTCCGGCGCCAACGTCGTCCGCAACCCCGAGGTCGACCCGGCGATGCCGGTGCGCTCCGACCCCGAGTTCGACTGGCGGGGCTGGGAGCCCGACGGCAACACCGCCGACTACGCGCCCTTCGAGCAGCACCCCCGCTCGCTGGACCAGGACTACTTCACCAGCTGGAACAACAAGCAGGCCCCCGGCACCAGCGGGGCCGGGTGGAGCAAGGGCGCGGTGCAGCGCGGCGACCTCCTCGACTCCCGGGTGCGCGGTCTCGTCGCCGAGGGCGGCGTGGACCGGGCCGCGCTCACCCGGGCCATGACCGAGGCCGGGCTCACCGACCTGCGCGCCGAGCGGGTGCTGCCCGACCTGCTGCGGGTGCTCGACAGCGAGCCCGCCGACGATCCCGAGCTCGCCGCCCGCGTCGGGCTGCTGCGCGACTGGCTCGCCGACGGCGGGCTGCGCACCGAGACCGAGCCCGGCAGCCACCGCTACGCGCACGCCGAGGCCATCGAGCTGATGGACGCCTGGTGGCCGCTGCTGGTGCGCGCCACCTTCGAGCCGGCGCTGGGCGAGGACGCCTACCGGGCGCTGACCGGGGCCGAGCACATCAACGAATCGCCCTCGGGCTGGCAGAACGCCGATCCCGCCGAGCACGTCGGGCAGTCGCACCAGGGTTCGGCCTTCCTCACCGGCTGGTACGGGCAGGTGTCGAAGAACCTGCGCGGGGCGCTCGGCGAGGACGTGCCCGGCGGCTTCGGCACCGCGCTGTGCGGGGAGGGCGATCTCGGGGCCTGTCGGCAGGCGCTGGTGGACAGCCTCGCCGCCGCCGCCGCGACTCCCGCCGCGCAGACCTATCCCGGCGACGCCGACTGCGAGCCCGGCGATCAGTGGTGCGCCGACGCGATCGTGCACAACAAGATCGGCGGCATCGCGCACGACCCGATCAGCTGGCAGAACCGGCCGACCTACCAGCAGGTCGTCGAATTCCCCTCCCACCGCTGACCCCCTCCACCCCGCCCCCCGCGCCGGGGCGGGCCCGAGGTGGAGTGAACGGACCGTTCGTCCCACAGGTCTGGGCGAACGGTCCGTTCACCTGGTTCCCCCTCCCCGCAGCGCACCGGGTGAACGGCTCGTTCGTCGGAGGGGGTTGGGCGAACGGTCCGTTGACTCCGCGACCGCGGGACCGCGACCGGTCGCGGGTGGTGAGGCCGGGTGAACGGCTCGTTGGTCCGAGGGGATTGGGCGAACGGTCCGTTCACTCGGAAAACCACCCCACCTCACCCGGTGCGGGTGCGGGGCGCACGGGGAGTGGTGGAAGTCCGGTCCGCGGGCGGGCATTCGGGGCAAGCGGATCACGCTCTCGTCGTGTTTCCGGTTGGTGATCACTGCACTAGTCTCGCGGCAGCAGAACCGACGACCTCGGGAGTTCCGTTGGCCACGTGGGAGGACATCGCCGCTTTCGTCCGGTCCGAATACCGGGTCCTCGACGATTCCGGGGACGAGATCCGCATCCTCATCGAGTACGAGGACGAGCGAAGCCAGGTCATCATCGTCTGTCGCGAGGTCCTCGACGGGCACGAGGATTGGGTTCAGATCGCCTCGGTCTGCGGTCTCGTCGCCGACGTCGACCTGCACCGGTTGCTCAAGGAGATCGGCGAGACCTCCGTCGTCTGCGGCGCCGTGATCATGGGTGAACACGTGGTGCTGCGGCACTCGTTGCCGCTGCTGCACCTGGACATCAACGAGTTCGTCGACCCCCTGCAGCTCGTCTCCGACACCGCGGATCAGGTGGAGGAGATGTTCTTCGGCGGCGACGGCTACTGATCGAGCGCCGGAAGCGATCCGGCGCCGCGAGGTCCCCCAACGGACGCGCCTGAACGAGCTCCCGTTCCCGGTGAACCTCGATTCGCCGGGAACGCGGGGCGCAGCGCTGGGCTCCCGTCCCGAATCCGGATTCCGCTGGCGTTGGTGCCATCGCCGGGGGCGCTGCCGACCGGGGCGCGGGCCCGAACCCGGCGCGCTCGCCGCTGCGGGTCCGGAAGCCGAACGCGGTCGTGGTGATGACCGACGACCAGCGGCTGAACAGCGCGCGGTCCCGGACGCGCAGCGGCTGCTCGGGCTCGGCGGAGTCGTCGTCGACGAGTGCCGCGCCTCGTATCCGCTGTGTCGCCCCTCGCGTTCGACGTGCCCGAGCGGCCAGCTCGCCAACCGCCCGCTCCGGAACCGGGCTGACCGGCGGGGATCGGGGTCCCGGCACGACGAACCCCCGGCGCCGCGCAGGCCCCGGGGGTTCGTCCAGCCTCGGATTCAGTTCGGCTTGACCATCGGGAACAGGATCGTCTCCCGGATCCCCTTGCCGGTGAAGGCCATCAGCATCCGGTCGATGCCGATGCCGACCCCGCCGGTGGGGGGCATCCCGTACTCCAGCGCGCGCAGGAAGTCCTCGTCGAGCTGCATGGCCTCGGCGTCCCCGCCGGCCGCCAGCATCGACTGCTCGGTGAGCCTGCGCCGCTGCTCCACCGGGTCGACCAGTTCGGAGAAGCCGGTGCCCAGCTCCATGCCGAAACCGATCAGGTCCCACTTCTCCGTCAGCAGCGGGTCCTCCCGGTGCTGGCGGGTGAGCGGGCTGGTCTCCAGCGGGAAGTCCCGGACGAAGGTCGGCCGGATCAGCGAGTGCTCGACGAGCTCCTCGAACAGGTGCTCCACCAGCTTGCCCGGGCCCCAGGACGGGTCCCAGGCGATCCCCTTCCCGTCGGCCAGCTCGCGCAGGGTCGCCACGGGCGTGCGGGGGGTGATCTCCGCGCCGAGCGCGTCGGACACCGAGCCGTACAGCGTGATCGACGGCCACTCGCCGCCGAGGTCGATGTCCCCGTGCTCGGGATGGCGCACCACGAAGTCGCCGAACACGGCCCTCGCGGCCTGCCGGATGAGCTCCGCCGTGAGCTCGGCGGCGGTGTCGTAGTCGCCGTAGGCCTCGTAGAACTCCAGCATCGTGAACTCGGGGTTGTGCGTGGAGTCCGCGCCCTCGTTGCGGAAGTTGCGGTTGATCTCGAAGACCTTCTCCACACCGCCGACCACGAGCCGCTTCAGGAACAGCTCCGGCGCGATGCGCAGGTACAGGTCGAGGTCGTAGGCGTTGATGTGCGTGGTGAACGGCCGGGCCGTGGCCCCGCCGTGCACCTGCTGGAGCATCGGGGTCTCGACCTCGAGGTAGTCCCGCTCCAGCAGGACCGACCGCAGCGCCTGCACCGCCTTGCCCCGCTGGTGCACCAGCTGGCGCGCTTCGGGATTGACGATGAGGTCGACGTAGCGCTGCCGCACCCGGGCCTCGGGGTCGGACAGGCCCTTGTGCTTCTCCGGCAGCGGCCGCAGGCACTTCGAGGTCAGGGTCCACTCGTCGGCCATGATCGAGAGCTCGCCGCGCTTCGAGGTGATCACCTCGCCGGTGATGCCCACGTGGTCGCCGAGATCCACATCGGACTTCCAGGCGTCCAGCGCCTCGGCGCCGACCTTGTCCAGCGCCAGCATGATCTGGATGGAGCCGCTGTCGTCGCGGATCGTGGCGAAGCACAGCTTGCCGCCGGTGCGATACAGCAGCACCCGGCCGGTGACGGAGACGCGGTCGCCGGTCGGCGTGTCCGGCTCCAAGCCCTCGTGTTTCTCGCGAACGGGGCCGATCGAGGTGGTGCGCGGGTAGCCGACCGGATAGGGGTCTACCCCGGCCTCGCGCAGCCGGTCCAGCTTCTCCCGCCGGATGCGCATCTGCTCCGGCAAGTCCTCGTGATTCTCGTCCACCGCTTCACTCACCCGGCCATCGTATCGGCCCAGCTCACCAGCCCTGCCGGGGCGTCGACCCCGCCCGCGCCGCCGGGGCCCACCGCCCCCTCGGCGGTGCGGCCCCGGCCGTCGTGCACCTCGGGCACCTGGCCGCCGTCGCGGGGGAGCGGTACGGCGGATGACCGGGGAGGCCGCGACGAGCGGGGGCGCCACCCTCGCGGCCGAGCCCAGCTCGCCGCCCGGCGGCACCACGGGTCGGTCGCCCGGGACGTGGGACGAGGCGGCCCCGCCGCCGCGGCTCACCCGCGCTCCTGCGCCCTCCGGTAACCGAGCCGACCCCGGGTCGCCACGATCAGCACCAGCCCGACGGCCGACCAGGCGATCAGCTGGATGTGCGTCGAATCGCCGTGCGGGTCCACTCCGGGGAACATCTCCAGCCACGCGACGGAGAAGAAGTTGTTCACGCCCACGTGCAAGAGCATCGCCAGCGGCAGGCTCTCCCCGGTGCGGTTGAACACCCAGGTCATGACGAAGCTGAACACCACGGCAGCGAGCACGAACTCGAAGGGCTGCGTCCAGCGCACGTTCGGGTAACCGCCCCACTCGGTGAGGAACAGCGGCAGGTGCCACGCCCCCCACATCACCCCGAGCAGCAGCGTTCCCAGCATCGGACCGAAGCGCGGCTGCATCCGGGGCAGCGCGAAGTCCCGCCAACCCGGCTCCTCGGCGAGCCCGGTCGTGAGCAGCTGCAGCACCAGTGCGGGAACGTAGGCCGCGAACACCCACGCCGGGGGCATCCGCACCTCCCAGCCGGAGAACGGCAGGCTCACCAGGCTCAGCAGCAGCGGCACGCCGAGCAGCACCACCGCGTACCAGACCCAGCTGACCCGCCACCGGAACAACCGCCCGGCCCAGCGCCGGAGCCCGGCCCGCCCGTCGGCGATCGCGGTCACCGCGAACGCCGCCGCGATCGGCCCCAGGTAGGCACCCGGCAGCAACGAGAGCAGCTGCGGACTGCCGAACAGCTCCGGGAAGCGGAAGTGCACCAACCCCATGCCCTGATCGGACAGCACGTAGGGCACCCACGCCGCCCAGCTCAGCCCGAAGGCGAGGACGAAGAACACGAGCATCGGGCGACGGGCGACGAACCCGCCGAGTCCCGAGCGCTGCCGCTCGGGGGAAAGCGCGACCACGGTGGACTTCCTTCCGGGAGGGCGCGGGCGAGATCGGCCCGCGGCGAGGAGCGTCGCGGCGGAGGGCCCGCCGCGGTGATCACCACGCTAGGGCGGAACCCGTTGCGGCACAGCGGCTCCAGCTCCCCGGTTCGGGGTGTAGCCAGCTACACCCCGCCGGTGGTGCCGGGTAGAGTTCGCCGATGTCGCCGCACGTCACGGCGGCAGTGGCCGGGGAGACGATGAACGCAGCGATCAGGCGCAGCGCCGAGGCGGCAGGGGTGCTGCTCGACGCCCTGCGGACCGCCCTGCCCGCTCTGATCGCGGCGCCGTTCGCCCCGCTGCTGATCCTGCTGGTGGCTCTGGTGCCCGAATCGCCCCGGCCGGTGCGCGCGCTCGCGGACCTCGAACGCGCCCGGGTCGGTGCGCTGCTCGGCGTCCCGGTCCCCACGCCGTACCGGGAGCTGGCCGGCGGGCCGTGGCGACGATTCCGCACCGCGCTGGCGGATCCGGCGACGTGGCGCGACCTGCTGTGGCTGCCGGTGCACGGCCTGATCGGCATCCCGGTCGCGGCGCTCGTGATCGGGCTCCCGCCCGCGATCCTCTACAGCCTCACGATGCCCGCCTGGTGGTGGCTGCTCCCACCCGGCACGGCGAGCGCGTTCGTCGACGTCCGGACCTGGCCGCAGGCGCTCACCCTGCCGTTCCTGCAGGCGGCGCTGTACGTGCTGCTCCAGCTGTTCGGCCTGCCGTGGCTGGCGCGCGCGCTGGCCCGGATGTCGGCGTCGCTGCTGCGGCCCACGGGCCGGGCGCTGCTGGCGGAGCGGGTGCGGCGGCTCGCCGAGACCCGCAGCGAGGCGGTCGAATCGCACGGCGCCGAGCTGCGACGCATCGAACGCGACCTGCACGACGGCGTGCAGGCGCAGCTGGTGTCCGCCTCCGTGCGGCTCGGACTCGCCGAGCGCTCCTTCGGCGCCGACCCGGACGGGGCCCGCGCCCTGCTCCGGGAGGCCAGGACGAGCATCGAGGACTCGCTCGGCGAGCTGCGCGGCATCGTCCGCGGCATCTACCCGCCGATCCTCGCCGACCGGGGCCTCGGCGGCGCCGTGCACGCGCTCGCGGGCGGGCGCAGCGTTCCCGTGCTGGTGCGGATCCCCGAGCGGCTGCCGCGACCGCCCGCCCCCGTGGAGGCCGCCGCCTACTTCCTCGTCGCCGAGGCGCTCACCAACGTCACGAAGCACAGCGCCGCCGGGCGCGCCGAAGTCCTCGTCGAACCGGACGGCGACCGCCTCCGGGTGCTCGTGCGCGACGACGGCGTGGGCGGCGCCGACCCCGGCGGCGGCAGCGGTCTGGTCGGCATCCGCCGCAGGCTCGCCGCGCTCGACGGCACCGTCGAGATCACCAGCCCCGCCGGGGGCGGCACCGAGATCGAGGCGGTGCTGCCGTGCGACTGGTGATCGCGGAGGACAACGCCCTGCTGCGGGAGGGGATCGCGCTGCTCGCGGCCTCCGCCGGGCACGAGGTCGTCGGGATCGCCACCAGCGGACCCGCCATCGTGCCCACCCTGCTGGAGCACCGGCCCGACCTCGCCGTCCTCGACGTCCGGATGCCGCCGCACTTCCGGGACGAGGGGCTGCGGGCGGCCCTCGACGTGCGCAGGCTGCTGCCGGGACTGCCGGTGCTGGTGCTGTCCCAGTACGTCGAGCAGACCTACGCCGCCGAACTCCTCGCCTCGGGAGCGGGAGGCACCGGTTACCTGCTCAAGGACCGGGTGGGACGGGTCGAGGAGTTCCTCGAAGCCCTGGAGCGGGTCGCGGCGGGCGGCACCGCCCTGGACCCGGAAGTGGTCTCGCAGCTGCTGAACCGGGGCTCCCCGCTGGCCGCGCTCACCGACCGCGAGCGGGAGGTGCTGCACCTGATGGCGCAGGGACTCGACAACGCCGCGATCTCCAGCGCCCTCGTGGTCACCGAGCGCGCCGTGTCCAAGCACATCGGCAACATCTTCCGCAAGCTCGACCTGCCCGCGGGGGACAGCGGCCACCGGCGCGTGCTGGCGGTGCTCACCTACGTCAACGGGTGAGCGGAGATCCGGCACGCGGTGCTCGGCTGCCCGAGAGCACCGCCGCCCCGGCGTGCGTGAGGCCGGCGGGACTCGAACCCGCACTGGCTAGGACCTAAACCTAGTGCCTCTGCCAATTGGGCTACGGCCCCCAGTGCGGACCAGCCTAACGGGTGGTGATGTCCGTTGTGTCCTCGGCCGGGTGGTTCACTCCGCGGCCCGATCCCCGAGTTCGGGGAACCGTCGGTGGGTCGCTCCGCTGCGTGTGATCTACGGTGTCACCAGCCAGGTGAACATGAGGAGGACGGCGTGGCTCGTGATCCGGACGCCATTCAGCGCGACATCGAGAAGGCGCGCGATTCGCTGGCCGTGACACTGGACGAGTTGACCACCAAGGCGGACCCGAAGCGGTTCGTGGAGTCCGGTAAGGCCAGTGTGCAGGAGAAGTTGAACGATCCGCGGGTGCGCTACGCGATGATCGGTGTCGGCGCGCTGGTCGCCGTCATCGTGGTGCGCAAGATCTTCCGCTGACGAACGGCGCGCCGCGCGGGCGGCGGGCACCGCTGCCCGCGCCCGGCGGATCGGCCCCGGTCAGCCCGGCCGCCGCACCACGACGGCGTCTCCGCGCCGCACCGTGCCGCCGCGGGTGGCGCGCACGATGGTGCCGAACCGGTTGCCGTGCCCCTGGATCAGCCGGGTCTGGAGTTCCTTCCACCGCGCACGTCCGCCCGCGTCCCAGCTCGGCACCACGCACCGCACGCACGGCCCCGAGTCCGGCCCCACGATCTCCAGCCGGACCTCCCCGGCCTCGACGGTCGTGCCGGGCTCCCACTCCAGTTCCGCGAACGGCGCCGCGTCCAGGTCCAGGTGCAGGTTCGGCCGGAACCGCAGCAGGTCCACCTCGTCGCCCAGTTCCGCGCTCAACGCCTCCGCGGTGGAGCGCAGCGTGACGAGCACCGTGGGCCCGCGGTCCTGGTTGCCCACCTCGCTGCGCAGGCTCAGCGGAATTCCCAACGACGACGTCAACGCCTCCGGCAGCGCCGGGTCCTCCCACCGCCAGGCCTTCCCCTCCGGGTCGCGCAGCACCGGCGGACCACCCGGATCCACGACCTCCCCGTACGCGCCGGACCAGTGCAGCAGCGCCGGGTTCTGCCGAACCGTGAGCACCTTGCCCGCGCGGTTCGGTCGCAGGTCCACGAGCACGTGCGCGCGGTCGCCCGCCATGCCGCGCTCGTCGAAGCGGGCCGCGGTCACCGCCTCCCCGCGCAGCGACTTCACCGGCCAGCGGTGCAACCGGGCCACGCTGCCGCGCACCGGCGCCATCCCGCTCAACCGCGGTGCAGGAGGGGCAGCAGGGCGTCGTCCAGCAGGTGATCGACGAAGCGGGAGTCCAGCGGCTCGCCGGTGAGCATCAGCCGGTGCAGCAGGGCCGCGCCGGCCAGCTCCACCACGGTGTCCATCGGCGCCTGCGCGCTGATCTCACCGCGCTGCACGCCGCGGTCCACGATCCGCCGCAGCACATCGCGCTGCGGCAGCAGGAAGGACTCCCGGAACGCCGCCGCCAGCTCGCGCTCGTGCGGCAGCTCGCCCACCAGCGCCTGCGCGGCCTTGCCCGCGGGCCCGGTGAGGAACGCGGCGAACGCGCGCAGGAACTCACCGAGGTCCGCGCGCACGCTGCCCAGGTCCGGTTCGGGGATGTTGCGCTGCACGAGCTCGTTGCACGTGTCGATCACCAGGTCCAGCTTGGACTCCCAGCGCCGGTAGATCGTCGCCTTCCCCGCGCGGGCGCGCGCCGCGACGGCGTCCATGGTCAGCGCGCGGTAGCCGACCTCGGCGAGCACTTCCATCGCCGCCGTGCGCAGCGCGGCGTCTCGCGTGGCGTCCCGGGGGCGTCCGCGGCCGGGAGACCGGTTGCTCCCGTCGGGCAGGCTGCTGGTCGGTGCGTTCACGGCGACCATCCTAGTGAGAAGGGGTGGACCGGGAGGGCCCTGCCGGAGATCACCTGGCGGCGTGCGCGCTCGCGGTGTCGGCAGCGGCCGCGGCCTGCCGGGTCGCCTCGTCGGACAACCCGTGCCGGGCCTGCAAGTACGCGGTGCTGAAGGCGAATCCGTCGCCGTTGAGCAGGTGGATCACGACGCGGCCGCTGGGGTTCGGCGCCAAGTGGTCGATCAGCTGGTCGGCCTGGTCGCGGGCGGCGATGAGGCCCGGGGCCCGGGCAGTGCGGGTGTTCTGCCCGGTCGAGACGGTCACCGACCAGTCGTCGCCGTCCGGCACGTAGTTGGCCGTGATGTGTCCGGTTGCCATGTTGCCTCCCCGTCGGCGCTGTTGCGGACCGGTGACGTCGCACCGTTCCCGGGTCGGCGCGCCTGCCTGGCGGGCGTCGCGGCCGCGGGCGGTGCCGCTCGGCGTCACCTCACGCGTGACAGCCGACTCTACGGGCTAGCGGTGGTCGAGGTCTGCGGGACGGTCGATATCGAAACCTTCCGAGATGCCGTCGCACCTCACCAGGGTGACCGCCCGATCACGGAGGTAACCGCGCGCACCCGCGTCCCCGACCGCGCGGGAGGCGGCCCCTCGCCAGTGCGCCCGGCCGAGCAACACCGGGTGACTGCGGCGGCCCGCCAGCGAAGCGGCGGCCAGCGCGTCCGGAGCGGCGCGGGCGACGACGCGGCGCACGGCCTCGGCCGTGACACCCGGCATGTCGACCGGCAGCACCACGGCGGCCGCGACGTCCGCGGGCTCGTCGTCGAGCGCGGTCAGCGCCGTCCGGAACGAGGAGCCCATGCCGGTGCTCCAGTCCGGATTGGACACCGCGCGGACCCCGCGCAGCTCGGCTTCCGCCCGGACCTGGGCCTCGGCGGCGCCCAGCACCACCAGCACCGGGTCGCAGCCGCCCTCGGCGAGCACGCGGGCGGCGCGGTCCACCAGCAGCGAGCCCCGGTACTCGACGAGCGCCTTCGGCATCCCGAACCGCCGCCCGGCCCCCGCCGCCAGCACCACTCCCGCCACCCGCACCCCGCCGACCCTACCGAGCCCGCCCGGGGAGGCGACTGAGTGAACGGACCGTTCGTCCCATCCCGCTGGATGAACGGTCCGTTCACCCGAACCCGCTCCGGAGCGGTGCCGAAGTGAACGGACCCCTCGTCCAGTCTCGTCGTACGAATGGTCCGTTCACCCCGGAGTCCGCATCGCCGGGGCCGTCGCGAGTGAACGGACCGTTCGTCCCGTCCCGCTGGACCAGCGGTCCGTTCACCCCGGAGTCCGCATCGCCGGGGCCGTCGCGAGTGAACGGACCGTTCGTCCCGTCCCGCTGGACGAACGGTCCGCTCACCCGAACCCGCTCAGTAGGCGATGCGGTCGGGGGTGGCCTGCCAGCGGTGGAAGGGGGCGGCGGGGTCCGCCACCGCGACCTGCCGGACCGTCGTCGGCCAGGGCCGATCGGGGTGGCGGAACAGGTCGTGGAAGGCCCGGTCGTCGAACCCGCCGCGCGCGGCGTCGTCCCGGTCGGCGGCGTACACGACCCGGTCCACCCGGGACCACAGCGCGGCACCGAGGCACATCGGGCACGGCTCGCACGAGCTCACCAGCACGCACCCGCTGAGGCTGAACGAACCCAGCTCCCGGCAGGCGCGGCGCAACGCGGTCACCTCGGCGTGCGCGGTCGGGTCGAGCTCGCTGGTGACGAGGTTGGTGCCGCGGGCGACGACGCGCTCGTCCCGCAGCACGAGGGCACCGAACGGCCCGCCGCCCGCTTCGACGTTGCGGGTGGCGAGTTCGACGGCCTCCGCCGCCCAGCGGGCATCGGCGGTCGAGCGGGAGTCGGAGGAGGTCGTGGACAAGGGGAGGCTCCGGAGGTCGCGGTGATCAGATGAGGTGGTGGGGTGCGACGGGCACGTGGGTGAGGGCCTTGCCGGTGGCCGCGCGGATCGCGGCGACCACGGCCGGGGTCGTGGAGATCGTCGGCGGCTCGCCGACGCCGCGCACCCCGTAGGGCGCGTTCGGGTCGCCGCGTTCGAGGATCGCGACCTCCATCGGCGGCATGTCCAGGACGGTGGGGATGAGGTAGTCGGTGAACGAGGCGTTGCGCATGGCCCCGTCCCGAACCTGGATCTCCTCCATCACGGCGAGTCCGAGACCCTGCGCGCTGCCGCCGTGGATCTGGCCGAGCACGGCGTCGGGGTTGACCGCCTTGCCGACGTCCTGCGCGCAATCCAGCCGCACCACCTTGACCAGTCCCAGCTCGACGTCGACGTCGACGATCGCCCGGTGCGCGGAGAAGGCGTGCTGCACCTGGACCCGTTCGCTGGCCCCGGTCGCGTCCATCGGGAAGGTCGGCCGGTGGTGGTACTCCCGGGTGAGTTCGACGGGGCCGTCCCCGAGCACCTCCGCCAGATCGGCGAGCACCCCGGCCGTCGCCGAGATGACCTTCCCGCCGTGCAGGGACAGCGCGGCGGGCGCCACCCCGTGCAGTTCGGCGGCGCGCAGCAGCACCGCGTCCCGCACGGCCGCGCAGGCCTCCCGCACCGCTCCGCCGGTGACGTAGGTCTGCCGGGACGCGGAGCTGGAGCCGGCGGCGCCTACCGAGGTGTCGTTGGGGTGGATGGTGACCCGCTCGACGCCGAGCTCGGTGCGGGCGATCTGCTGCTGCACCGTGACCAGGCCCTGCCCGACCTCGGCGGCGGCGGTGTGCACCTCGGCGAGCGGTTCGCCGCCGACGAGCCCGAGCCGCACCCGGGCGGTGGAGTAGTCGTCGGCGCCCTCCGAGTAGCAGATGTTCTTGATCGTCACCCCGTAGCCGACCCCGCGCACCACGCCTTCGCCGCGGGTCGTGTTGGACACCCCGCCGGGCAGCTCCCGCAGATCGCGGTCGGCGGGCTCCGGAGGCAGCGGCATCGCCCGCAGCCGGTGCAGCAGCTCGGCCACGGGCGCGGGGAAGTCCAGTCGCTGCCCGGTGGGGAGCTCGTCGCCCTGCTGGACGGCGTTGCGGATCCGCAGGTCCACCGGATCCACGCCGAGCTCCTCGGCGAGCCGGTCCATCTGGGACTCGTAGGCGAAGGTCGGTTGCACGGCGCCGAGCCCGCGCATCGCGCCGCACGGCGGGTTGTTCGTGTAGAGGCCCCAGCACTCCAGGTCCACGTTCGGCACCCGGTACGGGCCGACGCCGAGGGTGGTGGCGTTGCCCACCACCACGGGGGTCTTCGAGGCGTAGGCCCCGCCGTCGAAGTACTGCCGGGCCCGCACGTACACGAGCCTCCCGTCGCGGGTGGCGCCGTGCTCGTAGTGCAACACCGCCGGATGCCGGTGCACGTGCCCGTGGAACGACTCCTCCCGGCCGTAGACCATCTTCACCGGCCGGCCCGTCCGCAGCGCCAGCAGGCACACGTGCACCTGGATGGACAGGTCCTCCCGGCCGCCGAACGCGCCGCCGACGCCGGACAACGTCATCCGCACCAGCTCCGGCGGGAGCCCGAGCGCGGCCGCCGTCTGCGCCCGGTCCGAGTGCAGGTCCTGCGTGGCCAGGTACAGGTCGACCCCGCCGTCCTCGGCGGGCAGCGCGAGCCCCGCCTCGGGCCCGAGGAACGCCTGGTCCTGCATCCCCACGGTGTAGACGCCGGAGACGACGACCTCGGCCGCCGCATCCGGATCACCGCGGCGGATCACCTGGTGGCGCACCACGTTCCCGCTCTCGTGCAGCCGCGGCAGCGTCGTGTCGTGCGCCGCGAGCTCGGCGTCGGTGACGGCGGGCAGCACCTCGTAGCCGACCTCGATGCGCTCCAGCGCGCGCCGCGCCGTCTCCGGGTGGTCGGCGGCGACGAGCGCGACGGGCTCACCCCGGAACCGCACCACGTCCTCGGCCAGCACCGGCTGGTCGCGCTCCTTCACGCCGTAGCGGTTGTCCCCGGGCACGTCCTCGGCGGTGAGCACCGCGCGCACCCCGGCGGTGCGCAGCGCGGGACCCACGTCGATCGAGGTGATCCGGGCGTGCGGGTGCGGGCTGCGCAGCGTCGCGCCCCACAGCATGTCCTCGGCCCACAGGTCCGAGGCGTAGGCGAACTCGCCGCGCACCTTCAGCGCGCCGTCGGGGCGCTGCGGGGACTCCCCGATGCCACCGCCGATCTCGCTGTCGAGGTGCTGCGGAGTGCGCGTCGGGCCGCTCATGGGGCCACCTCCAGGCGTTCGGCGCGGGCGCGGATCGCGGTGCTCGCGGTGCGCAGGTCCCTGGCCAGGTCGACTTCGGACACCGAGCTGAGCCTCCCGTCCTCGACGAGCGGGCGACCGCCGCGCAGCAGCAGCCGCAGCGGAGGCGGCGGACCCAGCACCAGCGCCGCGACCGGGTCCTCGATCCCGGCGTGCTCCAGGCCGTCGAGCCGCCACACCGCGAGGTCGGCGAGCTTGCCGGGCCGCAGCGAGCCGATCTCCTCCTGCCTGCCCAGGCACCGGGCGCCGCCCAGGGTCGCCGCGTGCAGCGCTTCCCGCACCGACAGGGCCGCGGGGCCACCGCGGGCGCGGGCGGTCAGCAGCGCCTGACGCAGCTCCTCGCCGAGCCCGCCCGACTCGTTCGACGCCGCCCCGTCCACGCCGAGCCCCACCGGCACGCCAGCGTCCAGCAGCTCCCGCAGCGGCGCGGTCCCGGCGCCGAGCCTGCCGTTCGAGGCGGGGCAGTGCGCCGACCCGGTACCCGTGCCCGCCAGCCGCGCCACCTCCGGCGCCGTCAGGTGCACGGTGTGCGCGAGCCACACGTCCGGCCCGAGCCAGCCCACGTCGTCGGCGTACTCCACCGGGGTGCGGCCGGTCTCGGCGAGGCACTGCCGCTGCTCGTCGGCGGTCTCCGCGAGGTGGGTGTGCAGCCGCACCCCGCGCGCCCGGGCGAGCTCCGCGCAGTCCCGCAGCAACCGCTCGCTCGCGCTGAACGGCGAGCACGGTCCCACCGCGACCCGCACGGTCGACGACGGCGACGGGTCGTGGAACCGCCCGATCGCCGCGTCCGTGCCCGCCAGCGCCGCGTCCGGGTCCTCCACCAGGGAGTCCGGCGGCAACCCGCCCCGGGACCGGCCCCGGTCCATGGAGCCGCGCACCGCGTGCAGCCGCAGCCCGATGCTCCCGGCCGCGGCCACGACCGCGCCGAACACGTCCCCGCCGCCGCGCGGGAACACGTAGTGGTGATCGGCGGCCGTGGTCGCCCCGGACAGCGCCAGCCGCGCCAGCCCGGCGGCGGCCGCCGCGTGCGCGATGTCCTCGTCCAGCCCCGCCCACACCGGGTACAGCCGCGTCAGCCACTCGAACAGCGGCGCGTCGGCCGCGTAGCCGCGCGTCGCGTGCTGGTACAGGTGGTGGTGGGTGTTGACCAGGCCGGGAGTGATCAGGCAGCCGCGCACGTCGATCCGCTCGCCCGGCCCCGGCTCCGCCCGGCCCGCGCCGACCGCCGCGATGCGGTCGCCCTTGACCACCACGTGCCCCTCGACGTGCTCCGGCCCGTCCACGGTGGCGATCGCGGCGCCGTCGAGCACGATCCGCTCAGCCATCGCCGGACCTCCGCCGCGCCGCCAGCCGCACCGCCTCCATGATCTTCTCGTAGCCGGTGCAGCGGCACAGGTTGCCCGCCAGCGCCTCCCGGATCTCCGCGTCCGCCGGATCGGGCCGCCGCTCCAACAGGTCCGTGGCCTGCACCAGCAGCCCCGGAGTGCAGAACCCGCACTGCACCGCGCCCGCGTCCAGGAACGCCCGCTGCACGTCGCTGAGCTCGTCGCCGACCGCGAGGCCCTCCACGGTGCCGACCTCGCGGCCCTCCACCTGGCCGGCCGCGACCAGGCAGGCGCACACCGGCACCCCGTCCAGGGTCACCGTGCACGAGCCGCACTCGCCCTGCTCGCACGCGTTCTTCGAACCGGGCAGTCCCAGCCGCTCCCGCAGCACGTAGAGCAGGCTCTCGCCCTCCCACACGTCGTCCGCCCGCCGCGGCCGTCCGTTGACGGTGAAGTTCACGCGCATCGCCGCCCCCTCCCGAGGTGCTCGTCCCAGGTGCGGTGCAGCGCGCGCCGCGCCAGCACGCCGAGCGCGTGCCGCCGGTAACCCGCGGTGCCCCGCACGTCGTCGATCGGTGCCGCCGCGGCCGCGACGAGCTCCCCGAACCGGTTCGCCACCAGTTCCGGCAGCGCGCGGGGCCGCGCCCACTGCCCGCTCGCGGTGAGCTCGCCGACCAGGAACCGCTCCGCCGCAGCGGCGCGGAACGGGACGGGTCCGGCCGAGCCGATCCCGGTGCCGACCCGCTCGCGCGCGGGATCCAGCGCCAGCGCGAACGCGCACACCGCGATCACCATCGCGTTGCGCGTGCCGACCTTGGAGAACTGCTGCGGCCCGGCCGCCGGGTCGAGCAGCACGGCGGCGATCAGCTCGTCCTCGGCGAGCACGCTGCGCTTCGGGCCGGTGAAGAACTCCGCGACCGGCACCGTCCGCGTCCCGCGCACCGAGGCCAGCTCCACCTCCGCCCCCGCCGCCAGCAGCGGCGGATGCCCGTCGCCGGCGGGCGAGGCGGAGCCGAGGTTGCCGCCGAGCGTCCCCCGGTTGCGGATCTGCGGGGAGCCCACGGTCCGCGCCGCCATCGCCAACCCGGGCAGCCGGTCGCCCAGCTCCTCGATCAGCCGCGCGTAGGGAACGCCCGCGCCGACGCGCACCCGCCCGCCCGGCTCCGCCCAGTCCCGGAGCTCCGCCACCCCCGTCAGGTCCAGCAGCGCCTCCGGGCGCCGGTGCCCGAAGTTGACCTCGACGAGCACGTCCGTGCCGCCGGCCAGCACGGTCGCCTCCGGGCGGGCCGCCCTGATCTCCAAGGCCTCGCGCCACGAGGCCGGACGCAGGAAGTCCACGGCGCCCTTCTCTCCGTCGGGGGATCGTCAGGTCCCAGTACACAACCGCCGGGCCGGGCAGGACCAGCGGCGGAACACCCGAAATGCCGGACGGGTGACCGGGGCGCCCTCGTGCGTTCCTACGAAGATCGCCCGGGTGGATGACGATCGGGTGAATCCGCCCGGGCCTCCCGGGGCGCGCCGCGGAGGTGCACAGTGAGCGGCGTGCACCTGAGCGACCTGCTCTCCGACCCGGCGCTGGGGCTGACGCTGCTGACCGGCGACGCCGACCGGGTGGTGCGCGGCGTCTGCACGACCGACCTGCTCGACCCGCGCCGCTACCTCAGCGGGGGAGAGCTGGTGCTCACCGGGCTGATGTGGCGCACCGGACCGGCCGACTCCGCCGAGTTCGCCGCCGCGCTGGCCGACGCGGGCGTCGCCGCGATCGCCGCGGGCACCGCGCACCTCGGAAGCACCCCCGCCGACCTCGTGGAGGCCTGCCGCGCGCACGGGCTGCCGCTCGTGGAGGTCCCCCTCGCGCTGAGCTTCGGGACCCTGTCCGAACGGGTCATGGGCGCGCACCGCGGCGCCGGGCGGGAGTGGGTCGCCGCGATCGCCGCGGGCGCCGACCTGGAGCAGGTGCTCGGCCTCGCCGCCGCCGAGCTCGGCACCCGCTGCTGGGTGCTGTCCGGGAGCGGCGCCGTGCTCGCCGGGTCCCCCGATCCGCCGGACCGCGCCGCTCTGCTGTCCGCCCTGCACGGCACCACCGCCGACACCGGCTCCGTGCCGGCCCCGGGCGGGCCCGGCGCGCCGCGCGCCGCGGAGTTCCACGTCGTCGGCGACCGCGGCGAACCGCGCCTCGTCCGCTGGTTCGTCCTCGCCCCCGCCGGGACCGTGCCGAGGGACGCGCTCGCCGAGCTGGCCACCGCCGTCGCCCTCGTGCGCGGCCGGGTCGACCAGGCCCGGCGGCTCGCCGGCCGAGCCGCGGAAGCCGCGCTGCGCGGCCTGCTCGACGGCAGCGCGAGCGCGGCCGAGATCGCCGCCCGCCTGGAGGCCGCTGGTCTGCCTGCCGGTGAACCCCTCCGCGTGGTGCGGCTCTCGACCGACCCCGCGCCCGCGGGCGGTCGGGGCGCGGCAGCCGGGGCGGTGCTGCGCGAGCTCGCCACCGCCACGGGACTGCCCGCCGCCGCGACGCCGCTCGGGGACGCGGCCGCCGCCGTGTTCGCCGCGGGCGCGGACCAGCTCGCCGCGCTGCCCGGGCTGTTCCGCGAGTTCGCCGCCCTCGCCGCCCCCGACGTCCGGCTGTGCACCGGCATCAGCGACACCGGCACCGCCGCCGGGCTCCGCACCGCGCTGGAGGAGGCGGGGCAGGCGCGCGAGCTCGCCGAGCACGACCCGGGCAGCGTCGTCACCGCCGACGCCCTCGCCTCCCACCGGGTGCTGCTCGCCGCCGTTCCCGAGGACCTGCGCCGGTCCTACCGGGACAAGCTGCTCGGCCCGCTCGTCGCCTACGACGCCGCCCACGACGCCGAGCTGGTGCGCACCCTCCGGGTGTTCCTCGACTGCTCCGGCTCCTGGTCCCGGTGCGCCCGGTCGCTGCACCTGCACGTGAACACGCTGCGCTACCGGATCGGCCGCATCGAGCAGATCACCGGGCGGGAACTGGGAAACCTCCCGGCGCGGGTCGACTTCCACCTCGCGCTGCACCTCGTCGACGACCCGCCTGCAGCGCCCGGCCCACCTCTCGTGTGAGTGGTCACATTCGTCCCCGCGGCCCCGGGTGTTTCACCCGATCGGTTCGTAATCCACTGCGTCGACCGGTACCGTGCTTGGTCGGCCCTCGGCCGCCCACCCACCCGGCCCGGCGGTGCACGCCGCGCGAGGCCCGGAGAACACGGAGGTAACGGGATTGACCGACCTGTCCGCCACCACCGGTGTGACGGACCGCCCGAGCGACGGCGACGTCGCCGGAACCGCGGCACGTTCCGCTGACCGGGTCCGGGCCCACCTGGACGCCGCCCGACCCGGCACCCCCTGCCTGGTGCTGGACCTGGCGGCGGTGCGGGAGCGCTACGCGGAACTCCGGACGGCGCTGCCGGACGCGCGGATCTGCTACGCGGTCAAGGCCAATCCCCAACCGGAGGTCGTCGCCGCCCTCGCGGCCCTCGGCTCGTCCTTCGACGTCGCCAGCCCCGGCGAGATCGACCTCTGCCTGGCGCAGGGCGCCGACCCGGGCGCGATCTCCTACGGCAACACCATCAAGAAGCGCGCCGACATCGCCCGCGCTCACGCGCTGGGCGTCCGGCTGTTCGCCACCGACAGCGAGTCCGACCTCACCGCGATCGCCGAGGAGGCCCCCGGCGCCCAGGTGTTCTGCCGCGTCCTGGTGGACAACACCGGCTCCCGCACCCCGTTCGGGCGCAAGTTCGGCTGCCCGCCCGAGACGGCCGTCCGGCTGCTGCACCGCGCCGCCGAGCTGGGGCTCGACCCGTTCGGCGTGTCCTTCCACATCGGATCCCAGCAGCACGACACGGCCGCCTGGGAACACGGCATCCGCGCCGCGGGCGAGGTCTTCCGCGGCCTCGCCGAGCTCGGCGTCGACGCGCGGATGGTGAACCTCGGCGGCGGCCTGCCCGCGCACTACACCGACGCCGCGCCGCCGCTGGCGGACTACGCGCGGAGCATCGAGCGGGCGCTCGACCGCGAGTTCGGCGCGCGGCGCCCGGAGCTCCTGGTCGAACCTGGGCGCCGCCTCGTCGGGGACGCGGGCGTGCTGCGCGGCGAGGTCGTGCTCGTCACCGAGGAGACCGGCTCCGACCGGCGCTGGGTGTACCTCGACGTCGGCCGCTACAACGGGCTCGCCGAGACCGAGGGGGAGGCCATCACCTACCGGCTGCGGACCTCCCGCGACGGAGATCCCACCGGGCCCGTCGTGCTCGCGGGACCCACCTGCGACGGCGACGACGTGATCTACCAGCGCACCCGCTACGAGCTGCCGCTGACCCTGCGTCCCGGGGACGCGGTGGACCTGCTCAGCGCCGGTGCCTACACCGCCAGCTACGCCTCGGTCGGCTTCAACGGCTTCCCGCCGCTGCCGACCTACTGCATCGACGGGCACGAGCGATCCTGACCGCTGCGGACGCACGCCGCAGCGGACGCACGCCGCCCTCGAACGAGCACGTTCCTAGCGAAATCTGCGAAATGTTGGGAGGTCGATAGATGTCGATTGATGCCGGAACCCTGCAACCCGTCGGTCTGTTCACCGGGCAGCACGTACTCGCCGAGCTCGACGGAGTGGACGCGCAGCTGCTCGACGACGAGCAGTTCCTCCGGGACACCCTGCACAGCGCGCTGAGCCGCTCGCAGGCCACGGTGTGCCAGGTGATCGCCAAGCGGTTCGAGCCGCAGGGCGTCACCGTGCTGGCATTGCTGTCGGAATCCCATGCGTCGCTGCACACCTACCCGGAAGAGGGCTCGATCTTCATCGACGTGTTCACCTGCGGGAACACCGCGCAGCCCGAACGCGCGGTGGAGCTGCTCGCGGAGGCCCTGCGCCCCGGCTCGGTGAACACCCGCACCATCCGCCGCGGACGGGACTACGATCCCGATCTGTCGTGACCGGCTCGCCGGCTCGCGCACCCGCGAGCCGGCGAGCAATCCCTCCACAATGGACACCTGAAGTGCGTTCCTGCCCACCCTGGGCGACGTTTCGAGGAGGAGCACCGTTGATCGAAATCGACGGGCAGCGTTGGGTCGACGAACCCCTGGGCGCCGACCTGCGGCGGCTGTGGCGCGTGGACGAGGTCGTGTGGGAAGGCGACACCGCCTACCAGCACGTGCTCATCGCCCGCACCTCGCAGGGCGTGTCGCTGTTCTGCGACGACGACCGGCAGAGCACCGAGTTCTCCCAGCTGGTCTACCACGAGGCCATGCTGGTCCCCGGCTTCCTGCTCGCCGCGAAGCTGGACCGGGTGCTCATCATCGGCTCCAGCGAAGGCGTCGCCAGCCAGCTCGCCGTCGCCGCCGGAGCCACCCGGGTCGACCACGTCGACATCGACGAGGAGTGCGTCCGGGCCTGCGCCGAACACCTGCCCTACGGCTACACCACCGATGAACTGCCCGCGCTGCAACGCGGCGAGGGCCCGATCGCGCTGCACTTCGGCGACGGCGTCGCCTTCCTGGAGCAGGCCCCGCCGGAGGGCTACGACCTCGTCGTGGTCGATCTCCCCGACGAGCGGGCCGACGACGCCGACGGCCAGCACAACCGGCTCTACGGGCTCGAATTCCTGCAGCGCTGCCAGACCGTCCTCGCCCCCGGCGGCGTCGTCGCCTTCCAGGCGGGCTGCCCGACGGTGTGGCGCAACGAGACCCTCGTCCGCGCCTACAACCGGTTCCGCTCGGTGTTCGAGACCGTCACCTACTTCGGCTCCGACGAGCACGAGTGGGCGTTCCTGTTCGGCCGCGCCGAACCGGTCGACGACCCGACGAACCTCATGCTGGAGAACCTGCCGAACAGCCCCTACCAGCCGCGCACCATCGACGACGCCAGCCTCATCGGCAGCACCGTCCCACCGCACTCGGTGCGCAACCAGGACTGAGCAGTGACTCCGAGGGCCCGCCCGATCCGCGCGATCGGGCGGGCCCTCGGCATCGCCCCGGCCAACTCAGAGGAACTGCAGGTACGGGTGCAGCCCCTCGGCCCCCTCCTTCGGGCCGAACCACTGCTCGAAAGCCAGCCCGCGCTCCCGCAACCGCGCCCCCGCCGCCGCGCTCGCGGACTCCGCCGAGCCCTCGTCCGGGCGGACGTCGACGTCGTAGAGCTCGTCGTGCGCGGCGCCGGGGAACGCGGCCGCCGCGAACCGCGCGTAGATCGGCGTGCTCTCCGACCACTCCAGCAACTCCGCGGCCTCCAGCAGCACCTGCGCCTCGTGCACCACCAACCGCAGCGCCAGCGATTCGGCCACGCAGCGCGGCGGCGTCCACACCGGATCCGCCAGCCGCGTCGTCACCGCCGCCGAGGCCAGCAGGAACGCCCGCGCGAACGCCGAGTCGTAGCGGTCGTCGTAGCAGGGCGGGAGCTCTTCCAGCACCAGCAGGCCACGCGCCTCGTCCACGGTCGCGTTGTTGATCGACAACGACAGCTCGTCGTAGAAGATCTCGTCGGTGACCACCCACACCGCGTGCACCAGCGCCCCCGCCGCCAGCCGGGCCGTGACCTCGTCCACGCCCGCCGCGGCGAACGCCTCGGTGCCGAACGCCCGCAACCGCGGCGCGCACTCCAGCAGCGTCCGCCGCCACTGCCGCGACTCCATCGCCGGCTCCGCCGAATCCTCCAGCGCGGCCTCCACCGCCGCCTCCAGCGCGCTGGAATCCTCCGGGGCCAGCACGTCGGCGGCCGCGAGGCTCTGGTTGAACTCGTCCTCGGTGATCCGCACCTTCGAGTCCGCCACCGTCCAGCCGCTCAGCGGCTCGATCTCACCGAGCAGCTCGTCCAGCACCGTCGCCGCGGCCCACTCCGCCGACACCAGCGACGGCGAGTCCAGCACCAGCACCACGGTCGCCCGGTCCGAGGCCGGCGTGATGCGGTAGTCCAGCACGTCGATGTCTGCCTGCTCCGGGCCGGTGACGCCCTCCACGAGCGCGAGCCTGCGGTCCAGCAGCGCCACCACCCCCTGCTGCTGCAACTCGTCGAGTCCCCGCACAGTCCCCGGCGGTTCGAGCTCCGCCGTCACCACGTAGTCCACCGCTGCTCGTCCTCTCCTTCCCCGGATCCTCGGCATGGTACGCACCCGCCGCCGCGCTGAATGGGGGATCATGTGCCGCGTGACGACGACGGTGGCGGTGTTCGGCAGCTGCAACATGGACCTGGTGGCCTACGTCGGAACCGCGCCCGAACGCGGGGAAACCGTGCTCGGCCGCGAATTCCGCACCGCGCCCGGCGGCAAGGGCGCGAACCAGGCCGTCGCGGCCGCGCGGGCCGGAGCCGAGTCGCTGCTCATCGGCGCGATCGGTGAGGACGACTTCGGCGGAGCGCTCCGCGAAGCCCTGCGCGGCTACGGAGTGGGCACCCGAGGCCTGCGCACCGCCCCCGGCAGCAGCGGAACCGCGCACATCGTCGTCGACGACGAGGGCGGGAACTCCATCGTCGTGGTCCCCGGGGCCAACGCGGCGGTCGACGGACTGGCCCCGGGCGACGCGGAACTCATCGCGGGCGCGGACGTGCTGCTGCTGCAACTGGAGATCCCGCTCAGCGGGGTCGCGGCCGCCGCCTCGACCGCGCGCGCCGCGGGAGTGCCGGTCGTGCTGACCCCGGCGCCCGCGGCGGAGCTGCCGGACCGGCTGCTGGCCGACGTGGACCTGCTGGTGCCCAACGAGCACGAAGCGGCCGTCCTCACCGGACGGGCGGGCCCGAGGGACGCGCTGGCGGAACTGCTGCGGCGGGTTCCGGAAGTCGTGATCACGCTCGGATCGGCCGGAGCGCTGCACGGCGATCGGACGGGCGAGGTGCGGGAGGTTCCCGCGCACCAGGTGCGGGCGGTGGACACCACCGCGGCGGGCGACACCTTCGTCGGTGTCCTCGCGGCCAGGCGGGCGGCGGGGTACGACGCCCTCGACGCGCTGCGGGAGGCGTCAGCCGCCTCGGCGCTGGCGGTCGGCCGCCACGGCGCCATGGCGTCGATGCCGACCGCGCAGGAGATCACGCGCTTCCGGAACGAGCGCGGCTGACCGCGGCGGCAGCGAAGACGTGAATGCCGCGCGGTGCCACGTGGACCGGAAATGTCCGGCCTCGCGCTGGCCGCACCGCGCGGCATCCCGACCTGCTCACTGAGCCTTGTCGTAGGCGTCCACGATCTCCGAGGGAATGCGTCCCCGATCCGACACCTGCATGCCCTGCTCCCGGGCCCATTCCCGAATCGCCTGGTTGCGTTCCCGGTCGGCCGCCGTCGGAGCCGCGGCGGCCTTGCCGACCTTCCCCGCGGAGCGCTTGCGACCGCCCGTCCGGCGCGCATTGGAGACGTACGACGCCAGCGAGTCCCGCAGTTTGGCGGCGTTGTCGGCCGACAGGTCGATGGTGTAGTCGACGCCGTCCAGGCTGAACTCGACCGTCGACTCAGCTTCCGACCCGTCGACGTCGTCGACGAGCTGCACGGTGACCTTCTGCGCCACTGGAAAACCCTCGATTCCGGTTCGTTATTGCTGACCTTCGCGCAAGAGCGTACGAAGAACGATCAGAACAATAAACCGTTGTTGCGAAAATGTGCCACCCTGGGTCTCCCAGACGCTGCTACCGGCACCGGAACGGGGAAGTGCCGACCCGTTGTGCCTGAGATTACTTTCTCGATTTCGCGGCCGATCCGCTACCGTGTGTCGCGGGTGGTTCGCCCGGTGGCCCGGGATCGTGGGTCGACGGTGCCCCCGCACGGCGGTTCTCAGCCGCCGGTGGTGCTGTTCTATCGTTGACGCGAGACAACAGCGATGCTGCGTGCTACAACGTGGGTCAGGGTCGCAGGTGTCTCGCCTGCAGGTGTCGCGGATCGAGACGGGGCACGTTCCCGAGACAGGTGATCATGGCCGAGCGGATTCAGGTCGAACTCGTCGACGACATTGACGGGTCGCCAGCCCAGCAGACCGTCACTTTCGCGCTGGACGGTGTGACCTACGAAATCGACTTGAGCGAACGGCACGCGCAGCGCCTGCGCGGGGTGTTCGCTCGATACATCGAGCACGCGCGGGAACCGGAGCGGGAGCGACCCGCTGCTGCCCCGGCGAAGCGCCCGGAACGGGAAGATCGGGATGCCCGCCAGGTGAACCGCCAGCTGACCGAACAGATTCGCGGCGCGGCGCAACGCAGCAAGGATCGGCTCAGCAAGCAGAACGATCTGGAACCCACCGCCGACTCCGCTTCCGCGAGCCCGGTGCGCCTCGAAGATCGCGAGCCGGAACAGGTCATCTCCGAGCGGCGTTCCGAACCCCTCGACGAGCGCCAGAACGCCGCCGTTCCTTCGGTGTCGCTGCCGCAATTCTCCTCCGCCGTGGACTGAAAACCCGGATCCCCGGTCCCGGGCCCAGGCGCACCGAGAGGTCGCCGCCGGACGGGAGGGGTTTCCGCGAACACCCGCGCTCGGCGTTCGGACCCGAGCACACGAGAACCGCATCGTGGTCATCCGCGATGCGGTTCTGCACGTCTTGACCCGTTCGGCCACATGGCCGGGCGCGTGTCCCCGATCCGCCCGCGCACCTCGTCCTCGCGCGCTCCCGCGCGGAGGCATTCGCGCGGCCGGCCGGGCGCCGGTCTCCCGCAACGGGCGTCGCGCCCTCACGCCGAGGCGTTCGGCTGGCCCGGTGAGGTGGTCGCCGGACCTCAGTCGGCGGCGCGGTGCCTGCGCCCCTTCGCGCGCGTGCCCGCGTCGGTCCGCTGCTCGGTGCCGGCGGCCGCGCCCGACTCGGCGCTCTCGGTGAGCGCCGCCGCGAACTCCGGTGGGGAGCTCAGGCCCCAGTTGTCGGCCTCCGGGTCGATCAGCTGCTGCTGCAGCTCCGTGTAGATCGGTGTCGCGTCCACTGATACCCCCTGCCTCTTCATCGGCGAGCAGGTTACCGGCGGGAACCGGCCCCAACCCGGAGAACGCAGGGTGATCACTCGAAGGTGGTCGCCCCGGACCGCCGAACGCTCGGGCGCATACAAGCCGCCATCCGGGTGAAAGCGTGATGACCAGCGGTTTTCACGTTAAGAGGGGGGTGGTGTTCGGGCCGTTTCGCGGGGTGTGTAGATTTCTTTCTGC